>CP031585.1:1820384-2121346 GCA_003217735.2 Marinibacterium anthonyi | reverse complement strand
TCCAGCCCGAAGGGCGCAAGGCAGGCGGCGATCACCGCGGCCGGCACGACGATCGTGCCCATGACCGGCACCGACACCAGGTTCGCCACCAGCCCGTAGGGCGCCAGCGCATTGAAATGCGCCGCCGCCACCGGCGCCGTGGCCAGCCCGGCAACAGCCGAGGACAGCACCAGGCCGGACACCGGGCGCACCCATTTTGGCAGGCGCGCCGAATCCAGCCCACGCAGCGCGGTGAAGACCGCGACCAGTGCGGTTGTCGCGGCAAAGGACATCTGGAACCCGGGCGACAGCAATGCCTCGGGGCGCAGCGCAAGGACGATCAGCGCGGCCAGCGCCACCGCCCGCAGCGACACGGCGCGGCGGTCGAACAGCACCGCGATCAGCGCCATGGCCACCATGATGAAGGCCCGTTCCGTGGCAACATTGCCCCCCGACAGCGCCAGGTAACCCGCCGCCGCCAGCAACGCGCCGACGGCCGCCACCTTGCGGATCGGCCAGCGCAGCGCGATCCACGGGATCCACGCCAGCCCAATCCGCAGGCCGGAAAACACCACCCCGGCCAACAGCCCCATGTGCAGACCCGATATCGCCAGCAGATGCGCAAGGTTCGACGCCCTGAGCGCAGCCAGAGGCGCCTGCCCGATGCCCGAGCGGTCCCCCGTCGTCACCGCAGCGGCAAAGCCGCCGGTATCGCCCGGCAGATGCGCCCGGATCCGGGCCGAGATCGCCATGCGCAGGGCAAAGATCCGCATCGCCCATTCGCCGGACTCCGCCGGCGCGGCCGTCAGCACCGCGACCCGCGTATAGCCCACCGCGCCCAGCGACTGGAACCAGGCGTGGCGGCGGAAATCGAACCCGCCGGGTTCGGCCGGACCCTGCGGCGGCGACAGGTGGCCGGTGGTCATCACCCGCTGCCCCGGCACCAGGTCGGTCTGCGGCCCGTGCAGCGACAACCGCACCCGCGCCGGCACATCGCGCACATCGCGCAGCACCACCCGGTCCAGCGTCATCCGCGGCGCGTCCGAGGCCGACCGGTCCAGCGCCACGATCCGCCCTTCGATCGGGCCATAGTACCGAAAGCCCAGGGTCGGCGCGGCGACCATATGCGCGCGCACCCCGGCCAGGCACACCCCGCCGGCCATCAGCGCCAATGCCACCGCCAGCGGCGAAAACGCCCCGGGCCGCAGGTATGCCAGTATGGAGAAGAAAAGGACGAACCCGGCCATGGCCATATAGACGACCAGGCCAGGCTCGCTCCGCAGCGCGAAATAGACCCCTATTCCGGCTGCGACACAAACCGGCGCCCAGGGAAACAAGTAACCCCGCTGTCCCCAAAGGGCTGTTTCAACCCAGGCCGGTTCGCGCATCTTGCCCCTTCACTGTGGGCTCGCTAGACAGGCTCGAACCTTATCACCTGCATGGTTAGCAAAAGGTAAACGCCCCCCAGTGACCCGCGAGACCACCGCCCCCGTCATCACCCGCTTCGCCCCCTCGCCGACCGGTTTCCTTCATATCGGCGGCGCCCGCACGGCGCTTTTCAACTGGCTTTACGCCCGCGGCCGCGGCGGGAAATTCCTGCTGCGAATCGAGGACACCGACCGCGAACGGTCGACCCCCGAAGCCACCGCCGCCATCCTGCAGGGCCTGTCCTGGCTGGGCCTGGACCACGACGGCGAGGTCATCAGCCAATTCGACCGCGCGCCCCGCCATGCCGAGGTGGCCCGTCAGCTGCTGTCGGACGGCAAGGCCTATCGCTGCTATTCCACCCAGGAAGAAATCGCCGCCTTCCGCGAGGCCGCCAAGGCCGAGGGCCGGTCGACGCTGTTCCATTCGCCCTGGCGCGATGCCGATCCCGCGACCTGGCCCGACGCGCCCTACGTGATCCGCATCAAGGCCCCACAGGACGGCACGACGGTGATCCGCGACCAGGTCCAGGGCGACGTGACGATCCGCAACGATCAGCTGGACGACATGGTCCTGCTGCGCGGCGACGGCACACCGGTCTACATGCTGGCGGTGGTGGTGGACGACCACGACATGGGCGTGACCCACGTGATCCGGGGCGACGACCACCTGAACAACGCCGCGCGCCAGATGATGATCTATGACGCCATGGGCTGGGACGTCCCGGTCTGGGCGCATATCCCGCTGATCCACGGGCCCGACGGCAAGAAACTGTCCAAGCGCCACGGCGCGCTGGGGGCGCAGGAATACCAGGCCATGGGCTATCCGGCCGCCGGCATGCGCAACTACCTGGCCCGCCTGGGATGGAGCCACGGGGACGACGAATTCTTCACCGACACGCAGGCGAAGGACTGGTTCGACCTGGATGGAATCGGCAAGAGCCCGGCGCGGTTCGACACGAAGAAGCTGGAAAACCTCTGCGGTCAACATATCGCGATCAGCGAGGATGCCGCGTTGCGGCACGAAATCGAGGCATATCTGGCCGCCGCCGCCCTGCCACCGCTGGGCGCGGGCAAGGGGGACGCGCTGGAAGCCGCGATGTACTGCCTGAAGGACCGCGCGAAGACGTTTCCCGAACTTCTTGATAAGGCACACTTCGTGTTAACGGATCGGCCAATACAACCCGATGCGAAAGCCGAGAAAAGTCTCGATTCGGTATCCCGTGGTATGCTGCGCGATTTGACGCCGCATCTGCAAAATGCTAGCTGGTCCCGTGACACGCTGGAGGCCGCGCTGAACGCCTTCGCCGACGCGCAGGGGACCAAGTTCGGCAAGCTCGCCGCACCGCTCCGGGCCGCCTTGGCCGGACGCGCCGCGACGCCTTCGGTGTTTGATATGATGGTGCTTCTGGGCCGTGAGGAAACGATCGCCCGGCTCACCGATGCGGCGGGTTGAGCCCCGCCCCGTGCCAACCGGGCCTGCGCCTTTCGCGCGGGCCCTGTTCTGAGCGGGACCATACCGGGCCCCGCCCCTGTAAGGAGGGAGTCCAATGACCGAACCCAGCAATACAGCGACGTTGACTGTCGACGGAAAGACCGTCGAGCTTCCAGTTCACTCGCCCTCGGCCGGGCCCGACGTGGTTGATATCCGCAAGCTCTACAGCGGTGCCGACGTCTTTACCTACGACCCCGGCTTCACCTCGACCGCGTCCTGCCGGAGCACGATCACCTTCATCGACGGTGACAAGGGCGAGCTGCTGCACCGCGGCTACCCGATCGACCAGCTGGCATCCAAGTCGCATTACCTGGAAGTCTGCTACCTGCTGCTGTACGGCGAACTGCCGACCGCGGCCCAGCTGGAAGATTTCGAAAGCCGTGTGACCAACCACACGATGCTGCACGAACAGATGCAGTATTTCTTCCGTGGCTTCCGCCGCGACGCCCACCCGATGGCCATCATGGTCGGCGTGGTCGGCGCGATGTCGGCCTTCTACCACGACTCGACCGACATCAACGATCCCTGGCAGCGCGAAGTCGCCTCTATCCGCCTGATCGCCAAGATGCCGACGATCGCGGCCTGGGCCTTCAAGTACCACGTGGGCCAGCCCTTCGTGTATCCGCTGAACGAGCTGGATTACGCGTCGAACTTCCTGCGCATGTGCTTTGCCGTGCCGGCCGAGGAATACGTGGTCAACCCGATCCTGAGCCGCGCGATGGACCGGATCTTCACGCTGCACGCGGACCACGAACAGAACGCCTCTACCTCGACGGTGCGCCTGGCGTCGTCGTCGGGCGCGAACCCGTTCGCCTGCATCGCCGCCGGCATCGCCTGCCTCTGGGGCCCCGCCCACGGCGGCGCCAACCAGGCCTGCCTGGAGATGCTGAAGGAAATCGGCACGGTCGACCGGATCCCGGAATTCATCGCCCGCGCGAAGGACAAGAACGATCCCTTCCGCCTGATGGGCTTCGGCCACCGGGTCTACAAGAACTTCGACCCCCGCGCGACGGTCATGAAGCAATCGGCGGACGAGGTCCTGGATCTGCTGGGTGTGGAAAACAACCCGGTGCTGCAGGTCGCCAAGGAACTGGAAAAGCAGGCCCTGGAAGATCCGTATTTCGCGGACAAGAAACTGTTCCCGAACGTCGACTTCTACTCGGGGATCATCCTCGAGGCGATGGGCTTCCCGACCTCGATGTTCACGCCGATCTTCGCCCTGTCGCGGACCGTCGGCTGGATCTCGCAGTGGAAGGAACAGCTGTCGGATCCCGAACACAAGATCGGCCGCCCGCGCCAGCTGTATGTCGGCGCCACGCTGCGCGACTACGTGGATATCGAAAACCGCTGAACGCGGCGATACCTCGAATCGATGGCGCCCCGGATTAGGTTCCGGGGCGCTTTTTTCTGACATGTCTCGCGGGCGATGCCGCGCCGCCGGGTATTTGCAAAGAGAAAGAAGCAGCAGCGCGCCGCCCGTGTCTTCACCTTGGTCAAATACCTCGGGGGAGTCCTCCAGCGGAGGACGGGGGCAGCGCCCCCTAGCGGCCTTCGAAACTGGCGGGACGCTTTTCAAGGAACGCCATGACGCCTTCCTGGAAATCCCGCGTCTTGCCGCAGGCGCCCTGCAGTTGCGCCTCCAGCGACAGCTGCGCATCCAGATCGTTGCCGGAACTTTGCCGGATTGCCGTCTTGGCGGCCAGGTAGGCCTGTGTCGGCCCCTTGGCCAGGTGTGCCGCGCGCGCCTTCCACCGGGCTTCGAACCCCGCATCCTCGACCGCTTCCCAGATCAGCCCCCAGGCCTCGGCCTGCCGGGCCGGGATGGTTTCGGCGAACAGGGCCGCGCCCATCGCCTTGGCGAACCCGATCTGGCGCGGCAGGAACCAGGTGCCGCCGGCATCGGGGATCAGGCCGATGCGGGTGAAGGCCTCGAGGAAATAGGCGCTTTCGGTGGCGATCACCACGTCCGCGGCCAGCGCCAGGTTCGCCCCGGCCCCCGCGGCGGGCCCGTTGACCGCCGAGATCGTCGGCAGGGGGCATTCGGTGATCGCCAGGACCAGCGGCCCGTATTCCTCGCGCAGGGTGCGTTCCAGGTCAGCATTGGCCGCGCTGGATCGGTCGCCCAGGTCCTGCCCGGAACAGAAGGCCTTGCCCGCGCCTGTCAGCACGACCACCCGCGCGCCATCGCCGGGGGCGGCGCGGACGGCATGGGTCAGTTCGGCCCGCATCTGGCCGTTCAGCGCGTTGTACTTGTCCGGCCGGTTCATGGTGATGACCGCGACCGCATCCGTGACCGCGTAGGTGATGGTGGTGTAATCCATTGCGTGATCTCCGTCCCTGTCGCGGCGCATGGTGGCAGGGTTCGCGGCCAAGACCAGCGGAACCCGACGTCAGGCGCGCCCCGTGCTTTCTTCGGTGCTCGGCGCGTCCTCGTCCTTCAGGATCGCCCGCAGCCGCGCTTCTTCCTCCGCGCTCAGCCCCGCCTCGGTCGGCGCGTCGGCCCTTGCCCGGCCCCGCAGGAACATCAGCGCCGTGCCCGCCGCCAGAAGGAACATCGCGGGCCCGGCCGCCCAGAGCAGCCAGTTCGCCCCCGTGGTCAGGGGCTGAAGCAGCACGTATTCCCCGTAGCGGTCGACGACGAATTCCACGACTTCGTCGTCGCTGTCGCCCGCCACCAGCCGTTCGCGCACCAGGATCCGCAGGTCACGCGCCAGGTCGGCGTTCGATTCGTCGATGCTTTCGTTCCGGCAGACCAGGCAGCGCAGGCCTTTCGAAATCTCGCGCGCCCGTTCTTCCAGCACCGGATCGGCCAGCACCTCGTCGGGTTGCACGGCGGCTGCCGGCAGGGCCGTGACCATCGGCAGGGCCAGGGTCACGGCAAGCAGGATCCAGCGCAGGGCCTTCATTCCGCCGGTACGCCGACGGCGGTGGTCTTGCGCGCGCCGGCCGCCACGCGGAAGCGGCGGTCGGACAGGCTCAACGCGCCGCCAAGGGCCATGATCAGGCAGCCCGCCCAGATCCAGGACGCGAACGGCTTGATATAGGTCCGCATGGTCCAGCCGCCGTCATCCTGGCGGTCGCCGATCACCACGTAGAGGTCGCGCAGCACGCGGAAGTCGATCGCGGCTTCGGTCGTGGGCATGCGCGCCACCGGATAATTGCGCTTTTCCGGCGACAGGCGCGTCAGTTCCTTGCCCTTCCGGAAGACCACGACGTGGCCCACGGTGGCAAAATAGTTCGGCCCCCGTTGCGACGTCACCTTGTCCAGCACCATGTCGTAATCGCCCACGGTGAACGGCTGCCCGGGATAGGCGACACGGATGTCTTCCTTCTGCCAGGCGATCAGCGCGCAGATGGCGAAGATCGTGACACCCAGCCCCGCATGCGCCACCGCCTTGCCCCAGTCGGCGCGCGACAGCCGCGTCAGCCGGGCCAGCCGCCCGGCCCCGCGCCCGGTCCGCCGCCACAGATCGACCATGGTCCCGCCGATCACCCAGACGCCCAGCAGGACACCCAGGGGACCTGCCGCGCTTTTGCCCGTGTGCAGCGCGAAGGCCAGCCCGCACAGAGCCACCGACACCCCCAGCACCGGCCAGAGCGGCAGCATCGTGCGGCGCAAGCTGCCCCGCTTCCACGGCAGCATGGCGCCCACCGGCAGGACGGCTGCCAGGGTGACGATGAAGGGCGTGAAGGCCATGTTGAAGAACGGCGGCCCGACGGACAGTTTCCGGTCGAACACCATTTCCGCCACCACCGGCCAGATCGTGCCCACGAAGATCACGAAGGCCGCGACCGCCAGCAGGATGTTGTTCACCACCAGCGCGCTTTCTCGGCTGACCATGCCAAAGACTCCCTTGGCCTCCATCGACTGGGCGCGGATCGCGAACAATGTCAGCGCGCCGCCGGTGAAGAAGGCCAGGATCATCAGGATGAAGACGCCGCGTTCGGGATCGTTGGCAAAGGCATGGACCGATGTGATGATGCCCGACCGCACGATGAACGTCCCGATCAGCGAAAATCCGAAGGCCAGGATCGCCAGCAGGATGGTCCAGCTTTTCAACGCCTCGCGCTTTTCCACCACGATGGCGGAATGCAGCAGCGCGCCGGCCAGCAGCCAGGGCATGAAGGACGCGTTTTCCACCGGATCCCAGAACCAGAAGCCACCCCAGCCCAGCTCGTAATAGGCCCACCAGGACCCCAACGCGATGCCGATGGTCAGGAAGATCCAGGCCGCCAGCGTCCAGGGCCGCACCCAGCGGGCCCAGGCGGCATCCACCCGGCCTTCGATCAGGGCAGCGACGGCGAAGGAAAACGCCATGCTGAGGCCCACGTAGCCGAGGTAGAGGAACGGCGGATGGAACGCGAGCCCCGGATCCTGCAGCAGCGGGTTCAGGTCCTGCCCGTCAAACGGCGGCACGGCCATCCGCAAGAACGGGTTCGAGGTAAAGAGGATGAAGGCAAAGAACGCCACCGCGATGGACGATTGCACGGCCAGAACGCGGGCGCGCAGCGTGGGCGGCAGGTTGCCCCCGAACCAGGCCGCCGTGGCGCCGAACAGCGTCAGGATCAGCACCCACAGCATCATCGACCCTTCGTGGTTCCCCCAGGTCCCGCTGATCTTGTACAGCAGCGGCTTGGCGGAATGCGAATTCAGCACCACCAGCCGCAGCGAGAAATCCGATGTCACGAAGGCCCACATCAGGGCGAGGAAGCTGAACGCCGTCAGCAGGAACTGGGCCGAAGCGGCCGGTTCCGCGACCGCCATCCATCCGGGCCAGCGTTTCGCCGCGCCGATCATGGGAACAACCGCCTGGACGATGGCGACCAGGAAGGCGAGGACGAGGGCAAAGTGGCCGAGCTCTGTAATCATGCCCTCTGGTATAGATCCGCGCCCCGGAAGCGCCAACGGTTTTCCATCCGTCCCCCCGGGGCGCTTGGTCACGCCTGTGTCATGTCATGCGGCCCGCATCTGACGCCAGGCGTCCAGCGCCGGGTTGTCGCCGGGCCGGACCGAAGCCAGCGTCAGCCCCGCATCCGGCGCGGTATCGGCGACGCCGGGCGTGTCCGACCGCAGCGCCTGCAGACTCTGCAGGTTCTCGACCACCTGCGGCACCCGGGTCATCGTCTCGGCGATCTCGCGCTGAAAGGACTGGGTCTTGGATTGGTGACGCGCGCCGAAATAGAACGACACGATCACCCCCAGCAGCCACCACAGCGGTTCCGGCACCAGCGCAATGCCCTGCATCCGCGCCGCGAACCAGATCGGGTCCACCATGGCCGACACGAACAGCCCCAGCGTCCCCAGCGCCATCGCGGGGCGCGGGATCCGGTTCACCGCGTCCATCACGGCGTCGAAGACGCTCCGCCGCCCCGGCCTGAACTCGGCCGCCAGCTGGCCCATCGCCTGGCTCTGCACCCCGGCTGCCCGCATCGCGCCCTTGTCCGCGTTTTCGCGAAACAGCTCCACGGTCTCGGCCACGACATTGCGCCCGCCGCCAAAGACCATCCCCAGCGCCCCGTCGATCAGCCCCATGCCGCCACCCGTGCGTCGAAGGCCGCGCCACTCAGGTGAAAACGCGGCGACAGGAATTCCTCGGCCCGCCGGATCCAGCCGCCCTTGCCCCCGGCGCGCGTGCGCGCGTATTTCCGGCTGGCCGGGCGTTGATCCGCTAGGCTGAAATAATAGTTCCGCCGCGCCACCCCGTAGGCATCGCGCAGCACCACCGGATCGGGCTGCGCCGCATCGCCGCAGGCGCCGATCGTCTGCGGCCCGATGGCGCCGTCAACCGATACCCCGTAGCCCATCTCGCACAGAAGCCGCTGCAGGATCTTGACCGCGTTGGACCCGGCATTGACGTACATGTCGAAGACACTTGGCTGGATCTCGCGGGGCAATTCCGCGATCCGGGGCCGCTGAAAGTAATGCTGGATGAAGATGTCCACCGCCTGCCCGCGGCTCAGCGCCTTCACATCCGCCACGCCGACCGTGCCGTCCCCGTCCAGGTCCAGCCCCAGCCGCCGCATGGTGTGAATGGTCACCCCGTATTTCGTCGCCCCGCCGGGATCGTCGGGATCGTTCACATACCCGCCTTCGCGGGCGACAATTTCTTCGGCAATCTCGCGCACTGTCTGCATGGCCGCCTCTTCGCGTTGAAACCGCGACGAAACCTGCGACCGAAACCTTAACGCCGGCCCCCAGCAGCGCACGTTGCCCCGGGGCGCGGCGCCTGCTGCTTCTTTCTGGCCCAAAATACCCGGCGCGCCGACCAAGCCGCCGCACCGCTTCGGAAAACCGCGATCAGCTGCCCGGTTCAGGCGCCTCGTAGACCCCCTGCGCCTTCAGCGCGTCGATGACCTCCCTGGGCATGTAGGTCTCGTCGTGCTTGGCCAGGATCTCGGTCGCTTCGAAGACGCCGTTCACGTAGCGCCCCGTGCCGACCATGCCCTGCTTCTCGTCGAACAGATCGGGCAGAACCCCGGTGAAGGTCACCGGGATCGACGCGCCGCCATCGGTCACGGAAAACCGCACCGTCTCGCCCGCGCCGCGCACCAGCGTGCCTTCCTCGACCAACCCGCCCAGGCGAAAGACCTCGCCGGGCGTTGGCGGGTCTTCCACCACCTGCGACGGCGCGCGGAAATAGTTGATGCCGTCGCGCAGCGCATAGCCGATCAGGGCCGTCGAAATCGCCAGCGCGGCAAAGGCCGCGACAATCACCTGGATCCGACGTTTCTTCTTCAACCCCTTCATGATCGCCTCCTCACGACATTACGGGAACATGGGCGCCAGCATCAGGCCCGATGTCTCCTCTTCCCCTAGCATAAGGTTGGCGTTCTGCAATGCCTGCCCCGATGACCCTTTCGTCAGGTTGTCGATCACCGACACCACGATCGCCCGCCCCGGGATCCGGTCCGGCACCACGCCCACATGGCAGAAATTCGATCCCCGCACGTGATGCGTCGACGGCGCCTCGCCCTTGGGCAGGACCACCAGGAACGGCTCATCCGCATAGGCTTCGGCCAGGGTCGCGTGGATGATGTCCGGGTCGCCCTTGACGTAGCAGGTCATCAGGATGCCCCGGTTCGCCGGCAGCAGATGCGGCGTCAGCTGCACCCGCACCTCGCGCCCCGCGGCCTTGGAAAACTCCTGGTCGAACTCGCCCAGGTGCCGGTGCGTGCCGCCCATCGAATAGCCGTGATAGCCTTCGGACAGCTCGGCATGCAGCAGGTTTTCCTTCAGCGACCGGCCCGCGCCCGACACGGCCGCCTTCAGGTCCATGATGATCTCGTCCAGCGCGATCACCCCGGCCCTGACCAGCGGCATCAGCGCGAATTGCCCGGCCGCCGCGTTGCACCCCGTGCCGGCCACCAGCCGCGCGCCCCTGATCTCGTCGCGGTAGAATTCGGTCAGGCCGTAAACGGCCTCGGCCTGCAGATCCATCGCGGCATGGGGATTGCCGTACCACTTCTCGTAGGCCGCCGCGTCGCGCAGCCGGAAATCGGCGGACAGATCGACGATCTTCAGATCGCGCGGCAGCTGGGAAATCACCGCCTGGCTGGTCTTGTGCGGCAGGGCGCAAAAGCACAGGTCGATCTGGCTGAAATCGATCTCCTCGATCCGGGTCAGGATCGGCAGGTCCAGGTGGCGCAGGTGGGGAAACACCTCGGCCATCGCCTGACCCGCTTTACGATCGGCGGACAAGGCCTTGATTTCAAAGCTCGGGTGGGTGGCGATCAGCCGGACAAGTTCAGCGCCGGTATAGCCGGAGGCGCCAAGGATGGCGATGGAATGGGTCATGTGGGACCTCGACAGACATGTTGGGGTAGCGATTGGCACAGCCCATCGCTGGGGGACAAGAGGACGGGACGTCTCAGACGGACGAAAAGGCGATCTGTCGTCGGAGGAACTGTGTCGCCCGATCGCTTACCTTGCGCGGATCGCCGGTGGTCACGTAGCCCGCATCGCCCGCGCCCAGCATGCCGGGGTGGCGACCCAGGTAATGGGCCAGGCTCTCCGCCACCAGCGCGGCCTGGCTGAAGACCTGCACATCGGGGCCCAGGGCCTCCTGGAAGGTGTCCTGCATCAGCGGGTAATGGGTGCAGCCCAGGATCGCGGCCTGCGGTTCCGGCATCTTGCGCTTCAGCGCATCCACGTGGGAGCGCACCAGCGCCTCGGCCAGGATCATGTCGCCGTCCTCGATCGCATCGACCACGCCGCCACAGGCTTGGGCCTCGACGTCCACACCGATGGCCCGAAAGGCCAGTTCCCGCTGAAACGCCCGGCTGCGCACGGTGGCGGGCGTGGCGAACAGCGCCACATGCTTCACGGCAACCTCGCGCGGCGGGGAATTGTCGCCCCACTGGCGTTCGGTCAGCGCCTCTATCAGCGGCACGAAGACGCCCAGCACGCGCTTGCCCGGCGGCACGCCTTCTTCCTGGATCCGCCGCAGTCCGGCGGCCGAGGCGGTGTTGCAGGCCAGGATCACCAGGTCGCAGCCATTGTCCCACAGCCATGTCACGGCGGATTTCGTCAGCCGATAGACATCGTCGGCCTCGCGCACGCCATAAGGGGCGTTCGCGCTATCCGCGTAGTAGCGGAAAGCGACGTCTGGCAGCCTTTTGGCCACGGCATCAAGGACGGTCAGGCCGCCCAGGCCGGAATCGAAAATGCCTACGGACATGGGATCAGGTACGGGATCAGATGTGGGATCAGATACGGGGTCAGGCGCGGTGCTTCTCTTCAAACTCGAAGCCGTATTCGTAAGATCGAAGCGGCTTTGGAGACAGCTCATACGTTGATTTGCGAAGGAAATCCATCATCGCTTTGCTGTCTTTCGCCAATGGGTCCAGAACGTCGCGCCCGATGGGTTTTCCGATGACCATCCGCACCGGGGCATCCATGCGCTTGTGGAATTCCTTGATCAGAAGACCCATGCGCAAGGTATAGTGGATATGGCTTGCCAGCTGGAACAGCCGCGAATTCGATCCCTCGAAGAAAACCGGCACCACGGTGGCGTTGCTCTTGCCCACCATCCGCGCGGTGAACCCCCGCCAGCCCGGATCCATGGGTCGTGAAAACGGCTTGGCCGCCGTCGACACGGTGCCGCCCGGAAAGATCCCGATCGCCCCGCCGTCGCCCAGGTAGCGCAGCGCTTCCTTGCGGGTTTCGATATTGGTCTTCACCGCCTCTTTCGTCTCGTCGAACGAGATCGGCAGGATGATGCGGTTCAGATCCTCGGCCTTGCGGAAGACCCGGTGCGCCAGGATGCGGAAATCGCCCCGGGTGACGGACAGGATATGCCCCATCATCAGCCCGTCGAGGATGCCATACGGGTGGTTCGCGATCAGAATCAGCGGACCTTCGCGCGGGATGTTGTCCAGCGATCCGCCCACCACGTCCAGCGTCAGCCCGTAGCGTTCGACCATGACGCCCCAGAAATCCCGGCCCGCCGCGATATCGGCCTCGTATCCATTTGCGCGCTTGATCAAGCGAAGGCGCCCGGTGGTGTTTTCCATCAGCCGGATCATGGCGCGGCCGCTCTTTGTTTCGGCCGAATGTGCGTATGTAATATCGCGAACAACGTGACGACGCGATGTCATCTTGGACTCCGTAAGCCTCCCAGACCGCTCAGGCGGTCTGGGCATATAACATAGTCACTATGACAGAACCGTAACAGCCCTATTCCGCGGCGCTCGCAAGATCGGGACCGCCTGCTCGGATCGACACCAGCAGTTCCTCGCGCCGTTTCGCCGCCTTCGCCTCGTTCGCCATCTTGACCGGGCCAAAGCCCCGGATGTCCAGCGGCAGGCGCGCCAGCGCGACGACCGCATCCCGGGTCGCGGGCGTCAGCACGGGCAGCACGTCGGCCATGTCGGCCTCGTACTGGGCGATCAGCGCGCGTTCCATCTTGCGCTCCTCGGTGCGGGCGAACGGGTCCAGCAGACCACCGCGCAGGACCTTGAACGACTTCAGCACGCGCAATGCGCGCAGCATCCATTCGCCGTACTCCCGTTTCACCGGGCGCCCGTCGGGGCCGTCCTTGGCGAAGATCGGCGGGGACATGTGGAACGACATCCTGAAGTCGCCGTCGAACTCGGCCTGCGCCTTTTCGCGCGTGTCTACCAGCAGCCGTGCGACCTCGTATTCGTCCTTGTAGGCCAACAGCTTGTGATACCCCAGCGCGACCGCTTCCTTGACCTTGGCGTCATCGATCCCGTCAACCATGGCCCGATACCGCTTGGCCAGCCGCTTTGACTGGAACCGGGTCAGGTGGTCGGCGCGATAGGCGATGCGGTCTTCCAGAGACTTCGGCAGCTGCACCACCTTGTCGGTCAGCATGTCGGCCGCTTCCTTCGGGTGCAGCATCGCCCAGCGACCGATCTCGAAGGCGCGCTGGTTCCGCTCCACCGCCGCGCCGTTCAGCTCGATCGCGGCCATGATCGACGCATGGCTCAGCGGCACCAGCCCCTTCTGCCAGGCCGCGCCAAAGACCATCATGTTGGAAAAGATGGAGTCGCCCAGCACGGTCTTGGCCAGGTCCGACGCATCGAACAATTCGACCCGGTCCTTCATCCGCGCCTGCAACGCCAGTTCCAGCCGATCCGCCGGCAGGGCGAATTCGGTGTTGCGCGTGAAGTCGCCGGTGATGATCTCGTGGCTGTTGACCACGGCGCCCGTCCGCCCGGGCCGTGTCAGCCCCAGCGTCTTGGCCCCGGCGCTGACCACAAGGTCGCCGCCGATCAGCGCGTCAGCCTCGCCTGTGGCGACACGAATGGCGCTGATGTCGGCCGGTTTTTCCGCGATCCGGCAATGGATGCCGACCGCCCCGCCCTTCTGCGCCAGTCCGGCCATCTCCATCATGCCGGCGCCCTTGCCGTCGATCTGGGCCGCCTGCGCCATCACCGCGCCGATGGTCACCACGCCGGTGCCGCCAACGCCCGTGATCACGACGTTCCAGGTGCCGTTGATCGTGGGCAGGGCCGGTTCGGGCAGGTGCGGCAGATCCAGCTCTGTCGTCGCCTCTTTGCGCACCTTGGCGCCTTCCAGCGTCACGAAAGACGGGCAGAACCCCTTGAGGCACGAAAAGTCCTTGTTGCAGGACGACTGGTCGATCGCCCGCTTGCGGCCCAGTTCGGTTTCCTTCGGCACGATGGACACGCAGTTCGACTGCACGCCGCAATCGCCGCAGCCCTCGCAGACGTCACTGTTGATGAACACCCGCTTGTCCGGATCGGGGAACTTGCCCCGCTTGCGCCGCCGCCGCTTTTCGGCCGCGCAGGTCTGGATGTAGACGATCGCCGACACGCCCTCGACCTCGCGCAGGCGCTTCTGCACGGTCTCCAGCTCGGCCCGTTCGTGGAATTCCAGCCCCTTGGGGAAGGTGGATTTGTCGACGTCTTCCTTTTCGTCATAGACGACGACAACCTCTTTCACGCCCATCGCGCGGATCTCTTGCACGATGCGCTGCGGCGACAGCCCGCCTTCGTTGGCCTGTCCGCCGGTCATGGCGACGGCGTCGTTGTAAAGGATCTTGTAGGTGATGTTGGTGCCGGCGGCCTGCGCCGCGCGGATCGCCTGGATGCCGGAATGGTTGTAGGTCCCGTCGCCCAGGTTCTGGAACACGTGCTTCGTGGTGGAAAACGGCGCCTCGCCGATCCAGTTCGCCCCTTCGGCGCCCATGTGCGTAAAGCCCAGCGTGTCGCGGTCCATCCACTGCGCCATGTAATGGCAGCCGATCCCGGCATAGGCGCGCGACCCCTCGGGCACCTTGGTCGAGGTATTATGCGGGCAGCCCGAGCAGAAATAGGGCACCCGCGCCGCGATCTCCTTGGCATTGTCGTTGCGCCGCGCCTCGTCCAGCGCCTGGATGCCGGCCCTGATCCCGTCCGTCTCGCGCCCCTCTTCGACCAGGATGTCGCCCAGCTTGGCCGCGATCATGATCGGATCCAGCGCGCCGCGCGTCGGGAAAAGCTCTTCCCCGTGCATGCCGCCGGCGCCGCTGCCCTTGTACCAGCCAAAGACCCGCCGGCCCCGTCGGTCATCAAAGATGGCTTCCTTGATCTGGACTTCGATCAGCTTGCGCTTTTCTTCCACCACGACGATCAGGTCCAGCCCTTCGGCCCAGTCATGGAATCCCTGCATGTCCAGCGGAAAGGTCTGGCCGACCTTGTACAGCGTGATGCCCAGCCGTTCGGCTTCGTTTTCGTCGATGTTCAGCAGCGACATGGCATGGACCAGGTCCAGCCAGTTCTTGCCGGCGGCGACAAGGCCGATCCGGGCGCCGGGCTTGCCCCACATGCGCTTGTCCATGCCGTTGGCGCGCGAAAACGCCTCGGCCGCAAAGCGCTTGTAGTCGATCATCCGGGTTTCCTGCGCCACCGGCGTGTCCAGCAGGCGGATGTTCAGACCGCCTTCGGGCATGTCGAAGGACGGCGTGACCAGCTTCATCCGGTCGGGCGAGCCATCGACCACTGCCGTCGTCTCGATCGTGTCCTTCATGGTCTTCAGGCCGACCCAGACCCCGGCAAAGCGCGACAGCGCAATGCCGTAGATGCCGAAATCCAGGATCTCCTGCACGCCCGCCGGGCTGACCACCGGCATGTAGGCATCGACCAGCGCCCATTCCGACTGGTGCAGCACGGTCGAACTTTCGCCGGTGTGGTCGTCGCCCATCGCCATCAGCACACCGCCCAGGGGCGCCGTGCCGGCCATGTTGGCGTGTTTCATCGCATCGCCCGACCGATCCACGCCCGGGCCCTTGCCGTACCAAAGCCCGAAGACCCCGTCGTACTTGTTCTCGCCCCGCAAGCCGGCCTGCTGGCTGCCCCACAGCGCGGTCGCGGCCAGATCCTCGTTCAGACCTGACTGAAACGTGATGTCATATTCTGCCAATTGCTTGCCCGCGCGCAACATCTGCATGTCGACAGATCCAAGAGGCGACCCCCGGTAGCCCGTCACCAGGCCGGCGGTGTTGAAGCCCGCGTCGCGGTCGCGGGCCTTCTGCATCATCATCAACCGTACAAGCGCCTGGGTTCCGTTCAACAGAACCGGGCTCTTGCTCAGGTCAAAACGATCATTCAGGGAAATCTTTTGCTGACTCATCTGGCTCCTCCCATCTGGGTCATTTATTCATCATCTTGGACCAATATAGGTCAACCGTGCTGACCCGAACAGTGTTTTCTATCAAGTTGCCCTTGTGAGGGTTATCTTAAAGGGTACGTAGCAACGTCGACGAACGCGGTCTCGTATAGAAGAAAGCAGTGTTATGGACTGGGACAAGCTGAGAATTTTTCATGCCGTGGCGGATGCCGGCAGCCTCACCCATGCCGGTGACAAGCTGAACCTGTCGCAATCTGCGGTCAGCCGCCAGATCCGTGCGCTGGAGGAAAGCCTGGGCGCGATCCTGTTCCACCGCCATGCGCGCGGTCTGATCCTGACCGAACAGGGGGAATTGCTGTTCGACGCGACGCGGTCGATGTCCAAGCGCCTGGAAGCCGCCGCCGCGCGGATCCGCGACAGCGAGGAAGAGGTGTTCGGCGAACTGCGCGTGACCACCACGACCGGTTTCGGCACCATGTGGCTGGCCCCGCGCCTGCCCAAGCTCTACGAGAAGTATCCCAACCTCAAGGTCGACCTGATGCTTGAAGAACGGGTGCTGGACCTGCCCATGCGCGAGGCCGACGTAGCCATCCGCATGAAGGAACCCTCGCAGGCCGACCTGATCCGCAAGAAGCTGATGAACGTGCAGATGCGGCTGTATGCGTCGCGCGACTACCTGGACCGCGAGGGCGAGCCGAGCGATATCCTTGAAATCGCCGATCACCGGTTGATCTCGCAGAACACGCGGTCGGCCCAGGTGGCCGCCGGCGCCCTGCTGACCCAGCACCTGATGACGTTCAATCCGCGTTCGCTGCTGACGGTGAACAATTATTTCGGCGTCCTTCAGGCTGTGCTCAACAACCTTGGAATCGGCATCCTGCCCGACTACCTGGCGCAGGATTTTCCGGCCATGGTCAGGGTCTTGCCCGATATCGAATCGGCGCCCGTCCCCACCTTCCTCGCCTATCCCGAAGAACTGCGGCATTCGCAACGGATCGCCGCCTTCCGGGACTTCGTCCAGGACGAGGTCATCGCCCACCGCAAGCAGCTGCGCGAGCTCGAACAAGTCTAGCTATGCGCACAATGCATATCAGAAATGCCCGACTTTTTGGCAATCATCCTTGATCGTTCGCGGTGCGCCCCCTAAATGCGCAATTGAAGATGATACCGCTCACCTGAGCATCATCTTCATACCTCCCTGTTGGACTTTGGCCGAGCTTAGTGCTCGGCCTTTTTTTTGCGGTGATCCTTGCGGCGCGTCCGCGTCCCGCAGCGCCCTGCCCCCTTGCCCCTCTCTTTCCCCGTCTCTTCGATCACACAGGTTTCCCCGATTGTCGTATCGTCAGGTTCGGCGTGCTTGCGGGAAAAAGGCCGCTTGCTACGGTGACAGCGTTTTCCGGTATCAGAGCGCGGGGGCTCACCATGTCATACCTTTTCCGGATCGTCGGCCTTGCGGTGCTGGCGATCACATTTGCGGTTTCCGCCCAGGCACAACACCTGCCCGGCAGCAAAAGCGCGGGGTCCGGGGCGGGCGCGGCCGCGGCGCCGCAACTGCCCGATCCGCTGACCCCCGATGCGGTCCAGGCCATGGTCGCGCGGATGTCGGACGACCAGGTCCGCGTCATGCTTCTGGACCGGCTCGACGCGGTGGCCAAAAGCCAGGCGGCCGCGCCGGCCGAACCGGACACCCTGACCCATGACGTCGCCGTCAGCCTGAACGCCTTCGCCTCGTCGATCCTGACGTCGGTCGAACGCCTGCCCTTGCTGATCACCGGCCAGTTCCACGCCTTCTCGGCCTTCTTCGCCTTCTACGGCTTTGGCGGCGTGCTGCTGATGCTGCTCAAGACCGTGATCATGCTGGCCATCGCCTACGGGATCGAACGGCTGGTCTCGACCGCGTTCCGGTCCTGGGTGAAGGAACCGGTGCCGGATGCCGAAGGCAAAAGCACCCTCATCGGCACGATAACCTTCCTCTTTCACCGGTTCGTGCGTGATATCATCGGCCTGGCGGCCTTCTACATCGTCGCCCGCATTGTCGGACGCGTGATCCTGACCCCGGACGAGGTCACCTTCGTCGGGCCGCTGCTGATCTACCTTGTCTGGATGCCGCGCCTCTGTGCGGCCGTGACCCGCTTTGTCCTGGCCCCCCACAAGCCCGCCGTCCGCCTGATGACCGTGTCGGACCATTGGGCCAAGTACCTGCACCGCAACATCGTCGGCCTGATCTTCCTGGGCGGGCTGACCATCTTCGTGGTCGATTTCAACGCCCGCTTCGGCACGTCGGTCGGCGAAACGCGCATCGGTTTCTGGTTCGACAGCGCGGTCTATGTCTACCTGATCATCATCGCGCTGCAGGCCCGCGAGGCCCTGAGCAAGATGATGCTGGGCGGGGCGGACCACCCCAACCGCTACGAACAATGGATCGCCCGCATCTACCCCTGGTACATGATCACCGTCGCGGTGTGCATGTGGGTCGTCGTGAACATGCTGATCGGGCTTGAACAGACCACGCTGCTGCTGGGCGGGGCCCATTACAAGACCCTGTTCTGGCTGCTGATCGCGCCGCTTCTGGACACCATGGTCCGCAGCCTGACACGCCACCTTGTCCCGCCGATGATCGGCGAGGGTCCGGTGGCCCAGGCGGCCCACGAATCCACCAAGCGCAGCTATATCCGCATCGGCCGGGTCATCCTGGTCGCCGCGGTCGCGATGATCATCCGCGACATCTGGAACATCCGGCTCAGCCTGCCGGACGGACAGGAAAGCCTGGTCGCGCACGTGATCGAATTCGTGATGACCTGCGCGGTGGGCTACATCGCCTTCGAACTGGCGTCGCTTTGGGTGAACCGTCGGCTGGCGCGGGAACAGACCAGCGTCCATGCCCCCGGCGAGACGGACGCGGGCGGTGAAGGCGGCGGTCACGGCGGCGGGTCGCGCCTGACGACGGTGCTGCCGCTGGTGCTGATGGCGGCGCAGGGCGCGATCATCGTGGTCTTTGCCCTTCTGGCCATCGGCTCGCTTGGCATCGACACCACCCCGCTTCTGGCGTCGGCCGGGATCCTTGGCCTGGCGATCGGTTTCGGCGCGCAGAAACTGGTGTCCGACATCGTCGGCGGCCTGTTCTTCCTGATCGACGACGCCTTCCGCATCGGCGAATACGTCGACGTGGGGGGCACCACGGGCACGGTCGAACGGATCTCGGTCCGCTCGATGCAGCTGCGCCACCACCGCGGCCTTGTCCACACGATCCCCTACGGCGAAATCGCCAAGCTGACCAACTACAGCCGCGACTGGGTGATCATGAAGCTCAAGTTCACCGTGCCGTTCGACACCGATCCCAACAAGGTCAAGAAGATCTTCAAGAAAATCGGCGCCGACATGATCGCGGACCCGACCTACAAGGACGATTTCCTTGAGCCGTTCAAAAGCCAGGGCGTCTTCGATTTCGATGATGTCGGCATGGTGATCCGCGGCAAGTTCATGGCCAAGCCGGGGACCCAGTTCACGATCCGCAAGGAGATCTACAACCGGGTCAAGGACCAGTTCAAGGAGAACGGCATCGAATTCGCCCGCCGCGAGGTCCGCGTGGCCATTCCCAACCTGCATGACGAAGACCTGTCGGACGAGGAAAAGGCGACCGTGGCCGCCGCCGCAACCGCGGCCGTGCAACAGGAACTGGCCAAGGAATGATCCGAACGCGGATCTGGGAATCCGCCCACTAAAACGATCCGGGGCGCCCTGGCGGCGCCCCGTTTTCATTCCCCCTGCCTGCTCTTCGATCGCGCGCCCACCGTACGCACCGTTGCGCGGATCCTGAGCCGCGGGGCGCACCAGGGAACACGCGATCTTTCCCGAAAAAAGGAAATCCGAAAATTTTTCCGGAACCATTTGCCCAGCCCCCGGTTGTCCAACCAGAGCAACACGGAAGGGAAAGATCAATGCAACGCCTTGTTATCACTTCTATTCTGGCCCTCGGCATCGCAACCGCAGCTGGTGCTGCAGTTGTCAGCGAAGACGCAACCGACGCCGACGGCGCCCAGAGCACTTATGAAGAAACGCTCGAGTTCGTGGGCAACCCGGTCTACACCTCGGACGGTGAAATGATCGGCGTCGTCACCTCGGCCACCACCGACGACCTGGGCAACCGTTCGATCCTGGTCAGCTTCGACGACTCGTTCAACGATGAATATGCCGGCTGGCGCTTTGCCCTGGACGACAAGTGGGAAACCACCGGCGAGCTGACGGTTCTGTGGACCGCCGACCAGCTGAATTCCTGGATCGACGCCAACGGCGCGGCCCAGCACCCGGATTACGCTGCCGCCAAGGCCAAGATGTGATCTGACCGCATCGGACGCGGGCAGAGCCCCCCAGCGCAACCTGCTTAGTCGTCTGACGAAGCCCCCATGCACCGCGTGGGGGCTTTCGCCTTGTCCCACGCTTCGGTAAAGGACCATGCGAACGGGACTGGGACAAAGGAAGCCTTCACATGTCGGACCCCGCCATCACGCCGGACCTGGTCGAGGCGCACGGGCTCAAGCCCGAGGAATACGCGGATATCCTGCGGATCCTGAACCGCGAACCCAACTTTACCGAGCTTGGCATCTTTTCGGCGATGTGGAACGAACATTGTTCCTACAAGTCTTCCAAGAAATGGCTGCGCACCCTGCCGACCTCTGGCCCGCAGGTGATCTGTGGCCCGGGCGAAAACGCCGGAATCGTCGATATCGGCGATGGTCAGGCCGTGGTGTTCAAGATGGAAAGCCACAATCACCCGTCCTACATCGAACCCTACCAGGGGGCCGCGACCGGTGTCGGGGGTATCCTGCGCGATGTCTTCACCATGGGCGCCCGCCCCGTTGCGGCGATGAATTCGCTAAGCTTCGGCGAACCGTCGCATCCCAAAACCAAGCAATTGGTGTCGGGCGTGGTCGCCGGTGTCGGCGGCTACGGCAACGCCTTCGGCGTGCCCACCGTCGGGGGCGAAGTGCGGTTCCATCCGGCCTATAACGGCAACTGCCTGGTCAACGCCTTCGCGGCGGGCCTCGCGGACGCCGACAAGATCTTCTATTCCGCCGCATCAGGCGTGGGCATGCCCGTGGTCTACCTGGGCGCCAAGACGGGGCGCGACGGTGTCGGCGGGGCTACCATGGCGTCTGCCGAATTCGACGACACGATCGAGGAAAAGCGCCCCACGGTGCAGGTCGGCGACCCGTTCACCGAAAAGTGCCTGATGGAAGCCTGCCTTGAACTGATGGCGACCGGCGCCGTTATCTCGATCCAGGACATGGGCGCGGCGGGCCTGACCTGTTCGGCCGTGGAAATGGGCGACAAGGGCAACCTTGGGATCCGGCTGGACCTTGACAAGGTGCCCACCCGCGAAATGGCAATGACCGCCTACGAAATGATGCTGTCGGAAAGCCAGGAGCGCATGCTCATGGTGCTGCGTCCCGAGAAGGAGGCCGAGGCCAAGGCCGTGTTCGACAAATGGGACCTGGATTTCGCCATCGTCGGCGAAACCATCCCCGAGGATCGGTTCATCGTGATGCACGGCGGCGCGGTGAAAGCCGACCTGCCGCTGAAGGCGCTGTCGGGCGAAGCCCCCGAATACGACCGCCCGTGGGAGCCGACAGAGGCGCCCGAACCCATGGCCGACGTGCCCGAGATCGACGCGATCGACGGGCTGAAGGGTCTGATCGGCAGCCCGAATTATGCTGCGAAGCAATGGGTTTACGAACAATACGACAGCATGGTCATGGCCGACACCGTGCGCAACCCCGGCCTGGGCGCCGGGGTGATCCGGGTGCACGGGACCGACAAGATGCTGGCCTTCACCTCCGACGTGACGCCGCGCTACGTGGTCGCCGACCCGGTCGAGGGCGGCAAGCAGGCGGTGGCCGAAGCCTGGCGCAACCTGTGCGCCGTGGGGGCGAAACCGCTGGCCACCACTGACAACATGAACTTCGGCAACCCCGAGAAGCCGCGGATCATGGGCCAGTTCGTCGGCGCCATCCAGGGCATCGGCGCCGCCTGCGAGGCGCTGGACATGCCGATCGTGTCCGGCAACGTGTCGCTTTACAACGAAACCGACGGCGAACCGATCCTGCCGACGCCCACCATCGGCGCCGTGGGCCTGATCGGGTCCGCGGACGACCTGATCGCCGGCACGCCCCGTGACGGGCACCTGGCGATCCTGGTGGGCGAAACCACCGGCCACCTGGGGCGGTCCGCCCTGCTGGCCGAGGTGTTCAACCGCGAAGACGGGACCGCGCCCACCGTCGACCTGGCGGCGGAAAAGCGCAACGGCGACTTCATCCGCGCCAATGCCGACCTGATCCGCGCCTGCACCGACCTGGCCGACGGCGGGCTGGCGCTGGCCGCCTTCGAGATGGCCGAAGCCGGTGGCGTCGGTGTTCACATCGACGACGGCACGACCTCGATGCTGTTTGGCGAAGACCAGGCGCGCTACCTCATCGCCTGCAACTTCGACATGGCCGAAGAACTGATGATCCGCGCGGGCCAGGCCGGTGTCCTGATCTCGACCGTGGGCCGGTTCACCGGCGACACGGTCAAGTTCGGCACCAGCGAAGCGCCGCTGGCCGATCTGGTTGCCCTGTACCGCGGGGCCTTTGCCGACGCCGTAGGCTGACGCAAGGGTCCCGCCCCCGGCCCCAGGGTTGCCAGGTTGGCATCGATCGCGCCCGTCTTGCGCAGAGGCGGCGCGCGGCCTACATTTTCTCACCGAGCAGGGAGACCATAGCCATGGCCATGCAAGCCCACGAAATCGAGACGCTGATCCGGGAAAGCTTTCCTGAAGCCCGCATCACCATCACCGACCTTGCCGGCGACGGCAATCACTACTCCGCCGAGGTGATCGACGAGAGCTTTCGCGGCATGAACCGCGTGCAGCAGCAGCGCGCGGTCTATGCCGCGCTCAAGGGCAGAATGGATGGCGCGCAGGGCGAATTGCACGCGCTTGCGCTGACCACCAAGGCGCCCGACTGACCTGCAGACCGCGCCCGCCGGGCCGGGATGAAACCGAATTTCACCTTTGACGCTAAAGGGATACGAGACATGAGCGCTGAAACGAAGATCAAGGACACGATCACGGCCAATGACGTGGTCCTGTACATGAAGGGCACCAAGTCCATGCCCCAGTGCGGCTTTTCCAGCCGCGTGGCCGGGGTTCTGAACTACATGGGCGTCGATTTCACCGACGTGAACGTGCTGGCCGACGACGAGGTCCGCCAGGGCATCAAGGACTTCTCGGACTGGCCGACGATCCCGCAACTTTACGTAAAGGGCGAATTCGTCGGCGGCTGCGACATCATCACCGAAATGACGCTGTCGGGCGAACTGGACACGCTGTTCGAACAAAACGGCGTGACCTACGACAAGGACGCCGCCAACAAGATCCGCGAAGCCAACGGCTGACCGGTCTTTCGCGTCGCCAAAAGAAAACGGCCCCCGACTTCGGGGGCCGTTTCGCATGTCAGGGCTATCAGTTGCCCGAATTGTCGGCCGGAGCCTCATCGGCCTGATCCGGCGCCTGTTCCATCATCCGCTTGGCGATGGCGCCATGGCGCGGCAGTTCGTCCATGGTGATCGTGCCGTCCCCGTTGGCATCCAGCCGCATGAAGATCTGATCGGCCTTGGCGTCGAACTCGTCGCGGGTCACACCGCCGTCGGACATCATGTCGGCAAGGAACGGCGGCTGCATGAACCGGGCCCGGCCTTCGCCGCGGCCTTCCCAACGACCGCCGTGATCATCGTGATCACCGCGGTCCGCGTGGAAATCATGCCCACCATGGCCGCCATGACCACCTTGGCCGCCCTGCATCATGCCGGGCGCCATTCCGGGCATCATCGGCATCATCTGGGGCATCATCTGGGGCATCATCTGGGGCATCATGCCCTGCCCCATCGGCATCATCGGCATCATGGGCACCGGCACATAGCCGGGCACCATCACGTAGCCCGGGACCATGGCGTAGCCGGGCATCATGCCGTAGCCCATTCCCATTCCCTGGCCCATTCCCTGGCTCATTCCCTGGCCCATGCCTTGGCCCATTCCCTGGCCGTGGCCTTTCCCCATGCCGGGGCCGCCCTGGCCCATGCGCATCTGCGAATGGTGCGGCTTGTCGCCCTTGTTCCAGTGCTCGGGTTTGGGCCCCTTGCCGGGTTCATCCTGGGTCTGTTCCTGGATCTGTCCCTGGGCCGGGGGCGTCGTGGACGCGGGGGCCTGGGCGTCGGGCGCGGTCTGCGCGAAGGCCGCGGCGGCCGACACGACAAGGACTTGGGAAGCGATCAAAAGGGTTTTCATCAGCTGCTCCTGTTCGAGGTTCTTATGACCTTCGTACGCAGCGGCCCGTCCATTCCGTCGGACTTTTTTTCCCGCCCGGCGGCCGGCACCCCGACAGGCGGGTCACCGCCCCTTAGCCCTGGGGCGGCGTTTCCTTTTCTGAATCAAAAGGTTCGGGCGACATCTGGGTGACGACGCCCTCCTCTTCCGGCTCGGCATCTATGGCCATCGGCGCTTCGGGCGTGACCTTCTCCTCGACCGATGCGGCCAGGGATTCCGCCTGCGCGGCCAGCTCGGCCAGGGTATCCGTGACACTGGCCGGCACCACCGGCACCTCGACCCGTTCCGGCGGTGGCTTGGGGGCCTCGCGCAGGGCGGTCAGCTCGGCCTCGGTGGCGGCAAGCCGGGCCTCGACCTCCTTGATCTTGTCCTCGACCGCGGCGGTCTTGTCGGCCAGCATCAGCCCGGCCATCAGCAGCATCCGGCCCTCGGGCATCCGCCCGATCTGATCGGCAAGAACCTGCGCTTCCTCGTCCAGCATGGCGGCGGCGGACTGCAGATAGCTCTCCTCGCCCTCCTGGCAGGCCACCTCGAACGGGCGGCCACCGATGTGAATCGTCACCTCGGGCATCAGGCTTCCTCCTCGTCGGTGGTATCGTCGGCCAGCGTCGCCGAGGCGGCGGCCAGCAGCGGCTGAAGCTTGGACAGGATCGCCCCGGCTTCGGCCGTCTCGGTCGCCCGCGCGGCGCGCAGGGCTTCCAGTTCGGCCAGCATCGCCTTGTTGATCAGGTCCGGCGCACCGACCCCTTCCAGGTTGGCTGCCCGCAGCTGTGCATTGCTGTCGCGCAGCTGGTCGTTGGCGTGGCGTAGGCGCTGAACATCCATGTCCAGGCGGGCCATCGCCTCGGATTGCGCTTCGATTTCGGCTTTCAGCGTCTTCAGCTCGGTCGCGTGGCGGGCGCGAACCGTCGCCAGGCGCTGTTCAAGCTGGGTATTGGCGACCCGTTCCTCCTCGAGCGCGTCTTCCAGCGACCTGATCCGTGCCGGGTCGGGCACCTCGATGATGGGGCCCAGGTCTTCCAGCCCGGACCGGATCCGCTGCATCGCGGCCACGATCCGCCCCTGCAATTCCTCGATATCGCTCATGCCCGTCACCTTATTTCGTGCGGTTATCGTTGTCTCCCTGCGCGCGAATCGCAAGCATCGGAAGTTGACATCACTTTACCGAATGCCAACCCGAATTGCCCGCCCATTGCAATCAAGCACTTGGAGGCTACTCCTGAAGCAGGACCACGCGCCTTGAACTTTGCCCCCCGATTGGTATTGAGCGACGACCCGAGATCAATTCAAGGAGAGTTCCGGTGGATCTCACTGCGCTGCGCACTGCCAACCCCGAACACTGGGCCAAGGCGGCCGCCATCCGGACCCTGACGCTGGATGCCGTCGCCGCGGCCAATTCCGGCCACTCCGGCATGCCGATGGGCATGGCCGATGTCGCCACCGTGCTCTTTGAAAAGCATCTGAAGTTCGACGCGGCCAACCCGCAATGGCCCGACCGCGATCGGTTCATCCTGTCGGCCGGCCATGGATCCATGCTGATCTATTCGCTGCTGTACCTGACCGGATCGGACGAGATCACGCTGGATCAGATCAAGAATTTCCGCCAGTGGGGCGCCAAGACCGCCGGCCACCCGGAAAACTTCCTGGCCCAGGGCATCGAGACCACCACCGGCCCGCTGGGCCAGGGCATCGCCAATTCGGTCGGTTTCGCCATTGCCGAAGCCAGCCTGCGGGCGCATTTCGGACGTTCGGTCGTCGACCATTATACCTATGTGATCGCCGGTGACGGGTGCCTGATGGAAGGCGTCAGCCAGGAAGCCATCGCGCTGGCCGGCCGCCAGGAACTGGACCACCTGGTGGTCTTCTGGGACAACAACAACATCACCATCGACGGCACCGTCGACCTGGCCGACCGCACCAACCAGGTCGCGCGGTTCAAGGCCAGCGGCTGGCACGTTCAGGAAATCGACGGCCACGACCCCGACGCCATCGACGCCGCGATCACCGCCGCCAAGTCCACGCGCAAGCCTTCGATGATCGCCTGCAAGACCCACATCGCGCTGGGATCCTCGGCCCAGGACACGTCCAAGGGCCACGGCGCGCTGACCGACGCCACGCTGATCGCCGACGCCAAGGCCGCCTATGGCGCGCCCGGCGGTGCCTTCGACGTCCCGGCCGAGGTCAAGGCCGCCTGGGAAGAGATCGGCCGCAAGGGCGCTGCCGAGAAGGCCGCCTGGGATGACCGCATGGCCGCGCTGAGCCCGGGCAAGCGGACACGGTTCGAACGGGTGATGTCCGGCGACATGCCCAAGCGGTTCGAAAACACCATCCGCGCGCTGAAGAAGCAGGTCAGCGAAAGCCTGCCGAAGGTCGCCACCCGCAAGAGTTCGGAAATGGTGCTGGAGGTGATCAACCCGCTTGTCACCGAAACCATCGGCGGGTCCGCAGACCTGACGGGGTCGAACAACACCAGGACCGGCGACCTGGGCATCTTCGACACGGACAACCGCAAGGGCCGCTACATCCACTACGGCATCCGTGAACACGGCATGGCGGCGGCGATGAATGGCATGGCGCTGCACGGCGGCATCCGCCCCTATGGCGGCACGTTCATGTGCTTTACCGATTATGCCCGCCCGGCGATGCGCCTGGCCGCGCTGATGAAGGTGCCGACGGTCTTCGTGATGACCCACGATTCCATCGGCCTGGGCGAAGACGGCCCGACCCACCAGCCGGTCGAGCACCTGGCGATCAGCCGGGCCACGCCCAACACGCTGGTGTTCCGTCCCGCCGACACGGTGGAAACCGCCGAGGCCTGGGAAATCGCGCTGTCGCAGAAAACGACGCCCTCGGTCCTGTCGCTGACGCGCCAGAACCTGCCGACCGTGCGCACCGACTACAAGCCCAAGAACCTGACCGCCCAGGGCGCCTATGTGCTGGCCGAATCCGAAGGCAAGCGCCAGGTGATCCTGATCGCCACCGGGTCCGAAGTGGAAATCGCCCTAGCCGCGCGCGAGGCGCTGCAGGCCGAAGGCATCGGCACGCGCGTCGTCTCGATGCCCTGCATGGAGCTGTTCGCGCAGCAGGACGAGGCCTACCGCAAGCGTGTGCTGCCCGGCAACGCCGTGCGCGTGGGCATCGAGGCCGCCGTGCGCCAGGGGTGGGACCGCTGGCTGCTGGGCGAACGTGGACGCGAGGGCAAGTCGGCCTTCGTCGGCATGGACAGCTTTGGCGCCTCTGCCCCGGCGGAAGTCCTTTACGAAAAGTTCGGCATCACCGCCGAGGCCGTGGCCGAGAAGGCCAAGGCGCTTCTGGGCTGACGCCCCCTGCCCGGTTCGCCCCGGGCCGCCATCGGATCGAGGGGCCGGCCATCAATGGCCGGCCCCTTCCTTTTTGCCGCCCGTGAACAGCCCCAGGATGGGCGCGATCACGTAATTGGCCACCGGCAGCAGCAGCGCGCCAAGCGCCACGCCAAAGATCCCGTAGAAAAACGCCGAGACGATCCATTCCGTGGCCGCGACCATGTTTTCCGGCACCATGTGCCCCACCACTTCGGCCGCGTGGTGGATCCAGTCGCCAATCACGGCAAAGCCCAGTTCGCTGAGACCGTGAACGACGATCTGCCCGCCGACCCACAGCATCGCCGCCGTGCCCACGATGGTCAGCGCCTTCATGAACCAGGGCATGACCCGCACGATCCAGCAGCCCAGCCCGCTGACGAAGCCGGACCCGCTTTTGGCCAGGAACAGCCCGAAATCGTCCATCTTCACGATCAGCGCCACCGCGCCATAGACCGCGATGGTGACGCCGATCCCCACGATGGCCAGCACTGCCGCCATCCAGATCCAGTTCTCGTCCGGGATGGCGGAAAGCGCGATGGTCATGATCTCGGCCGAGAGGATGAAATCCGTCTTGATCGCACCGCGCGCCCTCTTTTCCTCCAGGTGGCCCGCATCGACGGGGGTCGGATTGACCTCGGGGCCGTGGCCCTCGCCCGGGTGCAGCGAATGCGCGATCTTCTCGGCCCCCTCGAAACACAGGTAACAGCCGCCCAGCATCAGCAACGGCGAAATCGCCCACGGCGCGAACTGCGACAGCAGGATGGCGATGGGCAGAAGGATGACCAGCTTGTTGATCAGCGACCCCCGGGTGATCCGCCAGATGATCGGGATCTCGCGACTGGCGTCGAAGCCATGCACGTATTTCGGCGAAACCGCCGCATCGTCGATCAGCGCGCCCGCCGCCTTGGACCCGGCCTTGGCGGCCTGGCCGGCGATATCATCGACCGAGGCAGCCGCCACTTTGGCAATACCCGCCACGTCGTCCAACAACGCCAATAATCCGCTCATTCCGCCTGCCTTTCGAATTTCATGCGCGTGGGAAGCCTAGTGCTTTTGCGCGCCCGGGCAAGCGTTAGCGCAATCGCGTCGGGTTTGCGCTAACATATTAAAAACACGCCCCTTTTGCCTTTTCGTGCTGCTCTGCAGCGTCTATATGACGCCGAAAGGAAACCCTTTTTCGGAGCGCGTTTCATGGTAATCCACGTCGGCATCAACGGTTTTGGCCGCATCGGCCGTTGCACCCTTTCGCATATCGCCCAGTCGGGCCGGGACGACATCCGTGTCGTCAAGGTGAACGCCACCGGTCCGCTTGAGACGGCCGCGCACCTGATGCGCTACGACAGCGTGCACGGACGCTTCCCCGGCCAGATCACCGTCGCTGGCGACACCATGGACCTGGGCACCGGCCCGATCCAGATGTATTCGACCTATGATCCGTCCGACATCGACTGGTCGGGCTGTGACGTGGTGCTGGAATGCACCGGCAAGTTCAACGACGGCGACAAGGCCGCCGTGCACCTGGACCAGGGCGCCGGCGCCGTGCTGATCTCGGCCCCGGCCAAGAACGTGCAAAAGACCATCGTCTACGGCGTCAACGATCATGAACTGACCGCCGACACCACCATGGTGTCGAACGGGTCGTGCACCACAAACTGCCTGGCGCCGCTGGCCAAGGTGCTGGACGACGCCTTCGGCATCGAACACGGCATCATGACGACGGTCCATTCCTACACCGGCGACCAGTCGACCATCGACCGCCGCCATTCGGACCTGTACCGCGCCCGGGCCGCCGCCATGGCGATGATCCCCACCACCACCGGCGCCGCCAAGGCCCTGGGCGAAGTTCTGCCCAAGCTGAAGGGCAAGCTGGACGGGTCGTCGATCCGGGTGCCCACGCCGAACGTGTCGGCCGTGGACCTGACCTTCCGCGCCGGGCGCGAGGTGTCGGCCGAGGAAGTCAACGCCGCCGTCCAGGCCGCGATCAGGGGCAAGATGGCGCGGGTCATGTCCTATGACACCGAACACAAGGTCTCGGTCGACTTCAACCACACCGAGGAAAGTTCGATCTTTGCGCCCGACCAGACCCGCGTGGTCGATGGCCGCATGGTGCGCGTGTTGGCCTGGTACGACAACGAATGGGGCTTTTCGGCCCGCATGGCCGACGTTGCCGTCGCCATGGGCCGCGTGCAGAAGGCGGCGCGGGTCGCCGCCTGAGCCGCGGCGAGCTTGTAGCATCGGGCCCGGTCAGTCATATCTGGCCGGGCCTTTTCTTTTGCGGACAGCATCTTCCATGACCGACCGCCTTGCCCTCTGTCTCGGGATCGTGATCGTCCTCGCGATCGGCGCCGACCTTTGGGTCTATGGCACCGAGCACATGATATTTCTGGGAAAGAAACTTTACGCATTGATCGACTGGATGGCATTCTGGCGCTAGCCGCAGGGGCGACTGCCGGTTGACAAGCGGGGTCGCCCTGTGTTGTTAGCGCTACCTAGGCAGGTATTCATCACGGGCGCCCCTGGGCGCCACAGCGGGTCCCGCGGCCCGCCAGCCGGGAGAGGACAGATGACAGTCAAAGTTGCCATCAACGGATTCGGACGCATCGGGCGCAATGTTCTGCGTGGGATCGTCGAAAGCGGACGCACCGATATCCAGGTCGTCGCGATCAACGACCTGGGGCCGGTCGAAACCAACGCTCACCTTCTGCAGTTCGACAGCGTACACGGCCGGTTCCCGGCCGAGGTGACGGTCGTGGGCGATGCGATCGACGTGGGCTACGGGCCGATCAAGGTCACGGCCGAACGCGATCCGGCCAAGTTGCCCTGGGACGGCGTCGACATCGCGCTGGAATGCACCGGGATCTTCACCGCGCGCGACAAGGCCGCGGTGCACCTGGAAAACGGATCGAAGAAGGTCCTGGTCTCCGCCCCCGCCTCGGGCGCGGACCTGACGGTGGTCTATGGCGTGAACCACGACAAGCTGACCGCCGACCACGTGGTCGTGTCCAACGCATCGTGCACCACGAACTGCCTGTCGCCGGTGGCCAAGGTGCTGAACGACACCGTGGGCATCGAAAAGGGCTTCATGACCACGATCCACAGCTACACCGGCGACCAGCCGACGCTGGACACGATGCACAAGGATCTCTACCGCGGCCGCGCGGCGGCGATGTCGATGATCCCGACTTCGACAGGGGCCGCCAAGGCCGTGGGCCTGGTGCTGCCGGAACTGAACGGCAAGCTGGACGGCGTGGCGATCCGGGTGCCGACGCCCAATGTCTCGGTGGTCGACCTGACCTTCATCGCCAACCGCGCCACCTCGGTCGACGAGATCAACGACGCGATCAGGGCCGCCGCGGACGGGCCGCTGAAGGGGATCCTGGGCTATACCGACAAGCCGAACGTCTCGATCGACTTCAACCACAACCCGCATTCGTCGATCTTCCACCTTGATCAGACCAAGGTGATGGACGGCAACATGGTCCGCATCCTGACCTGGTACGACAACGAATGGGGCTTTTCGAACCGGATGGCCGACACCGCCGTGGCGATGGCCAGCCTCTGAACTCAAGGTTCCACGCAAAATAAAGGCCCGCAACCACAATAGGGTGCGGGCCTTTGTTAATGTCCGGATATCAGCCGTGCAGCCGCCGGATCAACGCGTCGTTCACCGCCGGCGGGACGAACTTGGACACGTCCCCGTTCAGCCGACAGATCTCCTTTACCAGCTTGGAGGCGATCGCCTGGTGGCGGGCCTCGGCCATCAGGAAGACCGTCTCGACGGAATTGTCGAGAACCCGGTTCATTCCCACCATCTGGTATTCGTATTCGAAATCGGCCACGGCGCGCAGTCCGCGCACGATGATCGACGCGCCCACATCATTGGCACAATCGATCAGCAGGTTCTCGAACGGGTGGGCGACGATCTCGGTTCCGGTCTGTTCCGACAGGTCCGCAAGGACGGGTTCAAGCAGCGCCACGCGTTCCTCCAGAGAGAACAGCGGGCCCTTGTCCCGATTGATCGCCACGCCGATGACAAGCTTGTCCACCAGCGCGGAAGCGCGGCGAATGATGTCGACATGACCAAGCGTGACCGGGTCGAAAGTTCCCGGGTACAACCCGATGCGCATATTGGTCCTCCCACTGCCGCAACGGATCGCACCGAAACAAAATTTCGTCGGGGATGCAACGGGCTAGTAGCCCATAATCATGCCTTGAAGCGCATCCTTTTCCATTTCGAGTTTCGTAAGCTGGGCCTTGACGACGTCGCCCAGCGAAATCAGCCCCACCAACTGGTCCCCATCGACCACCGGCATGTGCCGGAACCGGCCTTCGGTCATCTTGGTCAGAACCTCGGACACATTCGACTGCGCGGTGCAGGTGATCACGGTCCGGGTCATGTAATCGGACACCGAGCGCGACAGGCAGACGGCGCCCGCACGGGCCAGTTCGCGCACCACGTCGCGTTCCGAAAGAATCCCCAGGGCAGTCTTGCCGTCGTCGCTGATCAGCACCGTCCCGATACGCCGGTCCGCCAGAATGGCGACAGCTTCCGCGATGGACGCATCCGGCCCCACGGTCACGACACCCTCACCGGGCTTGGACCTGAGAATCTGGTGAACGAGCATGATGTCTCCTCCCATGCTTTGTTCCAATGGACTTTTTTTCTTCTATTACAAAAACGTCACCGCAATAATCTTCAAAGTCAAGTTGCACCTTCCAGACGGGCAACTTCGGCCCTCAGACGCTCGACCAGGAGTATTGAGAAACGGTTAAGGCGCTCGCTGCGCTGGTCGCTCTGGTGACGAACCAGGTAGAAGGCGCGGGTCAGCGCGATCTCGTCGGTCAGGACCCGGCGCAGGCCGGGATGGGACGGCAGGGCAAAGTCATGGGCCACGCACAACCCCTGCCCGCCTTCGGTCAGCCGCAGCTGCACCGGCACCGAATTCGACGCCATCGCCACCCGGTCCACGCCCAGTTCATGCAGGTAATCCAGTTCCGCATCGAAGATCATGTCGGGGATGTAGCCCACCATCGGCAGGCCGCGCAGGTCGGCGGGGCTTTGGATCGCCTGTGCAGCCAGGTAATCGGCCGACCCCGCCAGGTGCAGGTGGTAATCGGCGATCTTCTGCACCAGCAGTTGCCCGGCGGTGGGCCGGCTGACGGTGATGGCCATGTCGGCCTCGCGCCGGGACAGGTTCACCACGCGCGGCTGCGCCACGATCTGGATGTCCAGGTCCGGGTTCTCATGGGCAATCGAAAGACAGACCTGCGGCAAAAGGTAGGTCGCGCAGCCGTCCGGCGCGCCGATGCGGATCTGCCCGCTCAACCGGTCGGTCGAGCCGGTGATCGCATCCATCCCCGCCCGCATCGCCTGTTCCACCCGTTCCCCATGGGCCAGCAGCCGTTCGCCCGGCGGCGTCAGCGTGTAGCCCTGCGGCGATTTCAGGAACAAGGGCGCCTCGACCGCCGCCTCAAGCCGGGTGATCCGCCGCCCCACGGTCGCCGGGTCCAGCTTCAGCTTGCGGCCCGCGCCCGACAGGCTTTCCTCGCGCGCGACAGCCAGGAACACCCGCATATCGTCCCAATGTGGCTCCATCCCGGCGCACCCCTGAATTTTTGCAAAACGTTTTTGAGATCTTGCCCCTGTTCAGCACTTTTCTGCAAGCCTATGGTGCGCGACGACAGAAACATCCCACTCGGAGGAGAGACCAGATGGAAGAGATCTGCCATTTTATCAACGGCGAGCGCGTCAAGGGGACGTCCGGCCGTTATACCGAGATCTTCAATCCCGCCACGGGTGAAGTTCAGGCCAAGGTTCCGCTGGCCAGCGTCGAAGAGATGGACGCGGCCATCGCCGCCGCCGCCGAGGCCCAGAAGGCCTGGGGCGCCACCAACCCGCAGCGTCGCGCCCGCGTGATGATGAAGTTCGGCCAGCTCATCAACGAGAACATGGACAAGCTGGCAGAGCTGGTCAGCCGCGAACACGGCAAGACCCTGCCCGACGGACGCGGCGACGTTCAGCGCGGCCTGGAAGTGATCGAGGTCTGCATGGGCGCGCCCCACATGCTGAAGGGCGAATTCACCGACAACGGCGGCCCCGGCATCGACCTGTATTCCATGCGCCAGCCGCTGGGTGTGGTTGCCGGCATCACGCCGTTCAACTTCCCCGCCATGATCCCGCTGTGGAAAATGGGCCCCGCGCTGGCTTCGGGCAACGCGATGATCCTGAAGCCGTCGGAACGCTGCCCGTCGACCTCGCTGCTGCTGGCCGAACTGATCACCGAAGCCGGTCTGCCGGCCGGTGTCCTGCAGGTCATCAACGGCGACAAGCTGGCCGTGGACACGATCCTCGACAACGAGACGATCCAGGCCGTTGGCTTCGTGGGCTCGACCCCGATCGCGCAGTACATCTATGGCCGCGCCACTTCGAACGGCAAGCGCGCCCAGTGCTTCGGCGGCGCCAAGAACCACATGATCATCATGCCCGACGCGGACATGGACAAGGCCGCCGACGCGCTGGTCGGCGCCGGGTTCGGCGCGGCCGGTGAACGCTGCATGGCCATTTCGGTCGCCGTGCCCGTCGGCAAGGAAGCCGCCGACGCGCTGATCGAGAAGCTGGTGCCGCGCATCGACAAGCTGAAGGTCGGCCCCTACACCGCCGGCGACGACGTGGATTACGGCCCCGTCATCACCAAGCAGGCCCAGGACCGCATCAAGGGGCTGATCACCTCGGGTGTCGACCAGGGCGCGACGCTGGTCCGCGACGGCCGCGACTTCAGCCTGCAAGGCTACGAGGAAGGCTTCTATGTCGGCCCGACGCTGTTCGACAACGTCACGCCGGACATGGACATCTACAAGGAAGAGATCTTTGGTCCCGTCCTCAGCCAGGTCCGCGCCGACAGCTACGAAGACGCGCTGAAGCTGACCATGGACAACCCCTATGGCAACGGCACCGCGATCTACACCGCCGACGGCGACACCGCGCGCGACTTTGCGCACCGTGTGAACGTGGGCATGGTCGGCATCAACTTCCCCATCCCGGTGCCGCTGAGCTACCACACCTTCGGCGGCTGGAAAAAGTCGGCCTTTGGCGACCTCAACCAGTACGGCCCCGATGCCTTCCGGTTCTACACCAAGACCAAGACCGTCACGGCGCGCTGGTTCTCGGGCATCAAGGAAGGCGGCGAATTCAACTTCAAAGCCATGGACTGACCGGTTCGCCACGTCAGTCCGACCATCGCATTGACCACCTGGTCAAAGCATGTTTTCAGAAGGGATCGGCATGGTGCCGGTCCCTTTTTCGTTCTGGCTTCACCCTGGCGTCATGTCACTGAGTTTCCGAATTTTCCCGAACCGCGGCCTGGTCTTTGTACAATACGAAGGTTTCCTGAGAATAGAGGACACCCTCAGGGTCTTCGGCGAATACATGCAGCACCCCCACTGCCGGCCCGGCCAGAAGCAACTGGTCGACCTGGCCGGGATCACCGGCTTCGAACGGGATTTCGCCAACCTCATCGCGATTCAGGCTAAAAAGGTCGATGTCTTTTCCGCCGGCGGTGTCGAGACGCTGATGGTCTACCACGCGCCCGGCCCCATCGAACGCGACCTGTCGCGGATCATCCTGCGGTCGTGGGAACCCTTCGACGGCGTGATCCCTTTGATCCAGGACAACGAGGCCGACGCGCTGGCCCTGCTTGGCCAGCCCGAACGCAGCTTTCGCGACCTGCTGATCCATGCCGGCAAGGTCTGACGGCCCGCATCGTCCACTGACGCAACAAGGGCTTCCAGCGTGCCGAAGCCTTGCGCAACGGCTTCTGAACTCTTCGTGAAATCCCCGGTTCCTGCGTCATGCCCACTGGCCGCTGCGGTCACATAGGAGTATCTGCATGCAAAAATCAGCCCGTAAGACCAGCAAGTGAGGACCGAGCATAATGACGGATAATCGACTGTCCCGCCGCAATCTGATCCTGACCGGCGCCGCGGCCCTGGCCGCCCCGACGGTTGCACGCGCGCAATCCAGCGACGCCTTCCCACAGGACGAACCCGCGATCCGCGACCAGGTGCCGGTGCAGCGCAACATCTCGTCCTTCAAGACGCAGGATTGGCAGGACCATTTCGAAACCCTGGGCGATGGCTGCATGCTGGCCGACATCACCAGCCGCGCGTTGCATTACTGGGGCCCCGACGGGGTGACCTACAAGCTGTACCCGTCCTCCGTTCCGCTGAGCGAGGAACTGACCCGCCGCGGTTATGCCGAAGTCATGCGCAAGACCGAATTCCCCAGCTGGACGCCCACATCGTCGATGCGCGAACGCGATCCCACGCTGCCCGATCACATCGAAGGCGGCGATCCGGGCAACCCGCTGGGCACCCGGGCCATGTACCTCAGCTGGCCCGCCTACCTGGTGCACGGCACCCATGACACGCGCAAGATCGGCCGGCAAAGCTCCTCGGGCTGCATCGGCCTTTACAACCAGCACGTCGAAGAACTGTACCCGCTGGTCCAGCTCGGCACCCAGGTGCGCCTGCTGTGACCTGATCACGTTCATTCCGACGGCAAAGGGCCGGAGCTTCGCAGCTCCGGCCCTTTTTGCATTCAGCTTTGCATTCAGCGCTTGCGGATCCAGAAGCTCTGCGCGCGCCCGTCGTTCAGGAACGGCAGCGCCTCGGCCGCGTCGGGGCGTTCCTTCTGCAGGAAATAGCCCGGCCACAGGATCTCGTACCCGCCGCCCTGGATCAGCGCGTGCAGCATGTACTGCTCGCCCCAGCCCGGGCAGTCGTAGAAGAACCGCTTGGGATATTCGTACGGCAGGAACACGTCGTGCACGTGGATCACGACACCGGCCGGCAGCGCGGGGATGATCCGGCAGAACAGGTGCGCCACGTCGTTGGACATCCGCAGCACATGGCTGGAATCGATGAACAGGACGTCGCCCGATCGCAGCTCGGCAAAGATCCCCGGCGCGACCGCCTCGACATTGTTCTGTTCGAACCGGTCCACGACGCCGGCGATATCGGCGCGCGGCCAGGGGTCGATCGCCGTGATCGTGCCGTCGATGCCACCGTCGATCAGCGCCTGGCGCGTCACGCGGGTGGAATTGCCGCACCCCACCTCGATCACCCGGCTCGGCCGGTACCGGCGGATCATCATGTACAGCGCCTCGGCATCGGGGCTGTCGTAATAGCCGTTGTTCGGGCTGTAACCGGTGGTCGAACTGGTCTTCAGCCGTTCAAGGTCATCGACGCAGGCCGCGTAATCGGCCACCAGCGGCGCGATGTCGAACCCCTCCATCCCCGGCGACAGCGCATAGGCCGGCCCGTTCAGCCCACCGCGCGCCTCGAACGCCTCAAGCCGGGCGCGTTCGGCGCGCAGCTCGTGCTTGTCGACCAATGCCACGTCCAGCTCGTCCAGCATGGCGTTCATCTGCGGAAACTTGCGTCTGGCCATGGCCCTTGCCCTTCCTGGTGTCACAGGCTTTCGCCTTAGGCGCGGGACCGGCCATGTGCAACAGGTCCCGGCCGGATTTTCCTTGGCAGACGCGCATCTTCGGGCTTCACTCGTCCGCAGGGACCGGAGGGGAGCAGGATCATTCAACAGGATTTCACGCTGGGGATCGAAGAGGAATACCTCCTCGTCGACCGCGACACGCTGGATCTGGCCCAGGCGCCCGAGGCGCTGATGCGCGCCTGCCAGGCGGACATGGAAGGCCAGGTCAGCCCCGAATTCCTGCAATGCCAGATCGAGGTCGGCACCCGGGTCTGCACCACCATCGCCGAGGCGCGCGACGACCTGCGCCGCCTGCGCAGCCTGGTGTCCGAAAAGGCGGCCGAATTCAACCTGGCCCCGATCGCCGTCAGCTGCCATCCCTTTGCCGACTGGAAGGCGCAGCACCATACACGCAAGGACCGCTACGACGACCTGCACCACGCGCTTGGCAGCGTTGCCCGGCGCATGCTGATCTGCGGCATGCACGTCCACGTCGGGATCAAGGACGACGCCCGCCGCATCGACCTGATGCCCCAGCTTTGCTATTTCCTGCCCCACCTGCTGGCGCTGTCGACCTCGTCGCCGTTCTGGGGGGGCGAGGATACCAACCTGGCGTCTTACCGGCTGACGGTCTTCGACAACCTGCCCCGCACCGGCCTTCCGCCCCGGTTCGGCAGCTGGGACGAATACCAGCGCACATCCGGCGCGCTGATCGAACTGGGGGTGATCGAGGACACGACCAAGATCTGGTGGGACCTGCGCCCGTCGCACCGCTTTCCCACGCTGGAAACCCGGATCATGGATGTCTGCCCCCGGCTGGATCATGCGATTTCGCTGGCGGCCATGGTGCAGGCCCTGATCCGGATGCTGATGCGCCTGCGGGAACGCAACCTGCGCTGGCGCGAATACGACCGGTTCCTGATCGCCGAGAACCGCTGGCGCGCGCAGCGCTACGGCGTGACCGAGGGGTTGATCGACTTCGGCGAACGCCAGATCAAGCCGATGACCCAGCTGATGGACGAACTGACCGGGCTGCTCGCCGAGGATGCCGAGGCGCTGGGGTCGCTGGAATGGATCGCGCGGCTGAGGCGGATTGCCGAAGACGGAACGTCGTCCACCCGCCAACGCAGGGTGCATGCCGAAGCGCTGGCACGTGGCGAGGACCCAGGGCGCGCTGTGGTGCGCCACCTGATCGAGGAATTTCACGCCGACCTCTGAGGGGGGGCAAAAATTTCCCGGAAATTTTTGGCGAAAAATTCAACGAATTTTTTCCCGGCACCCGAAATCGCGCAAGACGAATTTGCGCTGCTGCGCCTTGCTCCCTCCCCGATGCAAAGGCTAGATCACTGACAAGGGAAAACCAGCCATGAAACGAGGGGGGAGCGTGCCATGGATTTTGCGTTGAGCGAGGAACAGGCGGCCATATTCGAGATGGCCCATGCCTTTGGCCAGGACAACATCGCGCCCTTCGCGCGTGACTGGGAACGTCAAGGCACGATCCCCAGGGACTTGTGGCCGCGCATTGCCGAACTGGGCTTCGGCGGACTTTATGTCAGCGAAGACAGCGGCGGCACCTGCCTTGGGCGTCTGGATGCCACGCTGGTCTTCGAAGCGCTGTCGATGGCCTGCCCGTCCGTCGCCGCCTTCCTGTCGATCCACAACATGTGCGCCCGCATGATCGACAGTTTCGCCTCGGACGAGCTCAAGGCGCGGTTGCTGCCGAAGGTGCTGACGATGGAGACCGTGCTGTCCTATTGCCTTACCGAACCCGGATCGGGCTCGGACGCCGCCGCATTGAAGACCCGGGCCGAGCGCAGCAATGACGGCTATCGGCTGAACGGCACCAAGGCATTCATCTCGGGCGGCGGCTATTCCGATGGCTACGTCTGCATGGTGCGCACCGGCGACGACGGGCCCAAGGGGGTGTCCACCGTCTATGTCGAGGACGGCACGCCCGGCCTCTCCTTCGGCGCGCTGGAAGACAAGATGGGCTGGAGAAGCCAGCCCACCGCCCAGGTCCAGTTCGACGATTGCGCCATTCCCGCCGGCAACCTGATCGGCGAGGAAGGCAAGGGCTTCACCTATGCCATGATGGGCCTTGACGGCGGCCGGCTGAACATCGCCGCCTGTTCGCTGGGCGCGGCCCAGACCGCGCTGACCTCGACCCTGGCCTACATGGGCGAACGCAAGGCCTTCGGGAAAACCATCGACCAGTTCCAGGCGCTTCAGTTCCGCCTGGCCGACATGGAAATCGAACTTCAGGCGGCCCGCACATTCCTGCGCCAGGCGGCCTGGAAACTGGACACCCGGCAGCCCGACGCCACCAAGTTCTGTGCCATGGCCAAGAAATTCGTCACCGAAACCGGATCCCGCGTGGTCGACCAATGCCTGCAATTGCACGGCGGCTACGGCTACCTGGCCGATTACGGGATCGAGAAACTGGTCCGCGACCTGCGCGTGCACCAGATCCTGGAAGGAACCAACGAAATCATGCGCATGATCGTGGCCCGCAGCCTGCTGGCGGAACGCTGAAGATGGGCGACGTCGCAACCCGCATCGTCGGCCGCGCCGGCCGTATCACCCTGACCCGGCCCAAGGCGCTGAATGCGCTGAGCTACGACATGTGCCTTGAAATCGACAAGGCGCTGATCGCCTGGGCCGACGATCCGCAGGTCGACCTGGTCATCATGGATGCCGAAGGTGAAAAGGCCTTTTGCGCCGGGGGCGACATCGCGCAGCTGTACCAGACCGGCAAGGCGGGCGATCATGGCTATGCCCGCGACTTCTGGCGCGATGAATACCGGATGAACGCCCGCATCGCCGCCTACCCCAAGCCCATCGTCAGCTTCATGCAGGGCTTCGTCATGGGCGGTGGTGTCGGGCTTGGCTGCCACGGATCGCACCGGATCGTCGGCGAAAGCAGCAAAATGGCGATGCCCGAATGCGGCATCGGCCTGGTGCCGGACGTGGGCGGCACCTGCCTGCTGGCGCGCGCGCCCGGTCGGATGGGCGCGTACCTGGGCCTCACCGGCGCCCGCATGGGACCGGGCGATGCGATCAGGGCCGGCTTCGCCGATGCCTTCGTGCCCGAAGACGACTGGCCCGCAGTGATCGCCGCGCTTCAGGACAGCGGCACCACCGACGTGATCCCCCAGGCCTCGGATCCGGCCGCCCCCCTGGTCGCCGCCTTCCCCGCCATCGACGCGGCCTTCACCGCCGACACGCCGCGCGCCATGCTGGCCGCGCTGGACGGACGCGAGGACGATCTTGCGGTATCCGCCGCCAAGGCCCTGCGCCGGGGATCGCCCATCGCCATGGGCGTCACGCTGGCCATCATCAACCGGCTGAAGGCGCTGGACACGTTCACCATCAGGGACGCCCTGCGCCTGGAATACCGGTTCACCTGGCGCGCGATGGAACACGCGGATTTCCTGGAAGGGGTCCGCGCGCAGATCATCGACAAGGACCGCACGCCAACCTGGCGCGACACGCTGGAAAGCCTCGACGCGGCGGATGTGACCGCGCTGCTGGACCCGCTGGCCGCCGACGAGCTGACATTCGACGAAGAGGAAAGACCATGAAGATAGGATTCATCGGGCTGGGCAACATGGGCGCGCCGATGGCCGCCAACCTGGCCAAGGCCGGTCACGAGGTCACGGGTTTTGACACCGCTGGCGTGACCGTCGAGGGCGTCTCCAACGCCGCCACCGCGACCGAGGCCGCGACCGGCGCCGACGTGGTGGTGACCATGCTGCCCAACGGTCAGATCCTGCGCGCCGTGGCCGCCGACATCATCCCCGCGATGACCAAGGGCGCGACGTTCGTCGATTGCTCGACCGTGGACGTGGAAAGCGCGCGCGCGGTGGCCGAACAGGCCGAGGCCGCGGGCCTAAAGGCCGTCGACGCGCCCGTGTCCGGCGGCATCGGGGGCGCCGCCGGCGGCACGCTGACCTTCATGGCCGGCGGATCGGACGATGCCTTTGCCGTGGCCAAGCCGCTGTTCGACATCATGGGCCAGAAGGCCGTGCATTGCGGAACGGCCGGCGCGGGCCAGGCGGCCAAGATCTGCAACAACATGATCCTGGGCGTCACCATGATCGCCACCTGCGAGGCCTTCGCGCTGGCCGACAAGCTGGGCCTCGCGCGCGACAAGATGTTCGACGTGGTCTCGACCTCGTCCGGTTATTCCTGGTCGATGAACGCCTATTGCCCCGCGCCGGGCGTCGGCCCGACCTCGCCCGCCGACAACGACTACAAGCCCGGCTTCGCGGCCGAACTGATGCTGAAGGACCTGCGCCTGTCGCAACAGGCCGCCGAAGCCGCCGATGCCGACACGCCGATGGGCGAACTGGCCCAGGCGCTTTACACCACCTTCGTCGAAGGCGAAGGCGGCAAGGGCATGGATTTCAGCGCCATGCTGCCCCGGTTCGAAAAGCGCGGCCGCGGCTGACCGCCCACCGGGACGGGGGTGTCGTCCCCGTCCCAATACCCCTGCCATGCGCGCATGGGCAGCCCGTCCTGACCCGGCCTGCCCCGGCCTGCCCCGGGCGCCCCGTCATGATCTCCTTTTCATGATCTCCCTGTCACGACCCCCCCGGCACCTTTCCGCCGACCCGGCACGAATGCGCCGCAATTGCGCGTAAGGCCCGCGACAGAATTTCCGACCTCCCCCGTGTAACTCTTTGAAGGCGGACAAGAAGTGAGACTGCCGCCGAGAACACGTGAAAGGAGATCCCCATGAAGAAGCTTGCGAGCATGCTGTTGATCAGCGCCATAAGCATGAGTTCCGGGCCCGCCATGGCCGAGGGACAGGGGAACAAGCCGCCATCGAACCCGCAGGGCAATTGCGGGTCGGGCCAGAATGGCAAGGGCGGCAATTGCGCGCCCCAGGGCCAACCGCAACAGGCCCAGCAGGGTCAGCCGAACCAGGGGCAGCCGCCCAAAGGTCAGCAACCCCATCAGGGCCAGCCACCGCAGGGCAAGCCGCCGCAGGGACAGCAACAGCAGGGCCAGCAACAGCATCAGGGACAACCGCCCCAGGGACAGCCCAAGCCGGGTCATGACCAGCACGGCATGAACCAGCCCGGCCCCAGACATGGCCCGGGCGAGGTCTTGCCCGATCCCCACCGCATTCAGGATCCGCACCGCTACGGGCTGCAGCGGAACGGGAATTACGTGACCTCTGGCAACTACGTCTACCAGGTGGACCCGAACACCCAGAAGGTCATCAACCTGATCGGCGCCGTGGCCGACATCCTGAACTAAGGGGGGGCCCCTGATCCAGAGGCGTCGCGACCGGAAGGCCGCGGCGCCAAAACTTCATTACTTCGCGAATTATTGCCGATTGACGCGCAGAAGGCGGAACCGAAGCCCCGCGCTCGTGTTATTCTTGCAAGATATCGGGCGGCAGAACATGCGCAGATCCGGTGAAGACACTGAAGGAGACCCCCATGAAAACGCTCATGATCGTCCTGCTTGCCGGCACGATGAGCCTTGGCGCCGGGGCCGCGATGGCCAAGAACAACGGCAACGGTCAGGGCAACGGCCATGGCAATGCGCAGGGCAACCAGCCCGTGAAGCACGACAACACGTCCCAGAAATACGTCCAGCCGCAATACGTCTCAAGCTGCCCGCCGGGCCTGGCGAAGAAGAACCCGCCGTGCGTGCCGCCGGGACAGGCCAAGAAATACGGCCACGGCGACAGGCTGCCCGATTACGTGCGGATCCAGAACCCCGACCGCTACGGGCTGCGCAACGGCTATTACGTGACCTCGGGCAATTACGTCTACCGCATCGACCAGAACACGCGCGAAGTGCTGAACCTGATCGGCGCTGTCTCGGACATCCTGAACTGATCCTGCAGGATGGGTTCGCTGTAACGCGGTCCCTCTGGAAGTTTCGCGATAACGAGTGTGCGATCCCGCCAGTGCAAGCTGGCGGGATTTGTTTTGCCCCGATTTTATGCCGATGTTATTCGGCTGCGACCCGCTTGGGGTTCAGCATCGGCTTGAGGTAGCGGCCCGTGTGGCTGGCCTCGACCTCGGCCACCTCTTCGGGCGTGCCGGTCGCCACCACCGTTCCACCGCCATCGCCGCCCTCGGGGCCGATGTCGATGATCCAGTCGGCGGTCTTGACCACGTCGAGGTTGTGTTCGATCACCACCACCGTGTTGCCCTGATCGACCAGTTCGTGCAGCACTTCCAGCAGCTTGCGCACATCCTCGAAATGCAGGCCCGTGGTGGGTTCATCCAGGATGTACAGCGTTCGGCCGGTCGACCGTTTGGACAGCTCCTTGGCCAGCTTCACCCGCTGCGCTTCGCCCCCCGACAGCGTCGTCGCCTGCTGGCCGACCTTGACATAGCCCAGCCCGACACGCGCCAGCGCATCCATCTTGTCGCGGATCGACGGCACGGCCTGAAAGAAGGTCTGCGCATCTTCCACCGTCATATCAAGGACATCGGCGATGGACTTGCCCTTGAACGTGACTTCAAGCGTCTCGCGGTTATACCGCTTGCCCTGGCAGGTCTCGCAGGTGACGTAGACGTCCGGCAGAAAGTGCATCTCGATCTTGATGACACCGTCGCCCTGGCAGGCCTCGCACCGGCCACCCTTCACGTTGAAGGAAAACCGCCCGGGCTTGTAGCCGCGCGTCTTGGCTTCGGGCAGGCCCGCGAACCAGTCACGAATGGGGGTAAAGGCCCCCGTATAGGTCGCCGGGTTCGACCGGGGCGTGCGCCCGATGGGCCGCTGGTCGATGTCGATGACCTTGTCCAGGTGTTCCAGCCCCTTGATCGTCTCGCACGGCGCCGGAGTTTGGCGCGCCCCGTTCAGCCGCATCGACGCGGTCTTGAACAGCGTCTCGATCGTCAGGGTCGACTTGCCCCCGCCCGACACGCCGGTCACGCAGACGAACTTGCCCAGCGGGAAATCGACGGTCACGTCCTGAAGGTTGTTGCCCGTGGCCTTGACCACCGTCAGCTTCTTCTTGCCCTTCTTCCCCTTGCGCCGTTCGCCCGGCACGGCGATCTCGCGCACGCCCGACAGGTATTGCCCGGTGATCGAATTCGGATCGGCGGCGATCTGGGCGGGGGTGCCGTGGCTTGTCACCTGGCCACCATGCACCCCGGCGCCGGGGCCGATGTCAAAGACGTAATCGGCCTCGCGGATCGCCTCTTCGTCGTGTTCGACGACGATGACGGTGTTGCCCTGGTCGCGCAGGTTCTTCAGCGTCTGCAGCAGCCGGTCATTGTCGCGCTGGTGCAACCCGATGGACGGTTCGTCCAGCACGTACAACACCCCGGTCAGGCCCGACCCGATCTGCGATGCCAGCCGGATCCGCTGGCTTTCGCCGCCCGACAACGTGCCGGCATTGCGCGACAGCGTCAGGTATTCCAGGCCCACGTTGTTCAGGAACCCAAGCCGCTCGCGGATCTCCTTCAGGATGGTGCGCGCGATCTCGTTCTTCTGGGGGCTCAGCTGGGCGGGCACGCGGTCGATCCAGTCGAATGCCTCGCGGATCGACATCTGCACCACCTGGCCGATATGCAGACGGTCCTCGGCGGGCCCGCCGGCCGGGCCGATCTTGACCGCCAGCGCCTCGTCGCGCAGGCGATAGCCGTGGCAGGCGCCACAGGGCCGGTTGTTCTGGTACCGCTCGAATTCCTCGCGGATCCAGTTGCTGTCGGTCTCGCGATAGCGCCGTTCCATGTTCGGAATCACGCCTTCGAAGACGCGGGTCACGTTGTAGACCCGGCCACCCTCGTCATAGCGGAACGGGATCTCGTCCTCGCCCGAGCCATGCAGGAACACCTGCTGCACATGCGCCGGCAGGTCCTTCCAGCGGTCGTTCTTGTTGAATTCGTAATGCTTGGCGATGGCCTCGATGGTCTGCAGGAAATACGGCGACTTGCCCTTGCGCCAGGGCGCCAGCGCCCCGTCGGCCACCTTCAGCGTGACATCCGGCACCACCAGGCGTTCGTCAAAGAACAGCTCCATCCCCAGCCCGTCACACACCGGGCAGGCCCCGAAGGGCGCGTTGAAGGAAAACAGCCGCGGCTCGATCTCGGGGATGGTGAAGCCACTGACCGGGCAGGCGAAATTCTCGGAAAAGGTGATCCGCTCGGGCTCTCCCTCGGACGGCGCGGTTTCCAGGATCGCGATCCCGTCGGCCAGGTCCAGCGCGGTGCGCAAGCTGTCCGCCAGCCGCTGTTCCATGCCTTCGCGCACGACAATCCGGTCGACCACCACGTCGATGTCATGGCGGAACTTCTTGTCCAGGGTCGGCGGCTCGTCCAGCTCGTGGAACGTCCCGTCCACCTTCACCCGCTGGAAGCCCTGCTTGCGCAGCTCCAGCATCTCCTTGCGGTACTCGCCCTTGCGGTCCCGCACGATGGGCGCCAGCAGGTAGGCCCGCGTGCCGTCGTCCATCGCCACGATCCGGTCGACCATGTCCTGCACCTGCTGCGCCTCGATCGGCAGGCCCGTGGCCGGCGAATAGGGCGTCCCGGCCCGCGCGAACAGCAGCCGCAGGTAATCGTAGATCTCGGTCACCGTGCCGACGGTCGACCGCGGGTTCTTCGACGTGGTCTTCTGTTCGATGGAAATCGCCGGGCTCAGGCCGGATATGTGATCCACATCCGGCTTCTCCATCATGTCCAGGAACTGCCGCGCATAGGCCGACAGCGATTCGACATAGCGGCGCTGGCCCTCGGCATAGATCGTGTCGAACGCCAGCGACGACTTGCCCGACCCGGAAAGCCCCGTGATGACAACAAGTTCGTCGCGGGGAATGTCCACGTCGATGGACTTCAGATTGTGCTCGCGCGCGCCGCGGACTTCGATGAACTTCTGTTCAGGCATGGCAGACCTCTCAATGCGGCAAAGGTAGGCGATCCCGGCAGGGCCGCCAAGCGAAAAGCAAGAACAAAAGGTAAACTTCCGATCCGGCCGACGGCCGCTGCACCAGACGTCGGCGGGTGCCTGCAAAAACCCCGTCACCGCGCCACGCGATGCGCGACCCTCGCGCATATAGGGCACATTCCCCGCGATGCCACCGTCACGCGGCCAAAAGACCGCTCAGGTCTTCTGCGCCAGCGCCCAGGCACAGATCGGCATGTCCGGATCGTTCTCCAGCGTGTCACGCGCCGCGTCGTATTCGGGCGGCCACCGGTCCCCGTCAAGGTTGCGCCGCGCCGCGTCCCGGTTGCCCCATTGATCCGCCACGATGGCGTCCTCGGCAAAACCCGCCTCGATCAGCAGGTTCTTCAACCCGCGCGCCGACCAGCGCGAATTGTCCATGGGCGCGCCGTGATACGGCACGAAGAACGGCACCGCCAACCAGAAATGCCCGCCCCTGCGCAGCATCCGCCGCACGTTCATCGTTGCCGCATAGGGCCGGTCCAGGTGCTCCCAGACCTGGTTGGCCAGCACCAGGTCGAACTTCAGCGCCTTGCCGTCCTCCGCGTAGGGCCCCGCACAGATGTCCCAGTCCGGATACAGAAACTGCCGATAGGACCGAAAGGCAAAGTTCCGCCCCCACTTCCCCGACACCTCCGCCACGTCCAGCCGCTCGGGTCCCAGCGCCCTGACAAGCGCCCGGCTGGATTTCTGCATGACCACACGGTTCAGACTGACCATGCCAAAGGCTAATCCACGCGCCTGCTCCCCGTCCAGCGTGCGTCCTCCTTCTTCTTGGCCCAAATACCCTCCGCCGGAGGCATCGCGCAGGGCGCGATCCGCCTCGCCTGACACGCGCACCACCGGCGGAGTGACGCCGCCCCCCAGACCGGCCCATTGTTGCAATCCCTTCCGCATGATCTACGTCACGACGCACACCAACAAGTTGCGAGATACGACATGAAATTCATTGCACTGACCTTGCCCCTCATGACGCTTGTCGCCCTGCAGGCCTGCGCCCCGGCGAACACCTACGAGGGCCAGGCCCAGCGACGCGACGCCACCTGCGCCGCCGGAACCGTGGCCGGCGGGGTTGTCGGCGGGGTCCTCGGACACCAGCTTGGCAGCGGCAAGGGAAATTCCGTGATGACGGCCGCGGGCGCCGGCGCCGGCGCAATGGGTGGCAATGCGCTGGCCTGCCAGTAGGATCGACGGACATCACCAAGGACGGAGCCCCGACATGTCTACCGAATCATCCCTGACCCGTCGCCTGGCCATGGCCCTGGCCACGGCCGCCGCGCTGGCGGCACCGGCGCTGGCCGCCGAACATGGCAGTCATCGCCTGGACAACGGTCTTGTGGAGATTACCGGCTACCTGGATCACGCAGACGCCGGAACGCTGATCGTGGATGCAGGGGGCGAGACCTGGACGGTCGACTTTCCCCATGTCCCGGCCAATGCCAACGACCAGCCGGTCGGGCTGCAACTGACGGTGGGGATGGAACTTACGGTGCAGGGCCACCAGGCCCAGGACACCGCCTACCGGATGCGGGCGACCCGCCTGATCATCAACGGGACGCCCTACGATCTGTAAGGGCGGATTGCCCCGTCAACGCTGAGGGCGCGTCGCGCCCCCAGCCGCAGGACCATCAGAAGTGGATGGCCCGCCCGTAGGCGTCCAGCACGCTTTCGTGCATCATCTCCGACAGGGTCGGATGCGGGAAGACCGTGTTCATCAGGTCCTCCTCGGTCGTCTCAAGCTGGCGGCCGACCACGTACCCCTGGATCAGCTCGGTCACCTCGGCGCCGACCATGTGGGCGCCCAGAAGCTCGCCGGTCTTGGCTTCGAAGACCGTCTTGACCATGCCCTCGGATTCGCCCAGGGCGATGGCCTTGCCGTTGCCGATAAAGGGGAACTTGCCGACCTTGACGTCATAGCCCAGCTCCTTCGCCTTGGCCTCGGTATAGCCGACGCTGGCGATCTGGGGCTGGCAATAGGTGCACCCGGCAATGGATTCCGGCTTGACCGGATGCGGATGGCCCCCGGCGATCAGTTCCGCCACCATCACGCCTTCGTGCGACGCCTTGTGCGCCAGCCAGGGCGCGCCGGCGATGTCGCCGATGGCATACAGCCCCTCGACCCCGGTGCGGCAATATTCGTCCGTCACCACGTGGGTCCGGTCGACCTTCACGCCCAGTTCTTCCAGCCCGAGGTTTTCGACATTGCCGACAATGCCCACGGCCGAGATCACGGTGTCAAAGTCGATCTTCTCGACCTTGCCGCCCATTTCGATATGCGCGGTGACCTTGCCTTTGGCGCGGTCCAGCTGCTTGACCATGGCTTTTTCCATGATCTTCATGCCTTGCTTGACGAACTGCTTCTTGGCAAAGGCGGCGATCTCGGCGTCTTCGACGGGCAGGATGCGGTCCATCACCTCGACGACGGTCGTGTCGGCGCCCAGCGTGTTGTAGAAGCTGGCGAATTCGATGCCGATGGCGCCGGACCCGATGACCAGCAACTTCTTTGGCATGCGCGGCGGCACCAGCGCGTGCTTGTAGGTCCAGACCAGGTCGCCGTCGGCTTCCAGCCCGGGCAGTTCGCGGGCCCGCGCGCCGGTGGCCAGGATGATGCTCTTGGCGGCCAGCGTCTCGGTGCCCTTGTCGGTGGTCACGCTCACCTTGCCGTTGCCGGCAAGTTTCGCTTCGCCCATGATGGCGTCGATCTTGTTCTTCTTGACCAGGTGCGTCACGCCCGAACTCAGCTGCTTGGCCACCCCGCGCGACCGTTTCACGACCGCGTCGATGTCGTAACCGATCTTGTCGGCGCTCAGGCCAAAGTCCTTGGCCCGCTCCATCAGGTGGAACACCTCGGCCGAGCGCAGCAGCGCCTTGGTCGGAATGCAGCCCCAGTTGAGGCAGATACCGCCCATGTGTTCGCGTTCAACGACCACCGTCTTCAGCCCAAGCTGCGCGGCACGGATCGCTGCGACATAGCCGCCCGGCCCTGCCCCGATTACGATGACGTCATAGGTTTTCTCGGCCATGTCCTGTCCTCCTGACCCGGCGCATCGGAAATTAGTTTAGCATTAAACTACTTCCGCGACGCCATCAATGGCACGGCCCGCGACAATTGGAACATCGCCTGCTTGACCGAATACTGCAGCCGCACGATGCTGGCGGCGCCTGACACGGAGTGTATGTCGATGTGGAAAGTTCTCAAGGACCTCGTGCTTGCGCTGATCAATGCCACGCTGATCCTCGTCGCGCTATGCCTTTTCCTGGCGCTCAAGGTCAGCCACAGCGCGGAACGCATCGCCGAACAGGCCACCCAGGTGGTCGCCCGCATCGAACCCGTGACAATCGAACTGCAGGGGCTTCAGGACGAGGTGGCGGGCCTTCGGTCCGACCTGGACACAATGGCGACCGGCGCCGGGGACCAGGCGGATGCCGCCATGGTGGCGGCCCGGGCCCAGATCGACCAGATCCAGGCCAAGATCGACAGCATGCAGGACAGGGTCGCCGAATTGCGCGCCCTTCCCGACGAATTGTCGGGCGATCCGCGCGGCGATCTCATCGACCTGATGCGGATGGGCCTGCACATGATGCAGGCCCTGCTGGACGAAACGCCGCCGCCTTCGATCGACGAAAGCGGCGGCAACTGACCCCAAGGTCAATCGGCGTTATTCGGCGGCCTGCAATTCCCGCACGGTCTGCCCGTAGCCGCCCGCGTTCACGTAGGCATCCTCGTTCGCGGTGGTCGACCGCGACAGCGCCTGGTTGCGATAGGGGAACCGGCCGAACTGGCGGATGACCGCGCGATGCGCACGGGCATGCAACATGTTCGGCGCCCCGCTTTGCGGCATCCGGTCGGCCAGCAGCCGGACACAGCGGTCCTGGTCGCACAGGCTTTCGGAATGCATCAGCGGCAGGTAGAAGAACTGCCGCGCCGGTTCGTCGATCTGCATGTCCCAGCCCTTGTGGATCGCCACCTTGGCCGCCGCCAGCGCCGGACGGTCCGTCGCATAGGCGCGCGCCTCGCCCCGGAACATGTTCCGCGGAAACTGGTCCGTCAGGATGATATAGGCCAGCGCCCCGGACGGGTACGTCAGCCACATCGAATACGACCCTTCCGAAGCCGCGGTCCACGCCGCTTCGAACTTGTCACGGATCAGCTGGTCCACCGCATCGTCCTGCTTGTACCAGCCCTTTTCTCCGACTTCGTCCAGCCAAAAGGCCAGGACGTCTTCCGCACCCACCATCGCGACGTTCCTCCGTTATGCGCGCACTTGGTTCGTTCATATTCAGTTAATGACGTCCGGGCTTCTTCGAACAATCACGAATTGTAACCAGCATGACATCACGATGACGCCCGTGTCTCGGTCAGGCCGCGGCATTCGTGTCGTTGTCGTCCATGTCGGCCTCTTTGGTCATTTCCTGTGCAACTTCCATGCCAACCGGCGTCAGGGTCGGGGCCACGGCGGCATAGGAACCCGACACCGAGACCGGGATAGAGGCGCGCTTGGTCGTCCGGTAGGCCGCGTAGCCCGCCAGCGCCAGCAGCAGCATGGCGATGAACAGGAAGAACCCGGACGGTCCGAAGACGTGCGGGCCCATCAGCCAGCCGGTGATCAGCGGGCCGGCAATGGCGCCCAGTCCGTTGATGAACAGCAGCCCGCCCGAAGCCGAGGCCATGTCTTCATAGTCGATGTGGTCGTTGGTATGGGCCAGCAGCAGCGAATAGAGCGGGTTGGTCATCCCCCCCACCACGAAGGCGGCGGTCAGGATGATCCAGAATCCGGCCTCTCCCCACATGCCGGCGATGGCAGCCGTGCCGCCGATCAGGCCGCCGACAAAGATCAGCGTCCGCCGGTCCATCCGGTCCGACAGCCAGCCGATGGGATATTGCAGGATCAGCGCGCCGACATAGAAGGTCGCCACGAAGGTCGAGATCTGCGCCAGCGTCAGCCCCACGGCGGCGCCGTAGACCGCGCTCATCCCGAAGAGACCGGAATAGACGCCGCCCAGCAGGAAAATGCCGACGCAGCCCAGTGGCGAGCTTTCGAAGAGCCGGCGCAGGGTCATCGGCTTGGATGTCTCGTAGGCCGGGGTCGGCGTGACCGACAACAGAATTGGCGCAAAGGACACAGACACCAGCACCGAGGCGATGACGAACAATTCGTATCCGCCCGGATCGGCGACCAGCAGCGTCGCCTGCGCGCCGATGATGCCCAGCGTCTGCACGATCATGTACATCGACAGCGACTGGCCCCGGGTTTCATTCGTCGCGGCGTTGTTCAGCCAGCTTTCGGCGGTCACGTAGACGCCCGAAAAGCAGAAGCCCACCACGCAGCGCCCGATGGTCCAGGCGATCGGGTTGGTGAAGATCGGATAGGGATACAGGATCATCACCGCCGAGATCAGCGAGGCCAGCGCGGCAAACACCCGCACATGTCCCACGCGGCGGATCATCTCGGGCGCCAGGCGTGATCCGCCCAGGAAGCCCAGGAAGTACCCGGCCATGACAAAGGACATCTGCAGGGTGGAAAAATCCTCCATCCCGCCGCGCACGCCCAGCAGGGTCGACTGGATACCGTTGCCCAGCATCAGGAACATCATGCCAAGCATCAGTGCCCAGGCGCTCGATAGGACCTGCTTCATCGCCGGGACCTCCCTTTGGATCGTTCAGTTGTGTCCGGTCTGTTCGAATCGCCGTCGTGCCACCGGTAGCTTCCGCGACAATTGTTAAGCCGCATTTGACACATCCCGGTCCGGGATCAAAAGAGAAGCGTCCCCGTAGGAAAAGAACCGGTACTCATGCGCAACGGCATGGGCATAGATCGCCCGCACCTCGTCGACGCCCATCAGCGCCGAGACCAGCATCATCAGCGTGGATTTCGGCAGGTGGAAATTGGTCATCAGCGCGTCTGTCACGTTGAACCGGAAACCGGGGCGGATAAAGATGTCGGTATCGCCCTCCCAGGCCCGGATCTCGCCCGTGTCGCGCGCCGCCGTCTCGATCAGGCGCAGCGCGGTGGTGCCCACCGGGATCACCCGGCCGCCCGCCGCGCGGGTCGCGGCGATCTCGGCGGCGGCGGTTTCGCTGACCTGTCCCCATTCGGAATGCATCTTGTGGTCGCTGATGTCGTCGACCTTGACCGGCAGGAAGGTGCCCGCGCCCACGTGCAGCGTGACATGGGTGAACGCCACGCCCCGCGCCGCCAGCGCCGCCAGCAGCGCCGTGTCGAAATGCAGCGAAGCGGTGGGCGCGGCCACGGCGCCGGTCTTTTCGGCCCAGACGGTCTGGTAATCCTCGCGGTCCTGCGCGTCCGCGGGACGCTTGGCGGCGATGTAGGGCGGCAAGGGCATCGCGCCGGCCTCGGCCAGCGCCGCCTGGAACGCGTCGCCTTCAAGATTGAACCGCAGGTGCCCCTGCCCGTCCGCGACCGCCTCCAGCCGGGCCGAAAGCCCCGCGCCAAAGACCACGTCCTCGCCGATCCGCAGCTTCTTGAGCGGCTTGATCAGCGCGCCCCAGGTGCCATCGGCGCGCGGGCCCAGCAGCGTCGCCTCGATCCGCGCTTCGGTCAGGCCCTGCGCGCCGTCGCGCCGGCGCACGCCGGACAGGCGCGCCGGGATCACCCGCGTGTCGTTCAGCACCAGCCGGTCACCGGGGCGCAGCAGGCCCGGCAGGTCGTACACATGGGCATCGCGGATCGCCGCGCCCTTGGCCACCAGCAGGCGCGCCGACGACCGCGGCCTGGCGGGCCGCGTGGCAATCAGCTGCTCTGGCAGGTCGAAATCGAAATCGCTCAGTCTCATGGCCGCGCCCCTTGCGCGGGTTCGCCGGGAATTGCAACCGCTGGTGTCAGCGATCCTCGCCGCCAAGCGGACGCACGCGCGGCACCTCGTCCTGTTGGGGCTGCGGAGTGCCGGTGGCGGGCCCCGTGACGGGACCGGTCAGGGGCACGCCTTCGGTCCGGCTTTTGCTGACGGTGGGCGCCGGGTCGCGGAACAATTCACGCAGGAACCCGGGCGCCAGCGCCGACAGCGGGTAGACCTTGATCTTGGGGTCCGATGCGGGGCCCTGCAGGCCGAAGTTGATGCCGATCAGCCCCTCGCCCTTGCGGGTCATCACGCTGCCGATGATGTTGAGCGCATAAAGCGGCGACAGCACCCCCTGCATGTCCAGCCGGTCGGTGACCATGTCGTATATCCCGTCCAGCGACACGCCGATCGACGGCCCGATGGCCGAGGCGCTGAGCAGGGTGAACCTTGTCGGCGACAGGCGGAATTTCGCGTCGACCTCCAGGAACGAGATCCCCTTGCCCGCCAGTTCGTCGATCAGCCCCACCAGGCTGATCGCGTTCAGCAGCGCGCCGACGCCGGAATCCTCCTTCACGTTGGTGTTGGTGACCTTCAGCGTGCCGTCATAGCTGCTGTCTTCCGGCGCCGGCAGCAGGGTCAGCGACATGGCGCCGCCGTGGGCCTGCTTGATGATGCCCGCATCGCGGAACACGCCCCCCGCATCGGACGCGGTGATCTGGAACGCGCTGCGCGCGCCCTGCGGGATGACCTTGCCGCTGATGGGCGTGCCGCCATTGACCCGCCCGGTGAACGTGCCGCTCAGCCCGCCATTGGTCGTCAGATCCGCGTTCAGCGCGGTGACGGCCATCCCCTTGGCGATCTGCAACCGGTCGAGAGAAACCGACAGCGGCGGCGAATCCCCGCCCGTGCCTTCGCCGAACTGGGCCCCCTGCAGATCCAGCGTGCCGCCATTGATCCGCACCGCGGGAGCCAGACCCACGCCCCGCGCGCTCAGCTCGGCCGAGACGTTCAGCCAGCTGCCAATCCTGAGGCTGTCGAACACCGCCCGGTCAAAGGCCCCGCCCGGCCGGGTCAGCACCCGGCCCGACATCGTCAAGCCGGCGCCCGACAGCGTCACCCGGTTGACCTCGGGCTGGGTGCCCAGCGTGGCATCCACGTCCAGCGATCCGGTCGCCCCCTGCGACATCCGCCACCCCAGCGCCGGCACGCTCAGCCCGATGCCCGCCAGGTCCGACGACAACTTGATCCGCGGCGCGCTGCCCTGCCCGATAGTCAGCGCGAAATCGGCCTGGCCCTCGCCGCTGACCGACCCGTCCGGCAGACCCAGCTTGAACACGTCCACCGCCTTTTGCGACAGCGCCACGCGTCCTTCGACCTGGCTGCCGGCGCCTTCGACGCCGATCGGCTGGGTCCACTTGAAGCTGGCCGGAATGCCGCTGATCTGGCCATCTCCCGAAATCTCGACATGGGAATTGTCGACAAAGACCTTCAGATCATCGCCGACCAGCTCGTGACCCGGGACCAGCACATCGCTGCGCACATCGGTGACGGTGCCGTTCACATGGAAATCCATGTCCGACAGATCGACCTTCTTCTGCATCGGCAGCGCCAGCGTTCCGGTCACCGCCACGTGTCCCTCGGCCAGGTCGACGGGCAGGTTCGCCTTGCTCAGCACGCTCAGCGGCGGCCGGTCCAGCAGCGACAGCACCGCCGTCGGCGCGCCATTGGCCTTGAACCGCACAACGGCCGGCGTGGCCGGCTTGACCCGCACGTCCGGCACGATGAAGGAACTGCCCGACACGTCGATTGCGCCGCCCTGTTCAGCCTCGATCCGGCCTGTGGTGGCATAGGCCGCCAGGCGGTTGTCGACAAAGCTCGCCTGCCCGCTGGCCCCCTTCAGCGGCGGCAGGTTGGGCGAAAAGGTCACCTCGGCCCCGTCGAAATCGAAATCCGCATAGACGTCGGGATCGGCCATGCCCGGTTCGCCCCGCACGGCGACATCCACGTCCTGGATCCGCCCCGACAGCACGTTCTCGTGCACCCAGTCGCGCGGTTTTTCCAGCGCCGCCTCGGGCCAGATCTCAAGCAGGCGGGTCGCGTCGATCTCCTCGATCCGGCCGTTGAGCGCATAGCGCCAGCCCGCGTCCGTGGCCTGCACCATGCCGTCCAGCCGGATCGGATCGTCGCCATCCCGGATCAGCGCCTCGCCCAGGGTCAGTTCGAACGGATGCAGGCGCAGGCGGAAATCGGCATGGGCCCCCGACAGCGTCAGCGGCTCGTCATAGACGCCGGCCGGGTTCAGCGTGAGGTTGTTGGCCGAAAACTGCCCCACCAGCGCATCCAGCCGCCCTTCCTCCAGCCCCGAGATCGAAGCCCGCCCTTCGACCGTGCCCTTGCCCCAGGCGCTGTCGAGCCAGAGTTCGTCAAAGGTCAGCAATTCTTCCTTGGGATCGAAGGACACATAGGCCCGCGCGCCCCGGAAGGGGATCGGCCGGGTGGCATCGGTGGGCTGCAGCGCCCCGGCCCCGATCCTTAGCGTGGCATTCAGCGGCAGCACCGCGCCATCCGCCCCGATCCCGCCCCTGAGCGATCCCGAAATCGGCGCCCGCAACGGTTCCAGCCAGCCAAGCGCCGGGGTCTGCAGGGCGATGTCCTGGGCCGCCATGTCGGTCACCTGGATGCCGAAAGTGGCGGCCCGGGTGGGGATCGAACTGTCGTAACTGGCCTCGAGCGTCGCAGCATAGCTGCGCCCGGACAGCACGTTCAACCCGGCCGAAATGCTCAGCCGGTCGCCGTGGCGCGTCAGTTCCAGCCGCCCGTCATCCACCGTCCAGCTGCGCCCCGACGCCAGGTCGTCATAGGTCAGCGTCACGCCTGTCAGTTCGAATTCGGTCAGCGCGGTCAGCGGGTCGGACAGCAGCCGGTCTTCCCAGCCCTCGATCAGCTTCGGCAGATCCTCGGCCTCTTCCACGAAGCGCCCGCTTTCGCCCACGTCCAGCGCCACGGCGCCGTCGACATTGCGGCGCAGCGCAATGCGGGCCCCGGTCAGGGTGATCTTCTTGGGGTTCACCTTGCCGCGCAGCAGCGGGCGCATCGCAAGGCTGGCCTCGGCGCTGGACAATTCCAGGATCGGCCGGCCCCCGTCATCGGATATCCGCAGGTCATTGACCCCGACCCTGGGCCGCCAGCCCTTGCGGATGACGAAATGAACATTGCCGAAATCGACCTTGTAGCCCGGCATCGCCAGTTCGATGCGCGCCGACACCAGCTCACGCAGCCAGGGCGGAGCTGACAGCGTCTGCCCAATGAACATGACCATCAGCAGCACGCAGAAGGCGCCCAGCAACGTCACCCGGCAGCTGTGGCGCCACAGCACCCTGCGCAGATGCGGCCTGCGGCGCGCCGGCTTGCCCCTGCGGCCCCCCTTGGCCGCGGCGCGCGCCTCCTCCACCGGCACGCGGCGGACCGTCGTGTCGGGCGTTTCGGTCTCAGGCACTGAAGGCATCTGCCCTTCCGCTCCCAATGGCCGGTCCTTTCCGCCCGGCCTGCCCGGATCCGTTGCCCGCGCCCCGGGCCTTTACACCGGCCGGGCCCGCACTAAGCTTCGCCCGGCCAACTGGCTGGACGACATCGTAAACTGGACCCCGGAGGCCCCAATGGTGGATGCACAAGACACTGCACCCGATTTCACACTGCCCCGCGACGGCGGCGAAACCGTGACCCTGAGCGATCTGCGCGGGTCTGCCGTCGTGCTTTTTTTCTATCCGCGCGATGATACCTCGGGTTGCACGACGGAATCCATCGGATTTTCCGAAGCATTGCAGGAGTTTGCCGACGCCGGCGCCAAGGTTTTCGGGATCTCCAGGGACAGCGTCGCCAGCCACGACAAGTTCGTCGCCAAACACGGGCTGAGCACGGTGATGCTGTCGGACGAAAACGGCACCACCTGCGAGGATTACGGTGTCTGGAAGGAAAAGAAGATGTACGGCAAGACCTTCATGGGGATCGAACGGTCGACCTTCCTGATCGGTGCCGACGGCAAGATCGCCCGCGCCTGGCACAAGGTGAAGGTGCCCGGCCATGTCCAGGAGGTGCTCGAGGCCGTCCGCGCGCTCTGACCCGGCGAGCCACGGTTTGGCCAGTGTGGATCTTAGGTATTTATTACCAAGAAGAAGAAAATAATGGCTTCTTCTTGGCTTCAAATACCTCGGCGCGCCTTGCACCGCCCGACCCGACATTCCAGAAGAGGGCGCGAAATTCCCTGAACGAGGTTCCTCATGCGCCCCCTTGCCGAGCTTGCCACCGAGGTCCTGACCACCGCCGACGGACGCGCCAAGACCGCCTTGTCGCGCAAATACGCGGCCGAATGGTTTGAGGCCCGCGCGCGGGGCGAGATGCCGGAGGTCGGCGCCGCGTCTCCGCCGGACCAGCCGGCGCGGCCCGACCGGCCCGTCCTGCTGGGTCCGCGCGACGTGCCCAAGCGCAAGCCGGGCAGTCCCGCGGGGCGCATCGCCCTGTTGCACGCGGTCGCCCATATCGAGCTGAATGCCGTCGATTTGCACTGGGACATCATCGCGCGGTTCGCCGATATCCCGATGCCGCCCGGGTTCTATGACGACTGGGTCAAGGCGGCGGACGAGGAATCCAAGCATTTCAACCTGATGTGCGACTGCCTCGAGGCGCTGGACAGCGCGTACGGCGCCCTGCCCGCCCATGCCGGCATGTGGCGTGCCGCCGAGGATACCAAAGGCGACCTGATGGGCCGGCTGGCCGTCGTGCCGATGGTGCTGGAGGCCCGCGGGCTGGATGTTACCCCCGGCATGATCGCCATTTTCGAGAAGGCCGGTATACAATACGCCGTGGATGCCCTGAAAATCATCTATTCCGAAGAAGTGGGTCATGTGGCCTATGGGTCGAAGTGGTTCCACTTCCTGTGCGGGCGCGACAACCTGGACCCCAAGGATGCGTTCCATGGCCTTGTGCGCCGTTATTTTCATGGCGCTCTGAAGCCGCCCTTCAACGAGGAAAAGCGCGCCGACGCCGGCCTGCCGCCTGATTTCTACTGGCCGCTTGCCGACGAAATTCCGCCCGCGTTGCGTTAAGGCAACACACTACATGCAGCGGTGCGACACCTGAAACCGGCAAGATCCCGCTCAAATGGCGCCATTTCGCCCGGATCCAGCGGCGGACGGAACAAGCGGATTGCCCGAAAGTGTATCGAATTGTATTCACTGTGGCCAAGGGACAACTGCCGCCAAGGCGGGGCTCCCATGGGGATGGGACAGGAAGGTACAGCGTGCAAAAGCGTCTTGCTGTAAAGATAAACCGTGTCGTGGAACCATGGTTCCCGGAACGGCGCGTTTTTTTGAAATCCGATACGGATACGCGGTTCATTCGCCTGCGGCCGGTCACGCAACTGGCCGCCTACACGGTGGGTGGGGGCGTTCTGTGCTGGGCGATCCTGGCAACGGCGATCGTGGCGATGGATGGCATCGGGTCGGGCAGTTACCGGGAACAGGCCAAGCGGGACCTGGAAACCTACAGCGCCCGGCTGGATGCCCTGGCCGAACAGCGCGATGCCCGCGCCGACGAGGCGCTGGCCGCGCAGGACCGCTTCAACGCGGCGCTGACGCAGATCTCGGCCATGCAGTCCGAACTGCTGGCCTCGGAAACCCGCCGGATCGAGCTTGAGACCGGGATCGGCGTGATCCAGTCCACCTTGCGGTCCACGATGAAGGACCGCGAAGCCGCGCGCAGCAAGCTGGCCGCCGTCGAGGCCGAGATGGACGATCCGCGTACCCCTGCCCTCGCCGAGGGCAACGGCGCGCCGACCGAATTGCTGGCCGAGGCCCTTGAGCGCACCGCGCGCGAACGCGACCAGATCCGGGCCGACGCGGCCCAGGCGCTGACCCGCGCCGACGACCTGGAACGCGAACTGGGCCTGATGCAAGACCGCAACGACATGATCTTCCGCCAGATCGAGGACGCGATGACCGTGTCCGTCGAACCCCTGGACAAGATGTTCCGCGCCGCGGGCCTGAACACCGACCGGTTGATTGAACAGGTTCGCCGGGGCTATTCCGGCCAGGGCGGCCCGCTGACACCGCTCAGCTTCTCGACCCGGGGCGAAGAACCCTCGCCCGACCAGATCCGCGCCAACCGCGCGCTCAAGGAAATGGACACGCTGAACCTCTATCGCATCGCCGCCTCGAAGGCGCCCTTTGCGGTCCCGGTCCATGACGCGTTCCGCTTCACATCCGGCTTCGGCTACCGCCGCGATCCCAAGACCGGCGGCCGCCGGATGCACAAGGGCGTCGACTTTGCCGCCTCCACGGGCACACCGATCTATTCGACCGGCGACGGCGTGGTGACCCATGCCGGCTGGGAAAACGGATACGGGCGCCTGGTCACCATCAAGCACGACTTCGGGATCGAGACACGCTACGGGCATATGTCGAAAATCCGCGTGAAGGTCGGGCAAAGGGTCTCGCGCGGGGACCGGATTGGTGATATGGGAGCTTCCGGACGTGTGACGGGCGTGCATTTGCACTATGAAGTCCGTGTGAACGGGACTGCCGTCAATCCGATGACCTATATCAAGGCTGCGAAAGATGTTTTCTAAGAGCAAAATCAATGAGCCCGGCCCCAAGGGCCCCGAAGGCGACAAGCCTGCGCCTGCTGCAACGCCCGAGATGCCGTCGGCTCCGCGTCAGACCGACTACAAGCCCACGCCGCCCAAGGCCAAGCCCCCTGCATCGGTCCTGTCGTCGGATCTGCACATCACCGGCAACATCAAGACCAGCGGCGACATCCAGGTCGAGGGCACCGTCGAAGGTGACATCCGCGCGCATCTGCTGACCATCGGCGAGACCGCGACGATCAAGGGCGAGGTCACCGCCGACGACGTCGTCGTGAACGGCCGCATCGTGGGCCGCGTGCGGGGCCTGAAGGTCCGCCTGACCGCCACCGCGCGGGTCGAAGGCGACATCATCCACAAGACCATCGCGATCGAAAGCGGCGCCCATTTCGAAGGCTCCGTGCAGCGCCAGGACGATCCGCTGAGCCAGGGCCGCAAGCCCGGCGCACCGGCGCCCGCAGCAGCGGCACCGTCCACGGACACCTGATCCGTCGATACCGCCAAATTCAGGGGCGACGCAGGCAGAGGCCCGCGTCGCCCCTTTTGCGTTCGGGCATCCGCGTCCCGCCCCCGCCGCCCCTTGGCCGTCCTGCAGGGCCAGGCCAGGCGTCGGTCTGGCGCAAACGAAAAAGGGGGCGCGAACGCCCCCTTGACCTCGACACGCGCACCGACACCACACCAAACACGGGCGCCGGGGAATGCCGGGCCTTATTCGACCACGCGCACCGACACCATGCGGTCGGGCTCGCCGATCACGGCGCCGTTCGGGCCGGTGCCGCGCTTGATCTGGTCGACCACGTCCATGCCGTCGATCACCTTGCCGACCACCGTGTACTGGCCGTTCAGATGGGGCGCGGGCGCGAACATGATGAAGAACTGGCTGTTGGCGCTGTCGGGATCGGAGGACCGGGCCATGCCGATTACCCCACGGTCGAAATCCTCGTCCGAGAATTCGGCCTTCAGGTCCGGATACTTGGATCCGCCCATCCCGGCCTTGCGCATGTCGCCGCCCTTCTTGGCGAATTCGACGTCCCCGGTCTGGGCCATGAACCCGTCGATCACCCGGTGAAAGTAGACGCCGTCATAGGCGCCTTCGTCCGCCAGCGTGGTGATGCGTTCCACGTGCCCCGGCGCGACGTCGTCGAACAGGTCGACGGTGACGGTGCCATTGGCGCCCTCGCCCGCGATCTGGATCTCAAGCTCGGTCGCGGCGGCCGGTCCGGCCGCCAGCAGAGCCAGCGCAACGACCAGCTTACGCATCTGCATCTGCGGCCACCTTCACGGTGATCATGCGGTCCGGGGCCGCAGGCGGCTCGCCGCGCACGATGGCATCGACGAATTCCATGCCGTCGATCACCCGTCCGTAAACGGTGTACTGGCCGTTCAGGAAGTGGTTGTCCTTGAAGTTGATGAAGAACTGGCTGTTGGCCGAATTCGGGTTCTGCGACCGCGCCGCGCCCAGCGTGCCCCGGTCGTGGGGCAGACGCGAAAATTCGGCCGGCAGGTCGGGCAGGTCGGATCCGCCGGTGCCCGCCATGCGGATGTTGAAGCCGTCTTCCATGTCGCCGTGCTGCACATCGCCGGTCTGGGCCATGAAGCCGTCGATCACGCGATGGAAGCAGACGTTGTCGTAATGGCCGGCGCGCGCCAGCTCTTTCATCCGGGCGCTATGCTCGGGGGCCACGTCGGGCAGAAGCTCGATGACGACGGTGCCGTCCTTCAGCTCGATGAGGATAGTGTTCTCCGGGTCCTTGATCTCGGCCATGGGTCTCTCCTGTCACAGTCGGACGATACCTAAGCGCAGGGCGGCCGATTGCCAAGCCGGGCATTGACCCGGCCCCGCGAACCGGTGAACTAACGCTGACCCAACGTGACCGGAGGAGCCTCCCATGGCCTGGAAAACCCTCGACGACATGGATCTGGCGGGCAAGCGCGTGCTGACCCGTGTGGACCTGAACGTTCCCATGGACGACGGCAACGTCACCGACACCACCCGCATCGACCGCATCGTGCCGACGCTGAAGGACATCGTCGCCGCCGGCGGCACGCCCGTCCTGCTGGCCCACTTCGGCCGTCCCAAGGGCAAGCACGTCCCCGAGATGTCGCTGCGCCCCGTGGTGCCCGCGCTGGAAGCCGCCTGCGGGATGCCCGTGACCTTCGCCGCCGACTGCCGCGGACCCGCCGCGCAGGCCGCCATCGACTCGGTCGCGCCGGGCGGCGTGGTGCTGCTGGAAAACACCCGCTTCTACCCGGGCGAGGAAAAGAACGACCCCGACCTGGCGGCGGGCTTCGCCGAACTGGGCGACGTCTATTGCAACGATGCCTTCTCGGCCGCCCACCGCGCCCATGCCTCGACCGAAGCGCTGGCCCGCCTGCTGCCCGCCTGCGCCGGCCGGCTGATGCAGGCCGAACTTTCGGCACTGGAAGCCGCGCTTGGCGATCCGGTGCGCCCGGTCGTCGCCGTGGTCGGCGGTGCGAAAGTGTCGTCCAAGCTGGATCTGCTGGGCAACCTGGTGGCCAAGGTCGATCACCTGGTGATCGGCGGCGGCATGGCCAACACCTTCCTGGCCGCGCAAGGCATCGACGTGGGCAAGTCGCTGGCCGAACACGACATGACCCCCACCGCGACCAGGATCATGGAAAAGGCCCGCGCGGCAGGCTGCGAGATCATCCTGCCCTCCGACGTCGTGGTCGCGCGCGAATTCAAGGCCCATGCCGCCCATGAAACCGTGGCCGCCGACGCCTGCCCGGCCGACGCGATGATCCTTGACGCCGGCCCCGACACGGTGGCCCGGATCGCCAGCGTGCTGAAATCCGCCAGGACGCTGATCTGGAACGGCCCTCTTGGCGCCTTCGAAATCGCGCCCTTCGACAAGGCCACCAACGCCGCGGCCCAGACGGCGGCGGATCTGACAACCGACGGCACGCTGGTGTCGGTCGCGGGCGGCGGCGATACGGTCGCGGCGCTGAATCAGGCCGGCGCCGCGGATCGGTTCACCTATATCTCGACAGCCGGCGGCGCGTTCCTGGAATGGATGGAAGGCAAGGTTCTGCCCGGCGTCGCCGCCCTTGACGGCTGATCGTCGCGCGCCCGTCATGTGGTTGCGCTAACCTCATTGCATGACGCTGACTCAATGACTTAAGCACGGGACGCGGTCGCGGATCGCGCCCGGCTCATTGACAAAAACGGACATTCGAAAATGCCCAACCCGACCCAGACCGACAAGATTTCCAAAGGCCAGGGCTTCATCGCCGCGCTCGACCAAAGCGGCGGCTCGACCCCGAAGGCCCTGAAGCTATACGGGATCGAGGAAGACGCCTATGGCTCCGAGCCCGAGATGTTCGACCTGATCCACCAGATGCGCGCGCGCATCATCAAGTCCCCCGCCTTCAGTGGCGACAAGATCGTCGGCGCCATCCTGTTCGAACAGACCATGGACCGCGATATCGACGGCACGCCCACCGCCGAATACCTGTGGGAAACCTGCGGCGTGGTGCCCTTCCTGAAGGTGGACAAGGGCCTGGCCGACGCCGAAAACGGCGTGAAGCTGATGAAACCGATCCCCGGCCTCGACGCCCTGCTCGAACGCGCCGTCGCCAAGGGCATGTACGGCACCAAGATGCGGTCGGTGGTCGACGCCGCCGACCCGGTCGGCATCAAGGCGATCGTCGACCAGCAGTTCGAGATCGGCAAGCAGATCCTGGCCCACGGCCTGGTTCCGATCATCGAGCCCGAGGTGACCATTTCGATCCCCGACAAGGCCGAGGCCGAAGAGATCCTGAAGACCGAGATCCTGGCCCATCTCGACGTCCTGCCCGACGACCAGATCGTGATGCTCAAGCTCACGCTGCCGACGGTGGCCAATACCTACAAGGCGCTGGTCGATCACCCGAAGGTGCTGAAGGTCGTGGCACTGTCGGGCGGCTATTCGCGCGACGAGGCCAACGAGAAGCTCAGCCAGAACACCGGCATCATCGCCAGCTTCTCGCGCGCCCTGACCGAAGGTCTGTCGGCACAGCAAAGCGACGTAGACTTCGACGCCACCCTTGGCGCAGCGGTCGGCAGCATCCACGCGGCCTCCGTCGCGGGCTGAATGCCGCTGCCGCGCCATGCCTGCGGCGCGGGTATTTGGAAAGAGAAAGAAACAGGGGCGCGCGCTCCATCCAGGGATCGCGCCCCTGTTCTTTTGCCAATCTTCTTCTTGGCCCAAATACCTCCGGGGGAGTCCGCCCATGGCGGACGGGGGCAGCGCCCCCATAAATAGGGGATTCACAAGCCGATTCGGCTGTGCGATACTAAGTGCAAGCCCAACAAGAACAATCCGGGCACAGAGGCACATGAGCGTACCCCGCACCAACCGTCCGTCCTTCGGCGCGCTGATCTATTTCACCCTGGCCTTCGCGCTGGGGATCTATTTCACATTCGCCGCCGTGCAGGGGGATTACGGCCTGTTCCGCCGGGTTGAGATCTCGGCAGAGGCCGAGTCCCTGAAACAGGACCTCGATCGCCTCGACACCGAAGTGGACCGGATGGACAACCTCACGCACCGCCTGTCGGACACCTACCTGGACCTGGACCTGCTGGACCAGCAGGCACGATCGGTCCTCGGCCTTATCCGCGCCGACGAGATCGTGATCCGCTGATCACACGGACCAGGCCGGCGGCAGCTGCCGGGTCAGGTCATGCTCCCGCGCATTGGCCTGAACTGCCGGTACGCTTCCCCCGCCGCCTTGTCACAGCCGCATGCCCGACGGTCAAAGGACACATGGCCGGGTCCACCTCTGGATCTGCGGCAAGGTCACCGGCGCCGACAGACCGGGCGTCGGCCCGGCCAGTGGAAACGCACCGATCCTGGCGAAACAGTCGGTTTTCCTTGCCATCGCGATCGTCGCCCTATCTGATCGGCACAGGACAAATGACCACGATACACGAGGCGGACCAGGCGACCCAGCCCGGCTCTGACAGCCGGCCAGACACCCGCGTCACATTAACCCTCGCCTGCCTCCGCCTTTTGCGATAATGGATAGTTTAACGTTGAACTATTTCTTCTGCGGAGGGGAGCACGCGCAATGGCAGCCCGGAGAACCACCAAGAAACCGAACGTTTCAGCCGACGAACTCAAGGCCTTCTACAAGGACATGTTGCTGATCCGGCGATTCGAAGAGAAGGCCGGGCAGCTGTATGGCATGGGTCTGATCGGCGGTTTCTGTCACCTCTATATCGGCCAGGAGGCCGTTGTCGTCGGCCTGGAGGCCGCGACCGAAGAGGGCGACAAACGGATCACGACCTATCGCGATCACGGCCACATGCTGGCCTGCGGCATGGACCCCAACGGCGTCATGGCCGAGCTGACCGGCCGCGAAGGCGGTTATTCCCGCGGCAAGGGCGGCTCGATGCACATGTTCTCGAAGGAGAAGGATTTTTACGGCGGACACGGCATCGTGGGCGCCAACGTGCCGCTTGGCGCGGGCCTGGCATTCGCCGACAAGTACCTGGAGAACGGGCGCGTGACCTTCACCTATTTCGGTGACGGCGCCGCGAACCAGGGCCAGGTCTACGAGACCTTCAACATGGCCGCGCTGTGGAAGCTGCCCGTCGTCTTCGTCATCGAGAACAACCAGTACGCCATGGGCACGTCGCAGAAGCGGTCGACCTCGTCGCCCGACATCTATCACCGTGGCGCCGCCTTCGGCATCCCGGGCGAAGCGGTCGACGGCATGGACGTTCTGGCCGTCAAGGAAGCCGGCGAGAAGGCGGTCAAGCACTGCCGCGAAGGAAACGGCCCCTACATCCTCGAGGTCAAGACCTACCGTTATCGCGGGCATTCGATGTCCGACCCGGCCAAGTACCGGACCCGCGAAGAGGTCCAGAAGGTGCGCGAGGAAAAGGACGCGATCGAGCATGTGCGCGACCTGCTGCTGACCGGCGGCCACGCGACCGAGGAAGACCTCAAGGCGATCGACAAGGACATCAAGGCCGTGGTCAACGCCTCGGCCGAATTCGCCAAGGAAAGCCCGGAGCCGGCGCCCGAAGAGCTTTGGACCGACATCATCACCGACGTAGCACCGCAGACCGCCTGAGGAGGAGACACGACTATGGCAACAGAAATTCTCATGCCCGCCCTGTCCCCCACGATGGAGGAAGGCACGCTGGCGAAATGGCTGGTGAAGGAAGGCGATACCGTATCGTCCGGCGATATCCTGGCCGAGATCGAGACCGACAAGGCGACGATGGAATTCGAAGCCGTCGATGAAGGCACCGTCGGCAAGATCCTGATCGCGGAAGGCACCGAAGGGGTCAAGGTCAACACCCCCATCGCCGTACTGCTGGACGAAGGCGAAAGCGCCGACGACATCGACACGTCCACCGGCGCGCCCGCCCCTGCCGAGGCGGTCTCGCAAGAGAGCGACGAGGCGCCCGCGCCCGCGAAGGCCGCGGCCCAGCCCAAGGCGCCCGAACCGGACACCAGCCCGGACTGGCCCGAAGGCACGCAGATGCAGAAGATGACCGTCCGCGAGGCGCTGAATTCGGCCATGGCCGAAGAGATGCGCGCCGACGACACGGTCTTCGTCATGGGGGAAGAGGTCGCCGAATACCAGGGCGCCTACAAGATCACCCAGAACCTGCTGGACGAATTCGGCCCCAAGCGCGTCATCGACACGCCGATCACCGAACACGGCTTTGCCGGCATCGGTGTCGGCGCCTCCTGGGGCAAGCTGAAGCCGATCGTTGAATTCATGACCTGGAACTTCGCCATGCAGGCGATCGACCAGATCATCAACTCTGCCGCAAAGACGCTCTATATGTCCGGCGGCCAGATGGGATCGCCCATCGTGTTCCGCGGCCCCAACGGCGCCGCCGCCCGCGTCGGCGCTCAGCACAGCCAGGATTATTCCGCATGGTACGCGTCCGTGCCCGGTCTGAAGGTCGTCATGCCCTACACCGCAGCCGACGCGAAGGGCCTGCTGAAATCGGCGATCCGCGATCCCAACCCGGTGGTCTTCCTGGAAAACGAGATCCTCTATGGCAAGTCCTTCGACGTGCCGGTCATGGATGATTTCACCATCCCCTTCGGCAAGGCGCGCATCGCCAAATCGGGCACCGACGTGACGCTGGTCAGCTATGGCATCGGCATGACCTATGCCATGGAAGCGGCCGAGAAGTTGGCCGAGGACGGCATCGACGCCGAGGTCATCGACCTGCGCACCCTGCGCCCGCTGGATTACGACACGGTCATCGCCTCGGTCATGAAGACCAACCGCTGCGTGACGGTCGAAGAAGGCTGGCCCGTGGGGTCGATCGGCAACCACCTGTCCGCCACGATCATGGAACGCGCCTTCGACTACCTGGACGCGCCGGTGATCAACTGCACGGGCAAGGACGTTCCGATGCCCTATGCGGCGAACCTGGAAAAGCTGGCGCTGGTGACCACCGACGAGGTGATCGAGGCCGTCAAAAAAGTCACTTATCGGTAAGGAGCAGAACCCATGCCTACCGAAATCCTCATGCCCGCCCTGTCCCCCACGATGGAGGAAGGCACGCTGGCGAAATGGCTGGTCAAGGAAGGCGACACCGTGTCGTCGGGCGACCTGCTGGCCGAGATCGAGACCGACAAGGCGACGATGGAATTCGAAGCCGTCGATGAAGGTGTCGTCGGCAAGATCCTGATTGCCGAGGGCACCGAAGGGGTCAAGGTCAACACCCCCATCGCGGTCCTTCTGGAAGAGGGTGAAAGCGCCGACGACATCGACACGTCGGCTCCGGCGGCCAGCTCGCCCGCCCCTTCCGAGGCGGTCTCGCAAGAGAGCGACGAGGCGCCCGCGCCCAAGGCCGAAACGGCCCCCGCAGCGCCCAAATCCGCCGACGGCAACCGCATCTTCGCCTCTCCCCTTGCCCGGCGCATCGCCGCACAAAAGGGTCTGGACCTGGCCACGCTCAAGGGCTCCGGCCCGCATGGCCGCATCGTGAAGGCCGACGTCGAAGGCGCGTCTTCCGCTCCGGTCGCCAAGGCCGAAGCCCCCGCGACCACGCCGTCCGCCGCAGCCCCCGCCGCTCCGGCACCGGCGGGTCCCTCGGCCGACGCCGTCATCAAGATGTATGCCGACCGCGAAACCGAAGAGGTCAAGCTGGACGGTATGCGCAAGACCATCGCCGCGCGCCTGACCGAAGCCAAGCAGACCATCCCGCATTTCTACCTGCGCCGCGACATCCAGCTGGACGCGCTGATGAAATTCCGGGGCGACCTGAACGGTCAGCTCTCGGCCCGTGGCGTGAAACTGTCGGTCAACGACTTCATCATCAAGGCCTGTGCGCTGGCCCTGCAGGCGGTGCCGAATGCCAATGCCGTCTGGGCCGGTGACCGGATCATCAAGCTGAAGCCGTCCGACGTTGCCGTGGCGGTTGCCATCGAAGGCGGGCTCTTCACGCCCGTGCTGCGGGACGCGCATCAGAAATCGCTGTCGACGCTGTCGAGCGAGATGAAGGACCTGGCCAGCCGTGCCCGCGACCGCAAGCTTGCGCCGCATGAATACCAGGGCGGTTCCTTCGCGATCTCGAACCTGGGCATGTTCGGCATCGACAATTTCGACGCGGTCATCAACCCGCCGCACGGGTCGATCCTGGCCGTGGGCGCCGGCGTCAAGAAGCCCGTCGTCGGCAAGGATGGAGAGATCGCCGTCGCAACCGTCATGTCGGTGACGCTGTCGGTCGATCACCGGGTCATCGACGGTGCCCTGGGGGCGGAATTCCTGAAGGCCATCGCCGAGAACATCGAGAACCCGCTTCTGATGCTGGCCTGACAGGCAGACATCCCCGAAACGACAAAGGGCACCCCGGCGGGTGCCCTTTTCCATTCCGGCCGGGTCAAGGCGTTACTTGCCCCAGCACATCTGGTCCATCTTGACCGACGGCTGATCACAGCCCGCCTCGCCCACGATCTTGGCGGGCACACCGGCGACGGTCTTGCACGGCGGCACCTCCTGCAGCACCACGGACCCGGCCGCGATGCGCGAACAATGCCCGACGGTGATATTGCCCAGCACCTTCGCCCCGGCCCCGATCAGGACGCCATTGCCGATCTTGGGATGACGGTCGCCATCCTCCTTGCCGGTCCCGCCAAGGGTGACCCCGTGCAGCATCGACACGTTGTCGCCGACCACCGCGGTCTCGCCGATGACGACGGAATGGGCATGGTCGATCATGATGCCGCGGCCGACCTTGGCCGCCGGGTGGATGTCGATCGAATACAGCTCGGACACGCGCATCTGGATGAAATAGGCCAGGTCAAAGCGCCCGTGCTGGTACAGCCAATGGGCGATGCGGTAGGCCTGAACCGCCTGGAATCCCTTGAAATACAGGATCGGCTGCAAAAGCCGGTGACAGGCCGGATCGCGTTCGTAGATGGCCATCAAGTCGGCCCGCGCCGCCTCGACCAGCTCGGGCGCGTCCGTATAGGCCTCGTCCGCGATCTCGCGCAGGATGACCATGGACATCTCGTTCGAACTCAGCTTGGCCGCGAAACGGTAGCTCAGCGCGCGGTCCAGAGAGCGATGGTGCAGGATGCAGGCATGAACCAGCCCGCCCATGATCGGTTCGTCCCGCACCGCTTGGCGCGCGTCTTCCGTGATCTCGTCCCAGACGGGGTCGACACGGGTCACGTTGGTTCTCGGTTCGGCCATGGGGGCACTCCCTCGGTTGGACCTCAGGATAGCCACATAAGGGAGATTTCCCAAAACGCAAATTCGTTATGCGCACCATCACACCATGGTATGGGCTGCGGGTCCACCGGTGGGACCGGAGGTCTCAATCCCACGGCAAGGGCTCGTCCATGGCGGCCTGGCCAAAGACATTTTCCCGATGCCATCGCAGGTTGCGCCGCAATGGGCTGTCGCGCGGATCGACCGGCGGAAGCAATCTGCGCCCCGGCAGGATCAGCCGGTCGATGACATCGTCCGCCACCTTGTTGCGCGACACCAGGATCGTCATGTCGTCGGCGACGGTGACGAGCCCGCGATCGAACATCCAGTGCAGAGTGGCGGACAGCGCCAGCCCATTGCTCACCGCATCGCTGCCATCCTCGGCAACGGGCACGATATGCGCCGCCTGCACCTCGGGCCGGCCACCGCCGTTGCGCAGGCGCAGGCCGGACATGGCGCACCGGTAGTCATAGGCCTCCCGCACCTTCCGCCGGAACGCGACATCGCGGTATTTCCGCCGGGTCAACCGCTCCAGCACCGGCCGTTCGAAAGCCGCAGGCCGCTCCTCCAGCCCCGGCTGCGGATCGTACCGGCGCTCCTCCATCGCTTCCAGGTCCTCCGGCAGGCCAAGGTTCACGATCCGTGCGAATTCCCGCTCCGGCAGGCGCCGCACCGCCAACTGCACCGCACCGCCGCGTTTCAGCGTGCCGTCGGCCTCGGCCAGCGCCGCCTCAAGCGGCCGCCCCTCGACCAGCCGCGGCACATCCCGATCAAAACGCAGAAAGCTTCCCGGCGCGATCAACGCCAGGAACCGCCCCTCGACCCCCGGCTTGGCAATGACCCGCGCAATCCGCGCCACGGCGAAATAGCCACGCGGTCCGGCCTTGACCGGCTCGTAATAGACAACCCAATCGCCGACGGCCTCCCGGATCTCCTTCAGGTAGGACCCGGGAAAGTCGTAGACAACATCCGGTTCATCCTCGTAGACCGAGTCCGCCTTGTGCATCAGTACGCGTTTCGTCATTTCCCCAGGAAACCCGATCCCACCCGCCAGGCAAGCCCCATTCCCGCGACCACAAGAAAAAGGCGACCGGGTCCCATCCGCCCGCGCCGCCTTCCCCTTCATCTTTGCCTAAATACTCCCGGGGGAGTCCGCCAGAGGCGGACGGGGGCAGCGCCCCCTTCATCCCGCATCGATACCCGCTAATGCCGAAGCGTCGCCTGATGCTCGATCAGGCAGAACACCACCGTCTCCATGCAGCGACAATAATCCAGGTCGTCGCCCTCGGGCGGTGGCGCCAGCCGCCTTTTCCGCGCGGCCGACGTCAGGGAACCGTTGCCCCAGGCCGGATGCAACACCCCCGTCCGGTTCACATGCACCAGCGCCGCGTCGGCTTCGACGATCATGCGGCGGCACAGCCGTTCCCGCCCCTCCATCGGCGCGGCCAGAAGCGCGCGGGCGGCAATGTTCACGTCATCCGGCAGAATCGGTCTCATGCGGCACCCTCCAGGTCCAGCCGGGCAAACGGGCCAGCCCCGAACCGCTCCGACATCTGCGCCACCTCCCAGGCATCGGCGCCCCCGGCCAGGTCCGCCGCGAGATCCGCGGCCCCATAGCTCCAGCCCTGGCTTGGCACCGACACATCGCGCAGCACCGTGTCACCGGCCCGGATCCGCACACGGTAGCGTTCGCTGTCCTCGCCCAGGGGCACATCCTCCAGCTCCCAGCCATCGCCGTCGATCCGCGTTCGCCGGATCCAGCTCAGCTCCAGCCCGCCACCGACCGCCTTGGCCGACAGGTGACAAGGCGCATAGGGCCGCAGGCCCACCCCGTCGAATGCCGCAACCACGTGGGTATAGGATGGGTCGTCGTAGCCGCGCCGGGACGGCCCGATCCGATAGTGCCGCGCAATGCGCCGGGACGACGAGGCCAGGTCGATCTGTGCCGGCGTGCCATCCATCAACACCACCCGCGATCCGACCGGCCATGTATCTGGCATGACCGCGTCGGTGCCCAACTGGCCGCGCAGGCGGCCGGTCAGCAGATATGTGTCGGTCCCGATCAGCTCGGCCTCGCGGAACTGGAAAAGTTCCCAATCCGCGCCCGTGCCCGACCCGATCGCCATCAGGTTCGCGCCCGTAAACAACGATGCCTCCGTCTTGGTTTCCAGGCTGCCGCTGTATAGCCGCACCTGCAAGGCTGCCCCGTTGTCCCAGATACCCGTCGGTGCCGCGTCAAGCGGCGTCTGGGTCACGCCGACAATCGCGCGCGCCTCGATCACTTGGCTCAGACTATACGCCTCATCCGTATCGGAAGCGTAAAGAGCAACCGAGCCCGGCCAGGGGTTGCCCGTCACCGCCAGGTGCGGCGCGTGTTCCACTTCGTCCCCGCGCATCAGCGGCAGGTCCAGAAACAGCGGCTCCACCGGCATCGGCGGCACGAAGGCCCGGATCGAAGGCAGATCCTCCGGCGCTTCCGACGGCTCGTAGATCCCCGGTTCGATCCGCACCGCCTCGATCACCTGGCGGTCGGTCATCTCGACCTGATCCACCCGGTACAGCGCCTCGGTCTCGCCCGTCTCGACAGGCAGCCGGATCACATCCCCCGCCCCCACCGACAACGCCGACGGCGGCAGCGCCAGCCGCGCGGTATCCCGCGCCACCCGCGCCTCGGCCAGCCAGCGTTCGGCCACCGCGCGCCCCTCGGCCCGCGTCATCGCCATGGCCAGATCGTTGCTGGTCACCGAATGGGTCGCGTCATCGGGCAGCACGGCTTCTTCGGCGACGACGTCGTGATTGGCCTCCGCCTCGACGAACCGCAGGCGCACCCGCCCCGCCAGCTCCGCATCCGCCTCGCGCGACTGCTCCAGCCGGCCCGGCACATCATCGCTCTCGGCCAGGCCGTCGGCCTCCACCGCCACCGGATCCCGCCCGTCGCGCAGTACGAATTTCAGCACCCCGTCCCGTTCGATCGCATCGAACCCGAACCGCAGCATCAAAGGCTGCAGCGCCGCACGCGCGTCCGCCACGTCCTCGACCACGTAGCCGCGCACAAAGCCCCACAGCTCAGAGACATCGTAATTCGTCAGACCCGCCCGCCGGCAGATCTCGGCCACGACAGAGGCCAGAGACCGTCCGCCGATCCGCCCGGAAATCCAGTGCCCGCGCCGGTAGTTCGCCCCGTCCGACCAGACCTCGCCATTGTTCGGGAAGACCGGGAAGGGCCGTGAATCCCAGGACCAGACAAAGCACCGGTCAAGGTCCAGCATCCGGGCCCCGTATTCCTCCGACACAGGGTTGCGTTCGCCATCCGCCCAGTAGGACAGCATGACCCGCAGGTACTGCATCTGCATCAGATCATCGCGCCGCCCGGACGAGAAATAGGGCAGGCTCGATTCCGATGACTTGGGATCAAGGAACTTGTTCGGCTGGTTGGTCCCCTTGTCGATGGCCGCACAGCCCAGTTCGGTGAACCAGATCGGCTTGCTTTCGGGCACCCAGGCCGTCGGCAGCGCCTGCCGTTCGCCGCCGATGCGTTCGTGATGCGGGTTCAGCCACCAGTTGCGGATGTCCTTGTAGCGCCAGATCCAGGGCTCATCATGGTCCCCGTCGGTGATCGGCGTGCGGATCTGCGCCTTGCGCGCGGCATCGGAGTGATAGAACCAATCGTACCCCTCACCGCCCTCGACATTGCCGGCCAGGTAATCGGGGTTGTAGATATCGCCCCAATCCGCATCCAGGTGCGCGTCCCCTTCGCGCCAATCCGACAGCGGCATGTAATTGTCGATGCCCACGAAATCGATGTTCGTGTCGGCCCACAGCGGATCCAGGTGAAAATACCGGTCGCCCGAACCATCCTGCGGCTGATAGCCGAAATATTCCGACCAATCGGCGGCGTAGCCGATCTTCGTGTCAGGCCCAAGGATTGCCCGCACATCCGCCGCAAGCGCTCGCAGTTCCTCGACCACGGCAAAGCCCGCTGCCCCCCGGATCTGCGTCAGCGACCGCAGTTCCGACCCGATGCAAAACGCATCCACGCCCCCCGCCGCCGCGCACAACGCCGCATAGTGCAGGATAAAACGCCGGAACGACCATTCCTCGGACCCGACATAGGTGACCACCCCGTCGCCGACCTGGAAATCGCTGCCACTTGCCGTCCCAAAGAACGCGCCGACCTCGATATCCGCGTCGATCGTCCCGTCCGGAGACCCCTCCTGCCCCGGCGCAACCGACAGCGTGATCCGCCCGCGCCAGGGCAAGGGCGGCTGGCTTTCGGCACCGGTCCAGGGGTCGGGCAACGCATTGCCGTCCATCTGGTCCATCAGGATGAAGGGGTAGAACATCACCGCCTGACCCTGTTCGCGCAGATGCCGGATGCCTTCCACCACCGCCTGGTCCGACGGTGTGCCCCCATAGACCGGCCGGTCCTGCACCTGCGCGATCAAGCCGGCGTCGTAGCGGCCCAGCCCCGAGACCGACCAGGGCATCCCCTCCCCGTCCATTTCCTGCTGCTCGACCTTGGGTTCGATGGAACATTCGCCACACCGCAGGTCATCCCCGAACCAGCACACCACCATCGACACCGCCTTGCAGGCCGGCAATTCGCCCTCCAACGCTTCGGTCGCATAGGCCATGTCGGTGACGTTCGATACCGCGTTCAGGTTCGCCACCCGCCGCGCGCCGTATTCCGATTTCAGGTAGACCGGAGTCGTCGCCAGCGCATATTCTCCCGTCCCCGGAATCAACGCCACGGCGCGGGCCTCGTGTTCGGGATCAGTATCGTAGAACTCGGACGACGGCTGTTCCCCCCGGATCACCTCGAACGAGAACTGCGGCACCCGGTTGCCGAAAGGCTCCAGCGCCAGATCCTCCATCACGACATAGGCCGTACCCCGGTACGCCGGCACCATGCCCTCGCCCTCGATCGCCTCGATCACCGGATCGGGCAGCTGATCCTTCGTCCCGGGATAGACCCGCAGGTTCAGATCCTCGCGCGGGATCTCTTCGCCATCCGCCCAGACGCGCGATACCCGCTCGATCTCGCCCTCGCACAGCGCAATCGCCAGCGAAACCGAATAGGCATAGCGCGTGGTCCTGGGCGGCTTGGGCGCGCCCTTGCCCCCGCCGGAGGTCGAGGTGCTCTCCTGAAAATCCGACGCCCAGATCACCTGTCCGCCGACCCGCATCCGCCCATAGACCTGCGTGATCGGCTGCCCGTCACTGGCCTGGGTCAGCCGGAACCGGTCGACCTTGCCGGTTTCAACCGGCTCGGCGCCGGCCCCCAACAGCCGCTGGTCGATGACCCGCCCCAAGGTCGCGCCCACGGCCCGGCCCAGCACCGCCGACGACAAGCCGGCCACTGTCCCGCCCAGGGAACCACCGATGGCGGCCCCAGCCGCCGAAAGAAGGATAGTCGCCATCAGCCGGTCCTTTCGGGAAATGCAAAACGCGCCACGATCCGGCGCGCCCAGGGCGCACTCAGCGGGCTTTCGATCACGCCACGCCGGTTGTAGGCGTGGATGAACCTTTCATGCGGGATCGACACCAGCCCCAGATGCTTGGCCACCGCACCTGCCCGCATCCGGAACAGGATCACGTCGCCGGCCGCCACCTGATCCAGCGGCTTCGCGACCAGATACGACAGAGCGGCGTGCCACAGCCGTTCCTCGCCCTGCGGTTCCGACCAGTCCATCGAATAGGCCGGCACCGACACCGGCTCGGGGCCCAGCACCTCGCGCCAGATTCCCCGGATCAGCCCAAGGCAATCGGTGCCGGCCCCCCTGCAGGACGCCTGGTGTCGATAAGGCGTGCCGATCCAACCCCGTGCCGCCGCCACCACCGCGGTAGTCATCGCCGGCTCCCGCCGGTATTCGGTGCGCTCGACTTCGGCACCGCCATCACCCAATCCTCGCCGGGAATATCCGGAAACCCCTGGTAGTTCAGAAGGTTGTTGAATTTCAGTCGGCAGGTCTCGAACCGCTTGTCACACCCCGCCACCAACCGCACCCGATCCCCCGCCCTGACCGGCGCCCGCAACGGCTCCCACGTCTCGATCAGCCGGGCACCGTCGTCGGTCACATCCCGCTTTATCGCCGCCCACAGACCCTTGGCCTGACCCGTCAGAACCTCCAGCCGTCCGCGCGTGAACCAATCGGCATCGAACCCGTCCAGGCTGTCCCACCTAAACAGCCGCGCATCCTCCACTTGCAGCACGTCGCGTTCGGTCACATACCCCGGCGTGGCGGTATCGAACCCGCAATTCGCATCCCCCAAAACCGCCGTGCACGGCTTTTGATAGACCCGCCCCAAGGGCCGGTTCAGCGCCGCCGTCAACCCGCGCAACTCAGCCGTGAACGCACCAGCCGACCGCCGCATCTCGCCAATCGTGCCGCGGAATTGCAGCCAGCGGACCTCCGTGTCCGCCCAGTTCACCAGCCAGGCCCGCAGTTCCGCATTGTCGAACCGGCCCGCCTCGATATCGGCCTCGGTCACGGCGGCATCACTCAACGCCCCCAGTGCCTCGGAATTGTCGACCGAAAGCCCCGTCGACTGCTGCACCGCCCGCGCCGAAAGCCCCGTGTCGGCCTTGAAGGCGATCCCCTCGAACGCCAGCCCGCAATCGTGATCGGTGAACCCAAAGGTCACCCCATCCTTGCGCGTCAGCGCCCAGCACCGCGCCAAGGTCGTCAGCCCGCTTTCCACATGCGCCCGGAATGCGGCATCCATCCCCGCCATCAGACCCGCACCTCCACCACCGGTACGTTCGGCGCATCGCCCGCCTGGAACGACGCGACCGAGGTCTGGATGCGGTCCGTATCGAACCGCACCGGCACGTCGAACTCGAACCCCGCGACGATCTGCTGACCGGGCGCGGGCGGATGCACGAAGGTCACCAGCCCCGTGGCGACATCCAGCGTGTAATCGATCGCTTCGGCCATCTCGTCCTGCTCGATGCCCACACGAACCGACCCCGCAACCGGCTTGGTAATGGGCCGCGCGTAGGTGAACGCGCCGGATCGATAGGTCTTCACCAGCTGAAAGACCTCCGTCACCCCGTCGGCGACGGCAATCACCTGGTCCCCGAAAGCAGGCGCCGCGCTCGCCCCGCAGGATTTGAAATCCGACCAGTCCTTCCAGCGGAACCCGTACATCTGTCCCCGCCGAGCCTCGAAGAAGGCGATCAGCGTCTCGATATCGTCAAGCGACCGCATCCCCAGCCCGGCGTCATAGCGCCTGCGCGAATGGGCCCAGGGGGTGTTGCGTTCCTCGAACCCGTTGGCCAGCGTCACCACGTCGGTGCGCCGTTCGGGCCCACCGACCGAGCCGAAGCTCAGCGAGGCGGGGAAGCGGACTTCGTGAAAATTCATCTGGGGTCCCTCCTCAGCGATTGCGGTTGCCACGGCTCAGCGCGCGGCTCATCTGCGCGGCGATCTGGCCCTGGCTGCGCTGGAAGCTCTGCGCGTCCGGCGTCTGGATATTCATCACCACGTTGACGGCGCCACCGCCGCCGCCCCGCACCCCCAGCTTGCCGTCGGGACCGCGCGCCAGCGGCATGATCGCCTCCGGTCCCGCCTCGCCCATCAGGCCCATGCCGCCACGCATCGCAAAGCCCATCGGGCTCGACACCACGCCGCCGCTGGCAAAGGGCGTCACGCGCCCGCCAGCGAACGCGCCGCCCTTGGCAAAGGGCAGCGCGGCGTTCACCAACCCACCGACGCCATTGGCGATCAGCCCGCCGAAATGGTCCGTCACCGGCTTCATCGCCGCCGAATAGGTCGTGTTCACCATCGACTGCGTCACCGTATTCAGCGCATCCGACAGCTTCATCCCGTCGAAAACCACGCCGTCAAAGGCCCGCCGCAGCCCCTTGGACAGGCCACGTTCCAGCCCGGCGATCCCGGCACCGGTGGCCCGGAACGCCTCGTTGATGCGGCGCAATTCACTGTCGAACCCCGCCGCCATCCCGGCCGCGTTGCCAAGGCTGTCGCCAAGCGCCTCGGCTCGGTCATCCAGCGCGTCAAACCCGTCCAGATCCGTCATCTTCGCATCCCTTCGCATGATCCGGGTAGGCCGCCAGCAATGCGTCCAGTCCCTTTCGGTTCAACGGAGCAGCCGCCCCCGTCTGTCCCAGCAACAACCGCAATTCCGCAGGCGTCAGCGCCCAGAATTCAGCCGGTCGCAACCCGGCCCCCAGCATCCCGGCCCGCATCATCGCGGGCCAGTCCAGGCTCATTCCCCCGCCTCCGGCAACACAAAGGCCCGCGCCAGCAACTCCGCCGCCGCCCGTGCCGCCGCCATGGGGCCGCCCTCGATCTCGGCCCCCGCCAGGTCCGCCGCCGGCATCGCGTTGCCGCCGCCCTTCAGCCCCGCCGCCAGCAGCGCCAGCACGTCGCGCGTCGAAAACGCCCCGCCCTCGAACCGCTGCACCAGCGCCACCAGCGACCCTTCTTCCAGCGCCGCCTCAAGCTCGGCCAGCGCGCCCAGTGTCAGTTTCATGACCCGGGGCGCGCCGTCGATCACCAGCGCCACTTCCCCCGTCCAGGGATTGGCCATGGCTCAGGCCGCCGTGAAGGTCAGCGCCCCGGCGCTGGCCATCGCCAGCTCATAGGTCGCCTCGCCATCATGCGTTCCGGCGTATTCGATCGAAGTCACCTGGAAGGCCCCCTCGACGATGCCGAAATCGGGGATGATCACCTGGAACGACGGCGTCGTGCCGTCAAAGAAGATCTGGCGCGCGCGTTCGTCCGTCGTCGCGTCCTTGAACACGCCGGACCCCGAAATCGCGGCCGATTTCACACCGGCCCCCGACAGCAGCTCGCGCCATCCGCCCTGGCTTTCCAGGCTGGTGACATCGACACTTTCCGCGTTGAAGCTGATCCGCGTCGCGCGCAGACCCGCCAGCGTTTCGAACTGACCGCCGCCGGTCATGTCCACCTTGACCAGAAGGTCCTTGCCGTTTTGGGCAACCATAAGTTTTCTCCCGATACCTTAGGGGGTTAGTCGTCTTCCACGCGGGCGCGGAACCTCAGATCGATCTGGCGAAGCAGCTCCGCCTGACCCGTGCGTTTCGCCGAGGCCCGCTCGAACCAGAGCCCCACGAGCCGGCCGCGCTCAAGCACCGGATCGGCCTCGTCCAGCGCATCCGTCACCGCCGCGGCCACTGTCTTGACCGTGGCAAAGCCGTCTTCCGCGCTGATCACCGAGACGGTGAACCGGTGCACGGCCCCCCGGCCGGACACATCCGACCGGTCGCGCACCTCTTCGGGCCCGATGGCGACATAGGTGCCCGGCACCGTGCCGGTCGGCATCCCGTCGAAGACCTGCGTGCCCACCAGGTCCGTCAGGCCCGGGTCGGTCACCAGCGTCTCGTAAACTGCCTTCTGCAGGGCCGCCGCCACTCCGTAACTCATGCCGCGACCTCCTCGTCCGCAAAGCAGACCAGGTAACGCCCGGCGCCATCCCGTTCGGCCACCGCCCGGATCTTGTAGGTCCGCGCCCCATCCCGGAACCGCTGGTCAGGCCGGGGCCGTCGCGCGTTGCCCACCGGCGCCCCACGCACGACAATCCGGTAGGACGTGGACGACACCGGCACCCCGGCCTCGGCCCTCTCGCGCCCCGTCCGCGCCGTCACCTCGGCCCACAGCGTCCCCAGCTCGACCCAGGCCCGCGTCGTCCCCCCGGCGCCATCCGGCGTCGTCTCGGGGCTCTCCAGCGCCAGCTGGCGGTTCAGCACCGGCCGCTTCATTGGCCGGCCCCCATGGTCAGCCGCGTCGAGCGATAGCGCTGGATCAGGCTGGTCACCCCGAAGGGCATGCAGCCGTCGCTCAGCGCGGTATCGTCGCGATATTCGTAGTAATGCGTGGCCAGCATCAGCACCGCATGGCGCAGATCCGCCGGCAGCCCCGCCCAGTCGGCCGAGATCCCGGCCGAGAAGCGGACCGTCATCGACCCGCCCGTCGGCACCCCCGGCAGCAACGTCCCCCGCGGGCGCAGCAGCGGGCGGTGCATATCCGCCTCGATCCGCACCAGCGACAGCGACAGCGCCTCGTCATCCCCGTCGATATCCGTGCGCACCACCTCGGCAATCGCGCCCACCGGCGCCACCGGAAAGGCCTCGCCCTCCGCATTGCGCCAGTCATGGATCGTCCAGGCCCAGTTCCGTTCCAACAAGGCCTTGCCGGTCCGCGCCTCGATGGCGGCGATGGCAGCTCGCAGGAAGCTGATCAGCGTCTCGTCCTGCAGCGTGTCATCCGCAAAGCCGGTCCCGACCTTCAGATGCGCCTTGAATTCCTCCACCGGCAGTGCCGCATCGGCAAAGGTGGTCTCCTCGATCAACATCATGCATTCACTCCGCGCAAATCGTCCCGTCCCGGGCCCGGCCCCGTCAGGGGCGAATTCCGAAATTCGGCGGGCACGCGCCGCTCCACGCCGCTCGGACGGAGGGAAGCAGCTCAGCGACGTGAAGGTCTTGCCGACACGTGCCCGCCTGGCGGGGGCGTCGGGGCCCCCGCCATCGTCACCCTGATTACGAGGTGGCGAATTTCAGCAGCTTGATCGCCGCAAAGTCCGACACGTCGCCGCCCACGCGCTTGGTGGCATAGAACAGGACATGCGGCTTGGCGCTGAACGGGTCGCGCAGGATGCGCAGGTCGGGACGTTCGGCGATGGTGTAGCCGGCGGCAAAGTCACCGAAGGCCAACGCATAAGCCCCCGACGCCACGTCCGGCATGTCCTCGGCGATCAGCACCGGATACCCCAGCAGACGCGCCGGTTCCCCGGCCGACAGGCCATCCGACCACAGGAAGCGGCCGTCGCCGTCCTTCAGCTTGCGCACCACGCCGGCGGTCTTCGAATTCATCACGAAGGTGCCGTTCGACCGGTACTGCGCGCCAAGCGCGTAGACCAGGTCGACGATCGCGTCGCCCGTACCGATCCCGCCATCGACGCCGGTGGGAACATAGCCCAGCGAATCCCAGGCCCAGCTGTCGTTGTCGACCTTGGTATGGGTCAGGATGCCCTTGGGCTTGTCGTTGCCATCGCCCGAGATGAACGCCGCCGCCTCGGACCGCGCGAACTTGTCGGCGATACGCGTCGCCAGCCAGGTCTCGATGTCGAAGGCACTGTCGTCCAGCAGACGCTGCGATGCCTTGGGCAGCGCGCTGAGTTCATGCAGCGCGATCGAGATACGGTCGATCGAGGGCGACGCCGTCTCGGTCACCGAACCGGTTTCCGCCGTCCAGCCGGCGCCGACATCGGTGTGATCGATCAGCACGTCGTAGGATGTCGCCTCGACATTGACAACGCTCGCAACGGCGCGCAGCGACGCGGTCGACGACAGCACCGACTTGATCGCCTGCGCCGTGGCCGGGTCGACCAGGTAGCCGCCGTCGCTGTTGACGGCACTCGAAAGCGACTTGCTCTCGAATTCCAGGCCGCGCAGCGCGTCGTCGTCGCCGGTCCGCAGATAGGCGTCAAAGGCCTTCTGATGCGGCGCACCGGCATCCACGGCGCCGGACAGCTGCGGGCGCGCGGCAAGTTGAGATTTACGATCCAGCATGGTCAGTCGCTCTTCCGTCTGTTGCAATTTGGTTTCGATTTCGGCCTGGAAGCCCTTGAATTCGCTCACGAAGCCGGTCACCGCCTGCTTCACCTCGCGAACGAAGGGTGCATCTTCCCCGACCCGGGCCTCGCCTTGGGTCTTGCTCATCGGCATGTCCTTCCTCTCAGGTGAACGTTGGGCGCGTCACCGCCGCGCCAGCTCAAGCCGCGCGCCCTCGAAGGCGGCCGCCACTTCACGCAAGGCTTCCCCGGCCGCGGGCTCGTCGCCCTTCGCCGCCACCCGCGCACTGGGAAGCATCGGAAAGGTCACCAGCGACACCTCCCAAAGCTCCAGTTCCGTCAGGACCCTCTGGCCCTTGTCGTTCTTGCTCGCCCGCCGCGTGCGGTACCCGATCGACAGCCCGTCGATCGCCCCCGCCTCGATCAGCGCCTTGGCTTCGCGCCCCTTCTCGACGCTCTCCAGCAGCCGGCCCGACACGAACAGCCCACGCGCATCTTCGTGCACCTCGTCCCAGACCCCGATCGGCTGCGCCGGATCGTGCTGCCACAGCATCTTCACCGATCCGCCCCGCGCCTTCAGCGCCGCCAGCGAGGCCGCGTAAGCCCCCGCCGACACCACGTCATTGCCCTGGTCCGCCGCCCCGAACAGGCTCGCATATCCAGAGATACGGCAGCCGTCCTCGACCGCGACAGCCTCGCCGAAACGGGCAAACTTGTGCTCCAGACCCATCTCTTCGGTCATGGTGATCTCTCCAGTTCTCAGGGGGTTACCGACAGGATCGACTGAAAGGCCTGCGCCAGGATCGCGCCCGCCACGCCGTAGACCGCCAGCCACAGGCGTTTCTCCAGCCGCTCCATCATCTCCTCGATGCGATCCAGCCGCTGGCACAGGGTGTCGTGATGGATCTGGCTGACCCGCTCATGCGCCTGCAGCCGCAGCCCCGGCGCACAATCGAAGGCCTCGTAGATCCGCCGCTCCTCACTCATCGTGCTGATCCCCCGGCAGCGCCGGCAGCCCCAGCAGGGCGCGCTTCTCGGCCTCGCTCAGGAAATCCGCCTGCGCGACCCTGGCCCATTGCGCGTCCCGCTCGGCGGACAGCGCAGGCACCTGGTCCAGGTCCGGCTTCAGCTCCAGCATCTCGCCGGTGAACCCCGCCAGCCAATCCCCCAGCGCCGCCGCCACCCGCGTCGCCAGCGGCAGAACGGTCAGGCGATAGAACGCCCGGTTGGCCTCCTGGTAATTGGCATAGGTCGCATCCCCCTGGATCCCCAGCAGCATCGGCGGCACCCCGAAGGCCAGCGCGATCTCGCGCGCCGCCGCCTCCTTGGTCTTCTGGAACTCCATGTCGGACGGCGAAAACCCCATCGGCTTCCAATCCAGCCCGCCTTCCAGCAGCATCGGCCGCCCGGCGTTGCGCGCGCCCTGGTGAAACGTCTCGATCTCGCTCGACAGACGGCGGAACTGGTCATCGGCCATCTGCCCCTGCCCGTCCGATCCCTTGTAGACCAGCGCGCCGCTCGGCCGCGCCGCATTGTCCAGCAACGACTTCGACCAGCGCGAGGCCGAATTGTGCACATCCACCGCCATCGCCGCCGCCTGCAGCGGCGACAGCCCGTAATGGTCGTCCTGCGGATGGAACATCTTGACGTGACACACCGTGGACTGCCCCGTCGCATCGAACCGGTGCTTGCGCCCGCCGACCGCATATTCATAAGCCGCCGGCCAGCCATCCGCCCCCGGCACCACCGACATCCGGTCCGACCGCAGCACATGCAGCTCGATCGGCTCACCCTCCTCGCCCGGCACCGCCTCGACATAGGCGTTCCCCGACAGCAGCAGCTGTCCGTAAAGCGCTTCCATCAGCTCGGCGCGCCCCTGCGCCTGGTTTGGCCGGCGCACCAGCGAAATCACCGGGTGCATCTCGTACCGCTTCACCCGATCCTGCAGCACCAGCGGCAGCGCGGCCGCCGCCTCGGCGATCAGCTTGACCGAACGAAAGCCCACAGGGTTCCCGGCAAAGCCCGATTTCGTCAGCGAAACGGAATCCCGCGGGCTCCAGGCCACGCGCCCCTGGCTGTGCCAGGCCACCACGGGGCCCGCCGCACTCGCCTTGCGCTCCGGTGCCACACCCTGGGCCGGGGCTCCCCCATCGCGACGAAGAAAGTCGAAAACCATGCCAGATGCTCCTTCCTGCGCTCCTGCGCCGCCGACCCGAACGGGGCGCCAACCAGGCTCGCGGACCTTCTTCCATGAATTTCGGTAACTCTTCCGAAACGAACCGCACGCCACCCCCGCAACACCCCCGCCCGATCCCGCCCCCAAAACGCAAAAAGGGCGGCCCGCCATTGCGCGCCGCCCTGCTGCTTCTTCTTGGCTTCAAATACCTTCCGCACCCTCCACCCCGCGTCCCCGCCGGGACAAGGGCCCCTCTAAAGCCCCCTCATCCTCGGCTTGTTCAGATTCGCCGCCGGCTCGATCATCAGCTCGAAGATCGCCCAGACCAGCGCATCCACCCGGTCGGGCGATCCCTTCCCCTGGAACCCGCTCACGGTCATCTGCATCATCTGCTCCTCCAGCCGGTCCAGCCCCGCCACGTGTTTCACCCGCCCCTGTTCATACAGCGAAGCCACCGGCTCCGCCCTGGCCGCCTTCCCGTGGCTCGCATGTACCGTCTTCAGCGATACCATCGGATCCACCTGCCGCAGCACCTCGTCCACCAGCTTGCCGCCCTGGTTCACCTCCGCCACCAGCCGGTCGCCACCGAACCGTTCCATCGCCGCAATCGCCGCCCTGGCCCACCCGGTCGGGGACACGCCTTCAACCGTGCAGTCCCCCAGCACATAGGCCCGCCAGTCCCTCGGCTCGCCCCGGGTCACGGCCCCCACCGCCACGATCCCGCAGGCATCGCTGCCCCCGACAGACGGGTCCAGCGCCACGACCACCCGGTCCAGCTCCGGCACCCTCTCGATATAGGCCTCGTCCAGGATCGCCCCCGTCCACAGCGCCCCTTCCGCATCCTCCAGCAGCGCGCCGTCCAATTCCTGCCGCCCCAGCCGCGAGCCCTCGTACCGCGCCCGGACCTCCTCCAGGAAGGACGCCGCCAGGTTCGCCCGGTTGGCCTCGGTCGGCGCATGGGTGACCACCGTCGACGGCGTCTCCAGCAGCCGCTTCAACACCAGCACATTGCGCGGCGTGGTCGTGACACAGACCCGCGGATCGTCCCCCAGCCGCAGCGCGAACTGCAGCATGTCCCACGTCTCCTCGCCCTTCTTCCACTTGGCCAGCTCATCCACCCAGGCCCCGTCGAACTGCGGGCCGCGCAAGCCCTCGGGATCATGCGCCGAAAACGCCTGCGCCTCGGCCCCGTTGTGCCAGATCAGCTTGCGTTCGCCGGCCTTCCATTCGGGGCGCCGGTCGGGGGGCGAACAGGCCATGATCCCGCTGTCGCCAAAGATCATCACGTCCCGCACCTGGTCGAACGTTTCGCCCACCAGCGCGATCCGCCGGCACGGCCCCGGATCCGTCGGCTTGCCGCCTTCGACGCGGCTGCGCACCCATTCCGCCCCGGCCCGCGTCTTGCCGGCCCCCCGGCCGCCCATCACGACCCAGGACCGCCACGCGCCCTCGGGCGGCAACTGGTGCTCCAGTGCCCAGAACTCGAACAGGTAAGGAAGGGCGCAGACCGCGCCCTCCCCAAGTCCGTCCAGGAACTCAGCCCTTGTCGCAGCAGGTGCGCAGGCGAGCCAGGCGGCACCCGACCTCAACCCGAGCGGCGTCAAGGTCAAGCGCGTATCCTCCGCGCACGATTCCGGCTTTCCGGTTGCAGATTTCAGCAAGGCTCACCTCCGTTTTCATGCAATTGCGGGCCAGTTGATCCACCGACGCGATCTCCTTCGCGCCGCCGCCCAGCTCCCGGGTTTCCCCGGACTGGATCTGCAGCTTCAGCGCGATGGCGGTCCGGCGCAGATCCGCAAGGCTGGCCTGCAGCGCCTTGAGAAGTTCCTGCGTCGACTCGGTGTCTTGGGTCAGGTCCTGTTGGGTAATAAGGGTCATGTGACTGCCTCTTCGGGTTTTTTGTTCTTGTTATCCCCGTCCGGACCGGCCACGAAAAAAGCCGCCCGGGGTTTCCCCCGAGCGGCCTTTGCCGACAGCTTGTCCAGCATGTCACAACTTCTACGTGCAACCGTTCGCAAAGTCAAGGTGTTGCACAACACCCCCGCCTCAAGCGCCCGATAACATTACCAAATCCTGAACCCGAGCCCAGCGAGCCGCCCCGGGATCAAAGGTTAATTGCTGCCCGAATTGCCTTCGATCTGGCGCCACTTGGCGACATTGGCGTTGTGCTCCTCCAGCGTGGAGGAAAACGCGTGCCCGCCCGATCCATCGGCCACGAAGAACAGGTAATCGGTGTCCGCCGGATTGGCCGCGGCTTCCAGGCTCGCCATCCCCGGGTTGGCGATGGGCGTCGGCGGAAGACCCACGATCACGTAGGTATTCCAAGGCGTTGCCTTGCGCAGCTCACTTTGCCGCAGACCCCGGCCCAGAACGCCTTCACCCTTTGTGACACCATAGATCACTGTCGGGTCCGTCTGCAGCCGCATGCCGCGTTCCAGCCGGTTCTCGAAGACACTGGCCACCTGGCGCCGTTCTTCCGGAACACCGGTCTCCTTCTCGATGATCGAGGCAAGCGTTAACAACTCCTCGGGGCTGCTCACCGGAATATCCGGGTTCCGCGCCTCCCAGGCCGCGCCCACGCGCAACACCTGCAATGCCCCCATCTCGTCCAGCAGCGCCTGTCGGGCATCGCCTTCGACGACGTCGTAGTTGTCCGGTGCCAGCGTACCCTCGTCCGGGACATTGTCGATGGCCCCGTCCAGCATGTCCATGGACTTCAGGCCTTCGACCACCTGCCAGGCGGTCGTGCCCTCGGCGACGACGATGCGATACCGCGTGTCCTTCTGGGTGCGCGCGGCGCTGTATTCCTGCGGCACCGGGCCGTCGCCCGTGGGGTCGAACTCGGCGACTTCCACCATGCCTTCGGCCTCGGCATCATAAGTGACGACCTCGGCGGTGATCCGGGTCACGCCCACGCGATACACCACCTGCGTGCCGCAGGTGCTGGCGCCGCCCCGGGTGATCAGATCGACGATGCCTTCCATGGAACTGCCCTCGGGCACCAGGAAGGATCCGGCCTTCAGATCGCTGGACTTGCCGGAATAATCCGCGCCGATCCGGAACAGCTTCTCACTGGACACGGCCCCCTGGTCGGCCAGCTTGCGCGACACGCGGGTCATGTTCGACCCGCTTTCCACGCGCAGGCACATCGGCGCCTCCAGCGGCCCCTCCGCGCGGTATTCCTCCTGCCCCCACAGCACCAGACCGCCCACCAGGAACAGGGCGATGATCAGCAAGGTCAGAACATTGGACGCCAGGCTGCGCCACATCACGCTGCCTTTCCGAAGATCACGCAGGCATTGGTGCCGCCGAACCCGAAGGAATTCGACAGCGCCACGTTGATCTCACGTTCCACCTTGGCATTGGCCGCCAGGTCGATCGGCGTGTCCACGGCGGGGTTGTCCAGGTTGATCGTCGGCGGCGCGACCTGGTCGCGGATCGCCAGGATCGAAAAGATCGCCTCGACCGCGCCGGCAGCGCCCAGCAGGTGGCCGATGGCCGACTTGGTCGACGACATGGTCACCTTGCCCGCCGAATTGCCCAACAGGCGCTCCACCGCGCCCAGCTCGATCGTGTCGGCCATGGTCGAGGTGCCGTGCGCGTTGATGTAGTCGACCGCATCGGGTTCCATCCTGGCCGACTTCAGCGCCGCGCGCATGGCGCGTTCGGCGCCGTCGCCGTCCTCGGACGGGGCGGTGATGTGATAGGCGTCGCCCGACAGGCCATAGCCCAGAACTTCGGCATAGATCTTGGCGCCACGCGCCACGGCGTGGTCGTAGTCTTCCAGAACCACCACGCCCGCGCCCTCGCCCATGACGAACCCGTCCCGGTCGCTGTCATAGGGCCGGCTCGCGGCCATCGGGTTGTCGCGGTACTTGGTCGACAGCGCCTTGCAGGCGTTGAACCCGGCAATGCCGATCTCGCAGATCGCGGCTTCGGTGCCGCCGGCGACCATCACGTCGGCATCGCCGTACTGGATCAGCCGGGCGGCGTCGCCGATGGCATGGGTGCCGGTGGCGCAGGCCGTCACGACCGCATGGTTGGGCCCCAGAAAACCGTACTTGATGCTCAGCTGGCCCGACACAAGGTTGATCAGCGCCCCGGGAATGAAGAACGGCGACACCCGGCGCGGACCACGGTCGCGCAGCAGGATCGACGTGTCCGCGATCGAACTCAGCCCCCCGATGCCCGACCCGATCATCACGCCGGTGCGTTCGCGGTCTTCCTTGGCCTCGGGCTTCCAGCCCGAATCCTCGACCGCCATGATGGCGGCGGCATATCCGAACAGGATAAAGTCATCGACCTTGCGCTGTTCCTTCGGCTCCATCCACTGGTCCGGATTGAACGTTCCATCCGATCCATCGCCCCGCGGCACTTCGCAGGCATAGTTGGTCGCCAGGTGATCCGCGTCGAACCGGGCAATCGTGCCGGCACCCGACTTACCGTCCAGAAGACGCGTCCAGCTCGCCTCGACACCGCTCGCCAGGGGCGTCACCAGACCCAGCCCTGTCACAACCACTCTGCGCATTTCAGCCCTCTTGCCTCTCTCTCTTGTGCGCACCGCTCATACCGCGCGCCCCCGGCCATGGGCAAGGGGAACCGCGCCGATGGCGGTGTCAGCCCGCCGGGGGCGAATTCCGCCTTAAAAGCAGAACCTGCCCGCCGGTCTCGTCTATTGCGCGCAGCCGCGCGTAACCCAACCGTGTCGCCAGGGCCGCCCCGGCCCCGTCTCCGTCCCGCACCCGCGCGACCACCGGTCCGGTGATCACCCGGTCGAACCAGTCATGCGCCGCACCCAGCGCCTCGGCCCCGATCCGCTGGTGCAGCATCTCGGGCATCAACATGACCGACGCCTCAGGGTAGGCATCGAAATCCGCGCCCAGGTCGCTGACCGAATAGCGAAACCCGGCCTGCCCGATCAGCCGGCGCGTCTGCCGGTCCTCGATTGCCCATTCGCCGAACCCGGTCATGTGCCAGTGCCCCGCAACCCGCAGGAACACCCCCCAGGCCCGCGACCGCGAAAGCGGCCCGATCGCCGCGTGACGCTGGGCCGTGGGCGATCCCCACAACTCGGCAAAGCGGTCGAAGTCCTCGGGCCGCAAGGCGCGCAGCGTCAGACGCGCGGTGTTGATGTTGGGAATCGCTCGGGTCATGCAGCCGGTTTCGAGAAGGCGGGTCGTCCGGTCTCAACCTGTCCCCACGCCTTTGACTGTGCAAGTGGCGCTTGTCGGGGAACAATAAAAATGGCGCTCTCCCGCCGGGAGAACGCCACCCACGGACCCCGAAGGGCCAGGTCGCCGATTACTGGGCTTCCTTGATGAACTTGACCGCGTCGCCGAAGGTCTGGATCGTCTCGGCCGCGTCGTCGGGGATCTCGATCCCGAATTCTTCTTCAAAGGCCATGACGAGTTCCACGGTGTCCAGGCTGTCCGCGCCGAGATCGTCGATGAACGACGCATTCTCGGTCACCTTCTCCTCTTCGACACCCAGATGCTCAACAACGATCTTTTTAACGCGATCTTCGACGTCGCTCATGTCACTTCCTCATTCCTTCCGGGCGTTCGCCCTGATGTGATGCCTGTACCCGACCGGGTGGCCTGTTTTGCCCACCGATTTCGGGGGCGGCTCTGTCCCGGCAGCACCGGGGCCACCTTGGCGGGACACGTCCAGCCAAAGCGAAATGTGCGTGGCCTATAGCATACCAAATGGGGAAGGCAAACGGTTAAGCCTCGTTGCTTTCACTCCGTAACCGCTGCCGTGCGAACGCCACAATTTTTACCCAATCCAATGCAAGGTAGTACGGGAATCGCAGTGGAGTTACAACGTGAAATGGATCTCTGTTCCCTCGCATTCGCCGTCACACGCGGACTCGGTGCCCCTTGTCGGACCCGAGGTCCTGGTCGCGATCGCGATCGGCATCTTCCTGTTGCTGACGGTGATCCGGGCCTATGGGTCCGGCGCGTTATCCCATGGGCGCCGGCCCCGCACCGCACTTAGACAGAAGGCAACCGGCCCCTCCCTCGACCCCGACCACGGCCCCGCGCCCTCCGGCTCCCCGGGGCCTGTCCCGTCCTTCAGCGGCGTTCCGGCCAATTACCAGCAGATCCAGGCCGTGGCCGGTGCCGCGTTCCGCAAACAGCGCCTGCTCAACCATGGCGAATACAAGCTGCTCCTCCAGATCGAGGACATCCTGCCCAATATCGCGCCAAGACATCGGCTGATGGCGCAGACCAGCCTGTCCGAAGTCATCCGCCCCGTGGGCGACGGTGTCAGCAAGGAATGGAAACAGGCGTTTCATGCGATCAACGCCAAACGCCTGGATTTCGCGATCTTCGATTCCGCCGGCTACCTGGCCTGCGCGGTCGAATACCAGGGGGCCGGTCATTACACCGACCAGACGCGCACCTTTGTCCGTGATGCGGTCAAGCGGGAAGCCCTGCGCCGGGCGGGCGTTCCCCTGATCGAAATCGAACCGACTTTCACCAAGCCCGATATCGAGGCCGCCCTGCGCCGCCATCTTCCGGCGGCGCAAAAGGCTTAGGCCCGGTCAGATCATCGCCATGCCGCCGTTGATGTGCAGGGTCGCGCCCGTCACATACCCGGCCTCGGCGCTGGCAAGATACAGCACGCCGCCGGCGATCTCTTCCGGGGTTCCCATGCGCCCGGCGGGCACGTTGCCCAGGATGCCGGCCCGCTGGTCTTCGTTCAGCTTGTCGGTCATCGCCGTTTCGATAAAGCCCGGCGCCACCGCGTTCACGGTGATCCCGCGCGATGCGACCTCGTAGGCCAGCGATTTCGACATGGCGATCATGCCCGCCTTGGCGGCGGCGTAATTGGCCTGCCCCGGGTTGCCCGTGGCGCCCACGATCGACGAGATGTTCACGATGCGGCCCCAGCGCGCCTTCATCATGCCGCGCAGAACGCCCCGGCACAGCTTGAAGGTGGCGGTCAGGTTGACGTCCAGGACCTTGTCCCAGTCGTCGTCCGACATGCGCATGAAGAGGTTGTCGCGGGTGATCCCGGCGTTGTTCACCAGGATGTCCACCGACCCCATCGCCTCGGCCGCCTGTTTCGGCAGCGCGGCCAGCGCCTCGGCGTCGCCGAGGTTGCAGGGCAGCACGAAGGCGCGGTCGCCCAGCTCGGCGGCCAGGTCTTCCAGCGGCTCGGTCCGGGTGCCGGACAGGCCCACGTTGGCCCCCGCCCCGTGAAGTGCCTTGGCGATCGCGCCGCCAATACCGCCGGACGCGCCGGTGACCAGCGCGTTCTTGCCCGTCAGATCGAACATTGGATTATCTCCCTTGGGCCCATGGTGTGCCAGCGCCGCCCGTCATATCGGGAGACCGCCGGCAGGGCCAGACTTTCAAGAAACGGTTTCTTCCGCCCGGGCAGCGGCCAGCGACGCGGCGGCGGCGCGGACATCGTCCGGCGTGCCGATCGCACGGGTGGCCAACGACCGTTCGATCCGGCGGGCCATGCCGCACAGCGCCTTGCCGGCGCCCAGTTCCCAGATCTCGGTCACGCCGTTGGCGACCATGAATTCGACGCTTTCGCGCCAGCGCACGTTGCCGGTGACCTGGTCGACCAGCAGCGAACAGATGGTCGCGGGATCGGTGACGGGACGCGCTTCGACATTGGCGATCAGCGGCACCTGCAGGGCCCCGTGATTCACGGACGACAGCGCCTTGGCCATGGCGTGCGCGGCGGGTTCCATCAGGTCGCAGTGGAACGGCGCGCTGACAGGCAGCATCACGACGCGCTTGGCGCCGTGTTCCTTGGCGATCTCGGCGGCGCGCTCGACGGCGGCGCGGTGGCCCGACACGACCACCTGGCTGGGGTCGTTGTCATTGGCGGCGGCACAGACATCGCCCTGCGCGGCCAGGCGCGCGACCTCTTCGACCGCTTCAAATCCCAGGCCCAGCACAGCCGCCATGGCGCCCTGCCCGACCGGTACGGCCGATTGCATCGCCTCGCCCCGGATCCGCAGCAGGCGGGCCGCGTCCGCGATGGTCAGCATCCCCGACGCCGCCAGCGCCGAATATTCACCCAGCGAATGACCGGCGACAAAGGACGCCGCCGTCACCGGCACGCCTTCGGCTTCCAGCGCGCGCACGGCGGCCATGGACGTGGCCATCAGGGCCGGCTGCGCGTTCTCGGTCAGCGTCAGGGCCTCGATGTCTCCGTTCCAGATCAGGTCGCTGAGCTTTTCGCCCAGGGCCTCGTCAACTTCGTCGAAGACGGCCTTTGCGGCCGGATATGCCTCGGCAAGGTCCTTGCCCATGCCGATAACCTGAGACCCCTGTCCCGGGAACACGAATGCGAGTGTCATCTGCTCTAACCCATCTGTCGATTGGACGGTCATGTAGACCGATGACGGTCACGGTACAACCCGGGGCCGTCATGCACGGCATATGTGCGCCGGATGTTATTGCGCCGGTGCCGCAGTCGCGTACTTGTTTGCGCAGACAAGTCACATCCCTCCCAGCCGCGCCCGCGCCCGGATCGAAAGGACCAACGATGACCGCCGCTAACACCGCCAGAAGCTATGGTTCGGTGGCCAAGACCTTCCACTGGCTGACCGCCATCCTGATCTTTGCCGCCTTCCCCCTTGGCCTGATCGCCAACGACATGTCGCACCAGATCACCAACCCCGACATCACGGTGACCGAAGGCTTCATCCGCCGCACCGTGTTCCTGTTCTCGATGCACAAAACCCTCGGGATTACCGTGTTTTTCGTGGCCCTGCTGCGCATCGTCTGGGCCCTGACCCAGGAACGCCCCGGCCTTCTGAACGGCGACAAGACGCTTGAGGCCGGGCTGGCCGAGACCGTGCACTGGCTGCTGTACGGCAGCCTTGTCTTCGTGCCGCTGACCGGCTGGATCCACCATGCCGCCACCACCGGCTACGCGCCGATCTGGTGGCCCTTCGGCCAGTCGCTGTTCTTCGTGCCCAAGGATCCGCGCCTGGCCCAGATTTCGGGCGGGGTGCACGAGGTTCTGACCAAGGTTCTGCTTGTCTCGGTTCTGTTACATATCGCCGGAGCGGTGAAACATCATGTGATCGACCGCGATGCCACGCTGCGCCGGATGTGGCCCGGCAAAAGCGACGCACCGACCCCGCCGGCCCATCGTCCGGGCCTGATCCCGCCGCTTGCCGCGCTGGTCCTGGCCGCGCTCGCCCTGGGAACCGGCGGGGTGCTGGGCATGTACGGTCACGCGGCCCCGGCCGCCAGCGCGGGCCAGGCGCCGCTGGAACAGGTCGCCTCCGGCTGGGCGGTGCAGGATGGCACGCTGGCCATCAACGTGCAGCAGATGGGCTCGACCGTTACAGGCAGCTTCTCGGACTGGACCGCCGCGATCACCTTCGATCCGCGCGACACCCCCGGCCCTGCGGGCGAGGTGCAGGTGACGATCTCGATCCCGTCGCTGACGCTGGGCTCGGTCACCGGCCAGGCCATGGGCGCGGACTATTTCAACGCCGAGGAATATCCCACCGCCACCTTCATCGCCCAGATCCTGCGCACCGAAGACGGCTATACCGCGCCCGGCACGCTGACGATCCGCGACACCACCCTGCCGGTGGAACTGCCCTTCACGCTGGAGCTGGACGGCGATACCGCCAAGATGTCGGGGCAGACCGAAATCAACCGGATGGATTTCGGCGTCGGTGCGGGCGTCCCGGACGAAAAGACCCTGGGCTTCACGGTCGCCATCTCGGTCGACCTGACGGCAACGCGCACCGGGTCCTGACCGCCCGCGCCCGACCGTCCGAAAAAGGCGCCGACCCCGAACAAGGGGCCGGCGCTTTGCGTTTCGCACGTCCCGCTTGCGCCGTGCCGCTTGCCGTCAGGTCCTGCGGGATGGCGACATGGGACCGCCGGGTCCTTCAAGGACTGCCCGCTCGACCGGGACCCGCGCCCGAAGCGCGCGGGGTGGGTGGGCGGGAGCGGGCTTCGGGCGCGGCCCCGGCCCCACCACGCGCACCAGAGGCCGGACAAACGAAAAACGCCGGCCCCCTTTCGGGAACCGGCGTCCAATCGGGTCAGACCGTGTGGTCTTATTCGGCCTTCATCGCCTCGATCGAGATCTCGACCTGTACTTCGTCGCTGACGTAGGGAGCGAACATGCCAAGGTTGTAATCCGACCGCACCAGCGTGGTGGTGGCGGCGAAGCCAAGCCAGGGCTTGCCTTCCATCGGGTGTTCGCCGGCCTGGTTCAGCTTGGTGTCCAGCACGACTTCCTTGGTCACGCCGTTCAGCGTCAGGTCGCCGGTGATCAGCGCGGTGTCGTCGCCGGTCACTTCGATCGAGGTCGACGTGAAGGTCACGACGTCGTCGTCGCTGGCGCCAAAGAAGTCATCCGACATAAAGTGGTCGAAGCGCGGCTGCCAGCCGGTGATCATCGATTCAACGGGCATCGAGACCGAAACAGTCGAGCTGGCCGGGTCTTCGGCGTCGAATTCGATGGTGCCCTCGAACCCCGAGAACATGCCGTAGCCGGTCGAAAAGCCCAGGTGGTTGTAGGAAAAGACGATCTGGCTGTGGCTGGAATCCAGAACGTATTCTTCGGGGGCGGCAAAGGCGGCGGTGGCGGCAGCGACAAGGAAGCCGGCGGCCAGAAGCGTAGTTTTCATCTCGTTGTCTCCATTCAGGAAATGACAAAAGCGTCTGGCCTGTCATGTGCGAATAATCGGCCTTCGGGCAATTGCACAATTCCCCACAGGATCTGTGGATCCGCGAACAGCTGCAGCTATGGACTGTGCACAGGCGCGCCGCTCACCGATCCCGCGGCCCCGATCCCCGCGGAATTATCCAACCGAAATCAAACGACTACCATCATTCACCGCCCAACCCGCCCCGCACCCCCATGTCGGTGCACACCGCGGCGCGACACCCGCGCCACGCCCGGGCCGGGCCATCCTTGCCAATCCCGGGATCCATCCCGCATGTCGAAACATGGGCAACGCCCCCTGTCCGCCCCCGGGGCCTTTCCGCCTTGATCAGCCAGGGAAACCGTGTATGAGGACCTCTCCCCGCATCACGCATGAACCGCGCAGACTCTCGTGGTGGGACCGCGGGGGTGACATGTCCCGCCTATGAAATGCGCCTAGACAGAAGCAGGAGCACACATGCCGCTTTACGAGCATGTCTTCATCGCGCGTCAGGACCTGTCCAACGCGCAGGCGGAAGGGCTGATCGAACACTTCGGTGCCGTTCTCGCCGACAACGGCGGCAAGATCGTCGACCAGGAATACTGGGGCGTCAAGACGATGGCCTACAAGATCAACAAGAACCGCAAGGGCCATTACGCCTTCCTGAAAACCGACGCACCGGCGCCGGCGATCCAGGAAATGGAGCGTCTGATGCGCCTTCATGACGATGTCATGCGCGTTCTGACCATCAAGGTCGACGGCCACGAAGAAGGCCCGTCCATCCAGATGCAGAAGCGTGACGAACGTGACCGCGGCGACCGCCGCGAGCGTCGCTGATCGGTTGAAGGAAAGGATCTAAGCCATGGCCGCAAAACCGTTTTTCCGCCGCCGCAAGGTCTGCCCGTTCTCGGGCGACAATGCACCCGCGATCGATTACAAGGACACCCGTCTTCTGCAGCGCTACATTTCCGAGCGCGGCAAGATCGTCCCCTCGCGCATCACCGCCGTGTCGGCGAAGAAGCAGCGTGAACTGGCCCGCGCCATCAAGCGTGCCCGTTTCCTCGCTCTTCTGCCCTATGCGGTGAAGTAAGGGAGAGACCCAGATGCAAGTCATCCTTCTTGAGCGCGTCGCAAAGCTTGGCCAGATGGGCGAAGTCGTCGACGTCAAGCCGGGCTACGCCCGCAATTACCTGCTGCCCCAGAAAAAGGCGCTGACCGCGTCGAAGGCGAACATCGCTGCCTTCGAAGATCAGAAAGCCCAGCTGGAAGCCCGCAACCTTGAATCCCGCAAGGAAGCCGAATCGCTTGGCCAAAAGCTCGACGGACAGCAGTTCGTCGTGATTCGTCAGGCTTCGGACGGCGGTTCGCTCTACGGTTCCGTCACCACCCGTGACGCCGCGGACGCCGCCACCGACGCCGGCTTCACCATCGACCGCAAGCAGGTCCTGATCGCGCAGCCGATCAAGGAACTGGGCCTGCACGACGTGCACGTGACCCTGCACCCCGAGGTCGAGGTCACGATCAAGCTGAACGTCGCCCGCTCTGCCGAAGAGGCCGAGCTGCAGGCGTCGGGCAAGTCGATCCAGGAGCTGGCCGCGGAAGAAGAAGCCGCCGCCGAATTCGAGATCGCCGAATTGTTCGAAGACATCGGTTCGGCCGCATCGGACGACGACGACTTCGCACCGGCGCCCGAAGCTGGCGAAGAAGACGACACCAACAACGCCTGATCCGCTTCGGATCGGATGCGTCATCAGGGCCGCGCCGGGCATTCCGGCGCGGCCCTTTTCATTTCATGCGGCCTTCGGATTCGCGAAATCGCCCCGATCAAGGACGAATTTCGTCGCGACCCGGCCTGAAACGCGGTTCCTGCCCCGGTTCGGCAGTTCCCCGTCGCGATCGGCAAAACCTCGCCGATGCGACAGAATGGTTGGGAACCCCAAGCTTTGCAGGTCGCAAAAGCCCGTCTAATACGAATTCATGACCCAGATGATGCGCCCTCTCTTCGTCATGACCCTCGCTGCGATGTTAGCGGTTGCGGGTTGTACGAGCAGTCCGGTCCAAGAATCGGCCAAGCTGCAATTCGCGGCGGGTGACCCCCCGCTTTATCCAAATGAAACTCCCGAGCTTCGCGCGAAGATCAACAAGTGGGCCGACCATTACGAGGTCCCCCGCTCGCTGGTTCAACGCGTCGTGATCCGGGAAAGCACGCACCGCCCCGGTGCGCGCAACGGCCCGTATTACGGGCTGATGCAGATCCTGCCGCAGACTGCCCGCGGCATGGGGTACAAGGGCTCCGCGACCGGCCTGCTGGATGCGGACACGAACCTGCAATGGGCGGTGAAGTACCTGCGCGGCGCGTGGCTTGTCTCGGACGGGACGGAAAGCGACGCCGTGGGCTGGTACGCGAAAGGCTACTATTACCAGGCCAAGAGGCTTGGCATGCTCGAGGAAACCGGCCTGCGCTGAGCAAGCGCGCCACAGGCCCCCAGGGGCGTCTCGCAGACGCCGACAATCGACTTGGACGTGACACAGGCGGGGTATTCCCCGCCTTTTGTCGTTTGGCCGTTTGGCCGTTTTCCGTGGGCGGACGTCCGTGCGCCGGACGTCGCCCGAACGGACGGTTTCAGACGGTCTTGTGCTTCTGGAATTGTTCCGGACGACCGCAGCGAAAGCTTGAGATCTTCCAGTTCGGATGCTGCGCGCGCCACTCGGCCAGGTGCGGTTGTGCGTTCATCAGGCAGGCCATCGGGGTCATCTGTTCGCTGAACAGCAGGCTGCGTTCTTCGCAGACCGTGGGGCTGGTCTGCAGGCAGGTTACGAATACGAGAGCGATCATGGGACCTCCTTTGGGCTACCGCTCGACACGGCTTCGCCACAGCGAAACCTTCTGGCTCCTCCCCTAAAGTCCGGTTGATCGTGCGCACGCTCCTTCAGGACTTTTCTCACCTGCCGCAGACCGTGCTTGCGACCGATGTGCCGCAGGTTGAGTCCGTGAATGCTGCAACGCAGCAGGAATGGAAAGCGGATATGCTTCACCGTGTCTGGAAATAAGAAACTGTGGTTAACAGCGCCTGAAAATAAGGCGGTTGGTCAGCACGTCTGTCCTACTGTTCCGGGGAAGCGGACCGGGCAGATGCGCCGGTCACGGGATCGCGCATGCAAAGAAAAAGGCCGGCGCAATGGCCGGCCTTTTCCAATGATTTCCCCTCAGGTGCAGGACAAAGGATTACTCCTCGTCCTCCAGTGCCTCGACGGCTGCCTTAAGCTCGTCCTTGGTCACGTCCTTCTCCGAGATCTGGGCCAGTTCGAAGACATAGTCAACGACCTTGTCCTCGAAGATCGGCGCGCGCAGCTGCTGTTGCATCTGCGGGTTCTGCTGGACGAATTCGAAGAACTGGCGTTCCTGGCCCGGGTATTGACGTGCCTGCGCCATGACCGCCTGGGTCATCTCGGCGTCGGACACTTCAACTTCGGCCTTCTGGCCCAGCTCGGCCAGCAGCAGGCCAAGACGCACGCGGCGCTCTGCCAGGGCCTTGTGTTCGTCCGTGGTTTCGATTTCCGGGTGATCGTGGCCATGCACGTCCGGGTTTTCCTCGTGCCACAGCTGGTGCGCGATCTGGCTGGCCTCGGCGTCGACCAGGCTCGGCGGCAGGTCAAAGCTGACCACGTCGTCCAGCGCGTCCAGCAGCTTGCGCTTCAGCACCGACCGCGATGCGCCGGCGTATTCGGCTTCCAGGCGCTCGGTGATCTGGCCTTTCAGGGCCTCAAGATCCTCGGCGCCGAACTTCTTGGCCAGCTCGTCGTCGACCTCGGCCTTCTTGGGCGCCTTCACTTCCTTGACGGTGCATTCGAACACGGCTTCCTTGCCGGCCAGATTCTCGGCGCCGTATTCCTCGGGGAAGGTCACGGTGACATCCTTGGAGTCACCGGCGGTGACGCCGACCAGCTGTTCCTCGAAGCCGGGGATGAAGCTGCCCGAACCCAGCACCAGCGGGTAATCCTCGGCCGAACCGCCGTCGAAGGCTTCGCCGTCGACCTTGCCCACGAAGTCGAACACCACCTGGTCGCCGTCTTCGGCCGCGCCGTCCTTGGTGTCGAAATCCTGGGCGCTTTCGGCCAGGCTTTCCAGCGCTTCCTTCACCGACTCTTCGTCGGCCTTCACCACCAGGCGTTCCAGCGTGATGGTCGACAGGTCGACCTCGGGGATCTGGGGCAGCGCTTCGTAGGTCATCTCGACCTCGACGTCGTCGCCTTCTTTCCAGTCCTCGTTGGTCATCTTGACCTGGGGCTGAAGCGCGGGACGTTCGCCGCTGTCCTCGAAATGCTTGCTCATGGCGCCGTCGATGCTTTCCTGCATGACTTCGCCCAGAAGGCGCTGACCGAACTGGCGCTTGAGCAACGGCAGGGGCACCTTGCCCTTGCGGAAGCCCTTCATCTCGATGTCGGGCTGGGCTTCGGTCAGCTTCTCGGCGACCTTGTCTTCCAGCTCGGCCGCGGACACCGTGATGGTGTAGCCGCGTTTCAGACCCTCGTTCAGCGTCTCGGTAACCTGCATGTCGTCTTTCCCCTGGCTCCGCCGCACGGGGTCAGCCCACGCGGCGCGCGAAAATTTGGCACCTTCTATTGGGCGGGCCGGGCCTGTGCAAGCCGCTAACGCCTTTTGACCGGAAATGGCCGGTGAAAACCGCCGAACGTGCCGCAAATGACGGGGCGCAAATGACGTGCCGCAAATGACGGGGCGCGGCATTGCTGCCGCGCCCAGTGTTCCTGTCAATCCGCGCGTGCCGGTTTCAGAACTTCCAGCGCGCGCCGACCAGGACCGTGCTGGCATCCTTGTAGGACGTGGCGCTGTTGTCGTCGAAGCTGTAGCTGCGGTAGCCCAGATAGCCTTCGAGATTGTAGTCGGCGACTTGCTGGACCAGTTCCACCCCGATGGCGTCCGAGCTGGACGAGGTCGCCGTGCCGGTCAGCCCCATGTCGTCGGCGCTGTAATAGTCGATCGACACCGCCGTGTCGCCGATGGGCAGCCAGTCCCGCTTGTAGCCGAGCTTGGTGTAGACATAGGTGCCGGCGGTGTTGCGTTCGCCCACGCCCAGCGTCAGGCTGACGCCGGACAGGTGGTACAGCGATGCCGATGCGAAGGTGTCGTTGCGATCCTCGGCGCCGGGGCGCATCCGCGACTGGTAGCCGACGGCGGCGTCCAGCAGGACGTTGCCGAATTCGCCCCTGTAGCGCAGCGCGGCGTCCCAGAATTCGTCGTCGCTGTCCTTGTCCAGGATCTCCTGTCCCCAGGCCGCGCTGACGGTAAAGCCGGCCAGGTCCGGCGTCTCGTAGCGGATGCGGCCATAGCGGCCGCCGTCATAGCTGTCGAAGGCGCTGCCGATGGTCACATCCGTCAGCGCGCCGGTGGAATCGCGCAGCAGGATGGCGCCCGCGACATCCCTCAGCGAGACGTAGCCGGCCAGTGTCGTGCCGCTTTTGTCGACCTGCCCGGCCCCGTCAGACGCCATGCTGCCCTGCCCGGCCCAGACGGTGCCGTAGCTGGTCTTGAGGCTCAGATCGACCTTGCGGATGTCCTGCTGGTCCCAGTCGAACCAGGACCGGTCGCCCGCGTTCAGCTGGCTCAGCCCCGAACTGGACCGGAAGCCAAGCCCGGTTTCCAGGTTGAACGAGAATTCCATTCCGTTGTCGAACGGCTGGACGATCCAGATCCCGACCCGCGAATTCGAGGCCGAGTTGTCGATCAGTTCGTCCGTGGTGTCCGATCCGTCGTCGGCCGACAGGTAGCCCGGGTTCAGTTGCCCGTAGTACCACATCGTGCCGCCGGAATCGTTGGTATACTTGGGGCCGGCGGCCGCCATGCCGGCCGGCAGGACCAGACCAATCGCAAGCGCGGCGGGGAAGTATGCTTTGCGCATAGGCTCAACTCCTTGAACGTGTGCCCGGCACCGCGACAGCGAGCGGGTCACACGGGTATTAGTGCGGTTCCAGAATAACATCGGGATGACGTTAGCGCCAAACACCCTGAACCTAGGTTAATCCCCGGCGCGCCGAAACCGCATTTCCGGCCACACAAAACCTAAATATGAAAACGCTTTGCACCGGCCAGCCGGCCGGGCGCCAGCACCGCGGGGTCCAGCCCTTCGGCGGCGATGATGTCGGGCAACGGCTGTCCCAGCACCTGCGCGGCGACCAGGCGGGCCATGGCGGGTGCCGACTGGATTCCATAACCGCCCTGCCCGGCCAGCCAGTAGAACCCGTCGACCACGTCGGAAAAGCCCGCCACCGGCTCCTTGTCGGCGACAAAGCTGCGCAGCCCGGCCCACTGGTTTTCGATCCGGCGGATGTCGATGTCGCAGGCGGTCATCACCCGGTCGACGCAGATCGCCACGTCCATCTCGTCGGGCTGGGCGTCGGAGGGCAGTTGCGGATCCTCGTTGGCGGGCGAGATCAGCAGCCGCCCGGCGTCCGGTTTCAGGTACCAGGTTTCCGATGCGTTCACGACCAGCGGCCAAGCCGACACGTCCATGCCCTGCGGCGCGGCCACGATCAGCGCGGTGCGCCGCTTGGGCGTCAGGCCGATGGGTTCGGCCCCGGCCAGCGCACCGACCATGTCCGCCCAGGCGCCCGCTGCGTTCACCACGATCGGCGCGGAAAAGCTGCCCGCCCGCGTCCGGGCCGTCCACAGGCCATCGGCACGGGCCAGCGCCGTCACCTCGGCACCGGTCACCACCGACCCGCCAGAGGCCTTCAGCATCCGCAGATACCCCTGGTGCATGCGGCCCACGTCAATATCCGACCCGCCCCGGTTCAGCGCGCCGTCGACGATGTAGCCTTCCTTGAGGATCGGCACCATCGCGCGGATCTGCTCGGCGTCCAGATCCTCGAACCTGTCCCGGCCCACGTCGTCGCGCATCGCCTCAAGCAGGGGGCGTTCGTCCTGGGTGGCGACGAACAGCGACGCGCGGGAGGAAATCAGCGGGCCGTCCCCGAAGATCGCGGGCGGGTTGGAAAAGACGTCGAGCCCGGCGCGGGTCAGTGCCCGCATCGCCGCAGGGCCATAGGCCGGTTCGTACATCGCGGCGGATCGGCCGGTGGTGTGATAGCCCGGCTGGGCCTCCATCTCCAGCAGGGTCACGCTGGCCCGGCCCGCCAGTTCGGCCGCGGCCGAGGCGCCGGCCATGCCGCCGCCGATCACCAGGATGTCCGAGGTCGCATCCGCCATTTTCTTCTCCGTCATCGATGTTCGCCGCCGTTCATGCGCCAGCCCGCGGCCAAGCGCCAGAGACCCCGGCGGTTTATCCACAGACACGGCCTGCCGTTGCGGCATCTGCCCGGATCGGCGGCAAGGCGACCGCACGTCAACGGCCGCTGTTACGCGAGCTTCATCAAACCGTCATCTACCCGTTTCGCAAACTGCCTAGGCAGCGGCCTTAAGGGGCCACGGATGAGGCCCCATTCACAACACGTGGAGTCGTCAATGACCTTTTCCTCGAAAGTCGCGGCCGCAGCCGTGGCCGTCGCGGGCCTTGCAGGCGGTGCAAGCGCTCAAACCGAAATCACCTGGTGGCACGGCATGGGCGGTCACCTTGGCGACGTCGTGAACGAGATCGCGACCCAGTTCAACGCGTCGCAATCCGACTACAAGATCACCCCGGTGTTCAAGGGCGGCTACGAAGAAACGCTGACCGCGGGCATCGCCGCCTTCCGCGCGGGCGAGCAGCCCAACATCCTGCAGGTGTTCGACGCCGGCGCCGCCACCGTGATCGCCGCCAAGGGCGCCACCGTTCCGGTGCAGGACCTGCTGACCGAACAGGGCGCGGATTTCGACATCAACGACTACATCCCCGGCGTGCGCTATTTCTACGCCGACACGACCGGCAAGATGATCGGCATGCCGTTCAACTCGTCCTCGCCGGTGCTGTATTACAACCAGGACGCCCTGGACGCGGCCGGTGTCGAAGCGCCCAAGACCTACGAGGACTTCGAGGCCATCGCGCCCAAGCTGAAGGACGCCGGTTACATCCCGCTGGTCCAGACGCACCTGCCCTGGGAATTCGTCGAGAACTTCCATTCGCGCCACAACCTGCCCTTCGCCACCAACGCGAACGGCTATGACGGCGCCGACGGCACCAAGATCCTGATCAACTCGCCCGAGATGAAGATGCACTTCACCAAGGTGAAGGAATGGCTGGACGAAGGATACTTCGGCTTCTACGGCACCGGCTGGGACGACAATCAGGCACAGTTCAATGACGGCAAGGCGGCGATGTACATCGGCTCGTCGGGCGACTTCGGCGGCCTGACCGCGCTGAACCTGCCGTTCGAATGGGCGTCGACCTACCTGCCCTACTGGTCCTCGATCACCGAGGAAGGCTACCAGACCTTCATCGGTGGCGCGTCGCTGTTCGCGATGGCAGGCAAGCCCGACGACCAGAACAAGGCCACCGCCGCCTTCTTCGAATTCCTGACCTCGCCCGAAGTCCAGTACATGTGGCACCGCGAGACCGGCTATGTGCCGATCACCCTGGCCGCCTACGACCTGGCCAAGGAAGACGGCCATTACGAACGTTTCCCGGCCGCCGAGACCGCCATCAAGCAGCTGTCGCTGCGCGACGGCGAAAACACCCACGGCTACCGCATGGGTTTCTACGTCCAGATCCGCGACATCGAGAACCGCGAATTGTCGCGCTTCCTGAACGGCGAGACCTCGATCGACGACGCCCTGGCGACCATCGAGACCGAAGGCAACGAGCTGCTGGCCCGTTTCGCACAGACCGTCAACTGATCGTCTGCCCCACCCTTCCGACTGGCGGCCCGTCCCGGGCCGCCAGTCCCCGTTTCTGCACGAGGCTCCTTCCTTGAAACGCGCTGGCTTCTCCAATCCCTGGCTTCCGGTCCTGCTGCTGGTCCCGCAGCTGGGCATCATCTGCCTGTTCTTCTACTGGCCCGCCTGGCAGGCGCTGAAATCGTCCTTCTTCCTGGAAGATCCGTTCGGCTTCGGGTCCACCTTCGTGGGCTTCGACAATTACACGCGCCTGTTGCGCAGCAGTGAATACGGGTCCATCGCCTGGTTCACCCTTGTCTTCTCGGTCCTGGTCACCTTCTTCTCCCTGTCCATCGCCCTTCTCTTCGCGGTCAAGGCCGACAAGGTGATCCGCGGCGCCAAGACCTATCGCACGCTCTTGATGTGGGTCTACGCGGTCGCCCCGCCCGTCGCGGGCTTCATCACGCTGATCATGTTCAACCAGCGCTGGGGGCCGCTGACGGAATTCTTCGCCCTCTTCGGCTGGGATTTCCGCGTGCGGCTGGATTACTACGACACGTCCATCGCGCTGGTGATCGCCTCGGTCTGGAAGCAGATTCCGGTGAATTTCATCTTCTTCCTGTCGGGCCTGCAATCCATTCCCCGCGCCGTGCGCGAGGCCGCGATGATCGACAACCGGTCCGCCGCAAGCCGGTTCTGGACGGTGACCTTTCCGCTTCTGGCGCCGACGGGGTTCTTCCTGCTGATCATCAACATCACCTATTCGCTGTTCGACACCTTCGGCACGATCGACACGATCCTGCGCAACAACCCCGGCGACAGCCCTATCACGCTTGTCTACAAGGTCTACCTCGACGGTTTCCGTGGCCAGGACCTGGGCGGCTCCTCGGCGCAGTCGGTGGTTCTGATGGTGCTCGTGCTGGCGCTGACGATCTTCCAGTTCCGGATGGTCGAACGCCGCATCCATTATACCTGAGGACCGGAACATGGCCGAGATGTCTCATCCCCATACCGCCACCGCCGCCGCCCCGGCCAAGCGTCGCCGCTTTCGCTGGGAAACCCTGGGCGATCATGTCGTGCTGATCATCGGCGCCTTCATCATGATGGCGCCGCTGCTGATGCTGCTGCAGATGAGCACGATCCCCGATACCGACATCATGAAGTCCGGACCGTCGCTGCAGATCGGCGACCAGTTCTGGGCGAACCTGCACAAGGCGCTGTTCCAGTCGATGTCGTTTTCCGGCGAAAACACCGGGCTGTCGATGTTCCGGAATTCGCTGATCCTGGGGCTGGGGTTCGCCCTGGGCAAGATCGTCATCTCGATGCTGGCCGCCTACGCGATCGTCTACTTCCGCCTGCGCTTCGCCACATTGGCCTTCTGGCTGATCTTCACCACGCTGCTGCTGCCGCTGGAGGTGCGCATCGTGCCGTCCTACGAGGTCACCCAGAAGCTGGGGCTGCTGAACAGCTATGGCGGGCTGATCATCCCGCTGATCGCCTCGGCGACGGCCACGTTCTTCTTCCGCCAGTTCTTCATGTCGGTTCCGGAAGAACTGGTTGAAGCGGCGCGGATCGACGGGGCCGGGCCGGTCAAGTTCTTCATCGATATCCTGGTGCCGCTGAGCCAGACCATGATCGCGGCGATCTTCATCATCATGTTCGTCTACGGCTGGAACCAGTACCTCTGGCCCACCATGGTCGTCACCGAAGAGGGCAAGATGACCCTGGTCCAGGGGATCCGCCAGATCACGCAAGGCCTCGAGGGCAACCACATCCCCGAATTCGGACGATCCAACCTGCTGGCCATCCTCGCGGTGCTGCCGCCGGTGCTGGTCGTCATCTTTTTCCAGAGCTGGTTCGTCAAGGGCCTGGTCGAAAGCGATAAATAGGAGTCACGGCCCATGGGCAACGTGCGTCTGCAAGGGGTCACCAAGACCTATCCCAACGGCACCCTGGCGGTGCATCCCACGTCCTTCGACATCGAGGATGGCGAGCTGATCGTGCTGGTCGGGCCTTCGGGCTGCGGCAAGTCCACCCTGTTGCGCATGGTCGCGGGGCTGGAAGAGATCACCGGCGGTTCCGTCACCATCGCCAACCGCGAGGTCAACGACCTGGACCCGGCCGAACGCGACATCGCCATGGTGTTCCAGAACTACGCGCTGTACCCGCACATGACGGTCTACAGGAACATGGCCTACGGGCTGAAGAACCGCCGCACGCCCAAGGACGAGATCGACCGCAAGGTGCGCGAGGCGGCCGAGATGCTGAACCTGACGGATTACCTGGAACGCAAGCCGTCGCAGCTGTCGGGCGGGCAGCGCCAGCGGGTGGCCATGGGGCGGGCCATCGTGCGCGAACCGGCGCTGTTCCTGTTCGACGAGCCGCTGTCGAACCTGGATGCGAAGCTCAGGAACCAGATGCGGGTCGAGATCCGCGCGCTGCAGCGCCGGATCGGGGTGACGTCGATGTACGTGACCCACGACCAGGTCGAGGCGATGACCATGGCCGACCGGATCGTGGTGCTGAACGGCGGGCGGATCGAACAGATCGGCACCCCGGCCGAGATCTATCGCAAACCCGCGTCGACCTTCGTGGCCAGCTTCATGGGCGCGCCGCCGATGAACCTGATGCCGGCCGATTACAACGGCAACGGCCACGTGCACGTGGCAGGCATCAGCCTGAGCGTCGGCCAGTCGGCGGATTACCAGGGATCCGTGTCGCTGGGCGTGCGACCCGAGGACGTGGACCTGGCGCTGGCCGACGACGGGCTGGCCGCCCTGCCCTTCGACCTGGACCTGGTCGAGGAACTGGGCGCCCACCGCCTGCTGCACGGGCGCGTGCATGCCCATCCCTTCGTGGTCAACGTGCACAACACGGCGCCGCTGTCCGAAGGGCGCATGTTCCTGAAGATCGCACCGCACAACCTGCACATGTTCGCGCAGGAAAGCGGCCGCCGCATCTGACGACTGGTCGGGGGCGGCTCCCGCCCCCCGCCTGCGCCGCGGCATCGCCGCGCCGCGACGGGCGTTGGGCCGGGCAGCGCGCTGAAGCGCGCTGCAGGTCGCGCCCCGGATCGAGCGGTCTAGAGGACGTCGACGACGATCACGCTGATGTTGTCGGCCCCGCCCCCGGCCAGCGCGACCGAGATCAGGTGATCCGTCACCGTCTCGATCGGCATCTCGGACAGCGCCTTTTCCAGCATCCCGAAGGTCGCGTATTTGGTCAGCCCGTCCGAACACAGCAGGAACCGGTCGCCCTTGTGCGTTTCGCCCCGGACCTTGTCCAGGTCCACCACGTCGCCCACGCCCACGGCCCGGGTGATGGCGTTGGACTGGGGATGCTGTTCGGCCTCGTCCCAGGTCATCTGGCCCGCCTCGACAAAGACCGCCACGGCGGAATGATCCGTCGTCAGCATCTCGATCTTGCCGTCGCGCAGCCGGTAGATGCGGCTGTCCCCGGCCCAGAGCGCCACGAAATGCCCCGCTGCCATCATCAGCGCCGCCACCGTGGCGCCGATCACGCCCCGGCCCCGAACCTCGGCTTCCTTCAGGATGGCGGCATGGGCATGGGCGATGGCGTCGCGCAGGGCATGCAGGCTGTCGGCCGGGTTCAATCCGGACGGGATCGACGCGATCGTGTCGGCGATCAGGTTCGCGGCGTAATCGCCGGCGTCGTGGCCCCCCATGCCGTCCGACACCACCCATATGGCCTGATCGGGAAGGGCCAGGACCGCGTCCTCGTTCACCCGGCGCCGCAAACCCACATGGGTGCGCGCATTGTAGCGATAATCAGTAGCGCTCACGCACCGACCTCCTCGTTCCAGGCCGCTGCCGCAACATCGAACACGGCCGGGATTTCTGCCATCCCGGGCAGACCCGAACAGAGCATCAGACGGGATCGCCCGTTCAGCTCTGCCGACCACAGGCTTTGTCCGCCCGCGATCGCCCCGATATGTGCAGCCGCCAATCCGGCTTGAAGAGGACTTGCCCCAATCCCGATTACTGTCTGCCCCGCGCGGGCCAGCCTTGTCAACGCTCCCGGTCGGACGGGGGCCGGCAGGGGCGCCAGCCCTTCGGCCAGTTTGTCGCGCGTCATCCCGTCGTCCAGCGCCGCCAGCGCCAGGTCTTCCAGCGCCTCGAAGAGGGCATCGTTGGCGAAATGCACCGGCCCGATCGGACCCGGCGCCATCCCGCAGGCCAGCGTCAGCGGGAACCGCCGCCCGACCCGGTCGACCGATGGCATCAGCACCCCGATCACCGACGTTGGCCCCGCCACGCCCGCCGCCAGCGTGAACCGCCAGATCGGCGCCGACATGTAGACCGCGTCCCAGCCGCCGCCAAAGGCCTGCTGCCCGGTCAGCAGCGCCTGCTGCAGCCAGGGATCCCAGGCCTCGACAAACCCCGGCGGCGGCGCGATGCGAAAGAAGTCCCCCACCGCCGGCATCTTGCCAAAGGCGCCGAAAACACCGGCCATCACAGCGACTTGGGGCAGCTGAACTTGGCCAGCGCCGGCAGGGCGAAGGGGTTCAGAACCGATCCCGATTGCATCTGAAAGATCGCGATCCGCCCGCCCACGTTGAAGATCACCCGCTTGCGGTCGGACACGTTGGTCGACCGCACCTCGGCCGCGTCCAGCAGCCGGAACCAGGCCCAGGGACCGTTGCGGTCCAGGATGCTTTCGGTGGTGTTGCGGTTGGGTTCGAACGTCACCCGCGCCGATCCCACGCCGCCCGGCCAGGTCACCGCCGTCGGCGGCGGCTGGCCCGAGCGCTGATCGAACGCGACGGTCTGACCGTCGATCGACAGGGTCACCGCCTTGGCCTTGGGGTCCAGCGCCTCGGGCGTGATCTGGAACTGGACCAGGGGCGTGGGGTTGCCGTTGAAGAAGGCATCGCGGATCTCGGAGGCGTACTGGAACTGCTCCAGCACCTGCTGCGAGATCCCCAGATCCACGTCGTTCACGCGCTTCCAGGTCCAGGGGCGCGTGCGGGTGTCGACGAACTTCAGCAGGTTCTCGTTGAAGAACCCGTCGATCTGTCCGCCGGGTGCAAACAGGCGGGAAAAGTCCTGCACCGCCACGTCGGCGCGCGCACGCCGGTTGAACGGATAGCGATCCGCCAGCGCCTGTTCGCAGAACGGCAGCACGTTGGACTGCCAGCGCGCGTTGATCGACGCCCGCGTGCCATCCGCCGCGATCCCCGACGACCCGGTGACGATCTGCGTCGCCCAGCGGGGAATCGGCCCTTCCATGCGGGCGGCCATCTGCTGGAACGCCTGGATCGCCTCGCCCGTCTGGGTGCCCGAGGTCACGCCGGAAAACGACATCTTCTGCAGCTCCTGGTAGACCTCGGTCAGGATCGTCATCAGCTGGTCCAGCTGCGACGCCTTGCCGTCGCGGCGCGCCACCATCTGGTGCAGCCAGTCGAACCGGTTTTCCACGTAGGCGCCCGGCGGCGGCACCGGTTCGCCGGTGGGCGTGGTGGCCGAATCCAGCAGCGCGCCCAGCAGGATCTGGCCCTGTACCGAAAGGTTCGCCTGGCTTTCGATCGACACGATCCGGTCCAGCCCGCCCGACACCGCCGAGGTGTCGATGGCGTTGCGATCCTCGGTCAGGCTGGTTTCCTTCGAGATCTCCGTCAGGATGTTGACGATGGGCGAGGTCGGACCCGACAGCACGTTCGTCACCTCGACCGCATGGCTGAGGCTTTCCATCGGGATGATGTCCAGATCGCTCAGCAGGCTGTCATAACGCGACACGTAGTCGTTGTAATACAGGTCCAGCACGTCGCGGCTGAGCGCCAGCAGCGCGCTTTCGTTTTCCAGCAGGCTGCCCTGTTCGCCCAGCACCCAGGCCTCGTTCTGGACGCGTTCGGCGACGCTGACGGCTTCGGGCAGGAAGACCTGGTAGAAGCCGTTGTAGGTGAATATCCCCTCGACGCCCTCGTTCAGCGGCTTGCCCGAGGATCGCACCATCGCCCGCGCCACGGCCGGCCCGCCGATGTCGGTCACGCGCCATTCGGGCAGGCTGGTCGCCTTCTCGGACGCGATGATGCCGTTGTAGACCCGCTGCGCCAGCGGCAGTTCCGTCAGAACCGATTGCACCTGCTCGACCAGCGGACCGTTCAGCGCGATTTCCTGCATGGGTTGGGACAGCAGCGCCTGAAGGTGGGTGCCCAGGTCTTCGCGCAGCTGGCCGCGCGTGGGGCCGCGATAGGCCAGGTCCCAGTCCTCGGTCATCCACTGGGTGACCAGGTCGGCGTTCATCGGCCCCTGCAGGCCCAGCATCAGGTAGATCTTCAAAGCCTCGTACAGGCGGTCGGGGTCGTTCATGTTGGCCGCCATCTGTTCTTCCAGCCGCAGCAGCAGGCGCGGCAGGAAGCGCTGGTTCAGCGCGGCGCGATAGGTCTGGGCGGCCTGGGTGCCGATGACCTCGCCACGATAAAGCCCCCAGGTCAGCGCCGGATCCGGGTCGGGTTCGTTGACGGCGGGGTTGCCGGGCAGGTCGCGCAGCTGGTTCAGCGCCTCGACCACGGGCGGCAGGTCGGTATCGCCGATGGGGCTGGCCGGCAGGGTCGCGGCGGCGGCGGAATAGGCCGCCACGTGATCGCCCGCCGTCTGGATCAGCGCGACGTTGCCCATGTAGCTGCGCACCCACAGCGCGCCGGTGGTCAGCGCGATCAGCACCGTGGCGGCGATGGCGGCGATCCGGGCAATGCGGTAGCGGCGTTCGACCTTGTCGTCGGCCGACACCAGACCGGCTTCGGGGAACATCACCCCGTCGAAGACCCGCGTCAGGAAATACGACCGCCCCGTCCCCTGCCCCGACCCAATCGCCTGCCGGCCGATGCCGAAGGTCTGGGCCATGGACAGCATCAGCCGGTCGATCGGCGTGCCCTCCTGCGTGCCCGAGGTGAAATAGACGCCGCGCATCATCTGGCGCGTTTCGTACCGGTTGTCCTGGAAGACCTCGGTCAGGAACGCGCGCGCCACGCCGCGCATCGACGCCACCTGTGACGGGAACCCGGCGATCAGCGCCCGGCGCTGCGGATCGGTCTCGCCCTGCATGCGTTCCAGCAATTGCGCGTTCAGCTGGCCCAGCAGCTTGGCGAATTCCTGGTCGAACATCCCCAGCGCGCCCTCTTCCGCCGCCGAGACATTGACCGGCAGGGTAAAGCCCCAGACCTGCTCGCGTTCCTCCTTGCCCAGGATGTCGTAATATTCGGCAAAGCCCGCGATCAGGTCGGCCTTGGTGAACAGCACGTAGACCGGAAACCGCACGCCCAGCTGTTCGCGCAGCTCGTGCAACCGGCGGCGCACGGCCTGGGCGTGGGCCTTTTGCGTCATCTCGTCCTGCAGGTACAGATCGGACAGGCTGATCGCCACGATGGCCCCGTTGACCGGCTGGCGCGGGCGGTATTTCTTCAGCAAGCCCAGAAAGCCCAGCCACGCCTTGTTGTTGGCCTCGGCATCGCTTTCCTGCGTCGTGTAGCGCCCGGCGGTGTCGATCAGCACGGCCTCGTTGGTGAACCACCAGTCGCAGTTGCGCGTGCCCCCCACACCGCCGATGGCCGCCTTGCCCAGCTTTTCCGCCAGGGGAAACTGCAGGCCGGAATTGACGATCGCCGTGGTCTTGCCCGCGCCCGGCGGCCCGATCATCACGTACCACGGCAATTCGTTCAGGGTCCGCCGCCCGCCCTTGGACTTGCGCAGCTCGGCCATGGCGGTCTTGAACTTGGCCTTCAGCTCGTCCATCTCGGCCGAGATCATCGCCTGGCCGGGATCGACGGCCTCGACGATCTGCTCGGCCATGTCGTCGTCGTGCTTGCGCCGCGACAGGAAGACGATCAGCATCGCCGTGGCAAACAGCAGCGCGATGACCGCGATCACCACGACACGCGGGATCACGGCGGCGAAGGGGCGCCAGTCGTCGTTGCCGATCAGGGGCGCGAAATACCAGAACGCCCCGCACAGAATGGCCGCCACGAAGAACAGCACGAAATAGATCGACCGGAACAGCCGCAGGAAGGTGCGTACGATCATCCGTCGGTCTCCTGCACCAGAAGGACTTCGATCCGCCGGTTGGCGGCGCGCCCTTCACGGGTTCCATTGTCGGCGATGGGTTCCTTGTCGGCGCGCCCTTCGGCGGTCAGGCGCGAGGGATCGTCCATCTTGCCCTTCATCCCCGCCATCACCGATTTGGCCCGCGCCAGCGACAGCGCCAGGTTGTCGGGAAAACGCGAAGACCGGATCGGCACGTTGTCGGAATGCCCGGTCACGATCACCGGGCCCGGTTCGTCGTTCAGCGCGGCCGCCACACGGTTCACCGGTTCCCGGAACCGATCCTGAAGCTGGTCCGACCCGGACGCGAACATGCCCGAGCCCTTGATGCGGATGATCAGCGTATTTCCCTTCTGGAACACCTCGACGATGCCCTCCTTGATCTCCTCGGTCAGGAAGCCTTCGACCTTGGCGATGCGTTCCTCGACCGTGGGCGCGGGCGGTGCGGGCGGCGGCGGCGGCGCGCGCCGTTCCAGCCGGGCGACCGGGCCGCTGTCGATGATGCCCAGCTGGCCGATGATCCGTTCGGTCTGGACCGACAGCGCATAGGACAGCCCGCCGAATTCCATCAGCATCAGCAACGCGGTGACGCCCACGGCGATCCACACCACCTTCCAGGCCGACAGCACGCGAAACGGTTTCACGACCCCTTTCCAGTTGGGCGACAAATCCCGTTCGATCTGTCCCCGCTGCGCGCGGATGATCCGCGCCAGGCCTTCGCGGATGCGCAGGTGCTTTTCCGACCCGTTCGGTTCGATGCGCAGACGCCCTTCGAACCCCAGCGACATGCACATGTACAGGAATTCCAGCATGTCGATGTTGTTGGACGGATCCTTTTCCAGCCGGGCCAGCAGGTCGTAGAACCGGTCGCCCCCCACGGTTTCGCGATGGAACGTGCCGACCATCGATTGCAGGCCCCAGTTCGACTGCCCGCCCCAGGGCGTGTTCAGCACCACGTCGTCGATCGTGGCGCACATGGCATAGCGCGCGACCTTCACGGTCTGCGCCTGGATCCCGGCCTGCAACGCGCGGTTTTCAAACGCGCGCACCTCGGCCACCACGGACTGGCGCAGCTTGTCGGGGTCCATGTGCTGGGCGCGGTTGCGGATGCGCGAGATCAGCGAAAACAGCGTCGAGGCACAGGCCACAAGCTGGTTCATCCCCGTCATCGCCTGCGCGGCGGTCGCATCGCCCTGGGGCTGCGGGCGGGCGGCGTGGGCCACGCCATAAGCCTCGCCCCCCTGCGGCTGCGGTGGCGGAGCACCGGCGGGGGGCGGCGGCGCGAACGGGTCGGCCGGCTGCTGCACCGGGCGGCGGCCGCCCGGATTGGGCCGGATCACCGTCTTGTCGGTGTCACCCGGTTCTGCAAAGGGGTCCTTGTCCGCCATCCGTCATCCCTCACGTATTGCGGATCGCCCAGAGCTCCATCTTGAGCCCGGGAAATTGCCCCGACACATGCACCGCGATCCCGCCCGAGGTCGTCATCTTGCGCCAGTACGGGCTGTCGCCGTCCATTTCGAAATACACCACGCCCGCATGGTACGGGATCTGGCGCGGCGCCACCGGCAGGGGGCGCAGGGTGATCCCCGGCAGCGCCGAATTCACCAGCTGCCGGATCTCTTCCACGGGCCCGATCTTGGCCTGGCCGGCAAAGTGGCGGCGCACGTCCTCGGTCGGAATATCCGCATCCACGGCCAGAACGAACCCCGCGTTGCCGATCAGCTTGCGGTCGGCGATCACGCCGACCGAGATGCCGTACTTGCGCAGCTCCAGCGGGATCGGGATCGCCGTCTGTTCCAGAACCGAACTGAGATATTGCCGAAGGATCCGCATCACCGGCAGGAAACAGTTGGAAAGGTTGTCATGGGTATAAGGCGGCAGTTCCGGCGCGACCTTTTCCACGGTCATGAAGACCGACAATTCGCCCGCCAGTCCCGCCAGGAACCGATAGGCCTGTTCGGGATGCACGTTCTCGATCTGGCCCATGTGCTGAACCTGCGGCACCACCCGGTTGATGATCGTCAGCAGCAGGAAATCCGACACCTCGGCCACGCCCCGCGCAGCGCCGCCTTCCGACAGCCGCCCCGCCAGCGCGGTCATGCGGTGCGACAGCAGACCGTCGAGTTCGCGAAAGAACCCCGCCAGGGTCTGGCTGGCGCGGATATCCAGGCAGGCGGGAATGAAGGACTGGTCCAGGATGATCTCGCGGTCCGATCGGACCTCGATGATCTTGGCCACCGGGATCGCCAGCCGGTCCGACAGGTCGTCGACCTCCAGCGCGAATTGCAGGCGCATCCGGCCCACGCCCAGGGTCACCGGCTTGCGGTCCTGGCTCATGGTGTCGACGACTTCGATCTCGGCCGGGCGCAGGCGGCTGGCAGAGCTTTCGGCGCCGGTCAGGTCGACCTCGGACGCGCCCTGGCGGCGCTGCGGCACGGTCAGGTAGACGATGCAATCCTTGACCGTCTCGGGCACCTCCAGCGCGGGCGGATGGGGTTCGGCCATGGGAATGCGGAAGACAGTGCCATCCTGCGTCAGCCCCGTCGCGGTCTTCAGCGCGAACTGGCCCACCTTCAGCACGTCATAGTCGATTTCCAGCGTCGACACGCCCCAGGCATAAGGCGTCAACCGGCGCGCAAGGCCGGTGACCAGGGCCTCGGCATAGCGGTCGGCCTGCTGGAAGTGATGAGGCTGCAGAAACAGGCCTTCGGTCCAAAGCACCTTGCTGTCCCAGGACATGGACGTCTTCTCCTTCGTGACCCGTGAAATACGGGGCCTGTTATTGGTCGTTCCGGGCCTTCAGCCGGTTCAATTGTTCCTGGTAGGCCCTTGCAAATTCACGGCTGAAGAAATGATGAAACTCGTTTTCCGCCTGGTCCGAGATCTCGGCGAACATCTTTTCGTAAACATCCCAGTACTGCGCCTTGCGCCCGCCCCGCAGGAAACTGCCCAGGCGGCCCGATGTCTCGATCTTGTCGGACAGCACCTCGGGGCTGAGCTTGGCCAGCACGGACTTGATGGCCGTTTCCATGCCGGCCACCATCGCCACCTCGTGTGCGGCGATGTCGTCCAGCGCCTCGCGCGCGGCGGCCTCGGGTGCCATGTAGCCCCGCCTGCGCGGGCGCAGCAGCGCTTCCAGCGCCTGTTCGGGGCTGACCGAGAACTTCAGCGGGTTGTTGCCCCCGGCGGCGATCATCGTCTGTTCGATGCGGAACTCCGACTTGATCGAACTGCGGGTCATCAGGATCTCGCGGATGCCGGTGACCAGTTCGCGCATGATCGCGCCGGCCCGCTCCATCGTCTGGGGCAGGTCCGCGTCGGGGATGTCGATGTCGTCCGCTCCAAGCGCCGTCAGAAAGGCGCGCGCGGCGTCCGTGGACACCGGCGCGGCGGACGGGGGTATCGGGGGTGTCGGCGGTGCGCCGGGGGTAAAATCGGCGGCGAAATCGGGTTTTGGCGGTGTCGGATCGGCGGCGCCATCCGCCTGTGGAGGTTCGGGCGGGGCTGCCTGCGGGTCCGGCCCCGGAGGCGCTTCGGGGATCGACGGCGGCGCCACCCTGGCCGCGGTGGGCGGACGGATCGGATCGGGATCGGGCGCCGCGAAATCGGCCAGGGGGTCCGGCGCGAGCGGATCGGGCATCGGATCGGGCACCCTATCGGGCATCGGCGCCGGTTTTGCGGCGGGCGGCCCGGCCTCGCCGGGGCCGGGTTCCAGCAGGTCGTCCCAGTCGTCGGGGATGATCGACCGGCTGGGGCGCGGCGGTTCGAAAACATCGCGATGCGAAGCGTTGTGCGCCGAAAAGCTCGCTCCCTCGCCTTCCCGCCCGTCCAGGGGTTTCAAGAAGAACGGATCGTCGTCGTCCTCGCCCCCGGGGGGCAGCAGTTCGTCGATGGGATCGACCGGCGTGATCTGCGACGGCCCCGTCGGCACCGATTGTCCGCCCAGCAATTCGTCCAGCACGTCGCCGCCCGAGCCGGGCCCATCCAGCAGGTCGGCCAGCGGGTCATGGCCCAGCGGCGTATGGCCCGGCGTGATCGGCAGATCGCCGATCGGGTCGGGCGCCAGGTCCAGGGCCGAAGGCATCTCGGACGTGATGTTGACCACCAGCTCGAACAGCCCCAGCGTCAGCACGTCGCCATTGCTGAGCGGCGTCGGCACCGGGCCCAGGGCGACCTTGGAATAATTCAGGAAGGTGCCGTTGGTGGACAGGTCGATCACCACGACATTGCCGCCCTGGTCTTCGATCACGCAGTGGCTTTTGGACAGCATCCGGTCGGGATCGGGCAGCACCAGGTCGTTGGCGGGGCCGCGACCGATGGTCAGGCTGGGGCCCCGCATGGTGACGGGGCCGGAATTGCCGGGCACGGGGCCTGTCGGCTGGAAGGACACGGTCACGGACATGGAATCCTCAGATCTTGCCCAGGCGTGCGCGGGCCGGCTGTCTGTTTTCGGACTCCAGCGTGATCATGTGTGACTTGCGTGCTCCCACAAGGTTCAAGCCGCCGTCTCAAACCGGTTCTCCCACGCGTCCGTTGCCGCCGCGTGCGATGTCAACGGCCCGATCGACCAGAAGAATGCCATGTTCCTCAAACCTATCAGACATTTCCCCCAACGCTACCATATTCATTCCGAAAGCCGCCGCTTCCGCCATCCCGGCGGGGGCCGGAAACTTGGCCAGATCGCCGGGCCCAAGCGTGCCGTCGCAATACAGCGCGGCCATCGCGCAATGCACCGTGTTGTCATCCACGTAGGCCGCGTCGATCGCGTCGCTGGCCAACGTGCGGTTGTCGTCGCAGGGTTCGAACACCCAGGCCTCGGCCGCCGTCAGCGGGCGCGGATCCTTCTCGGATTTCGGGCCGACGTAATCGCGCGCCGCCAGGCAGGCCCACCACACCCGTTCCCGGGCCGGCAACGCCACCGCCAGCAGGTGCAGCATGTCGAACAATTCGCCCTTCTCGGCCAGTTCGCTCAGCACTTCGTCGACCGAGGCCGAGGCCGGCGCGTCGATTGCGGCGCTCAGCCGGGCGCTGGCCCGTGCAAGCAGCTTTGCCGCGGGTTCCTGCGGCACCTTTATCATCCCTTTGAACCTGTCCGTCATGACGTGTCCTAGTTTATCATCGTGATGCCGCCCTTCAGGGTCAGCATCGCCGCACCCTTCACGGTGGTCATCTTGCTGTCGACGGTCGCCATGCCCTTGGCCTTGACGTCGATCATGGGCGCCTCGATCGTGATCCCGGCCGGGTCAAGCGTGATCGTCGACTGCCCCACCTTCAGCACGATCTTCTGCTTCGCCTCGATCTCGATCTTGCCCATCGACGCCTCGACCGCGATGTTGCCCTGCTTCACCGTGTTGGTCTGGTTGCCCGACTGCACCGTCGTCTCGTGGTTGTCCTTGATCGTCTCCAGCAGCTTGCCCTTGACCACGTCCAACGTTGTATCACCGGTTTCGACCTTGGTCTTGAAATCCTTGTGAATCACCTTCTCCTGGCTGCCCTTGGTGATGTAATAGAAATGATCGCCCTGCTGGACCTCGTGTTCCATGTTGGCCTTGACCACCTGCAAGAGCGATCCGTCCGTCGCGTTCTTGAAGCCGTACCCCTTCAGCGTCTCGGCATCCTTCAGCCCGACCCCGATGCGCGAGATGTTCTTGGTCAGGAACTGGTGGTCCTTCTGCGCCTGCATCCGGACCATCTCGGCCCCGGCCTTGTCGTCGAACATCATCTCGTTGAAGGCCTGGGCGTCGTTCACGCCCTTGGTGCTGTCGGACCGTATGCCCACCTGGGTCGATGTCTCCTTCTTGGAATAGAAGGTCGGGTTGTCCTCGTTATACAGCATCCCGATGCACATCGGTCGGCTGGGATCGCCTTCCTCGAACTGGATCACGACTTCTTGTCCGATGCGCGGCACGGCGGCAAAGCCCCAGGTCTTGCCGGCCCAGGGCGTCGCCACCCGCACCCAGCACGACGATGTCTCGTCCATCTTGCCTTCGCGGTCCCAGTGGAACTGCACGCGGATGCGCCCGTAATCGTCGGTATAGATCTCTTCGCCCCTGGGGCCGACCACCACGGCGGTCTGCAGGCCGGTCATCACCGGCCAGGGCGTGCGCAGCGGCGCGCGGTAGGGATCGGCGATATCGATCGCCTCGACCGTGGCGCCATAGGCGAACCCCTTCAGCCCTTCCGGGATATCAAGGTTCTTTTCCTTGATGTCGTAATCGGTGGGGTCGTCGGCCACGTCCATGTCGGTCTGCACGTAATGCACCGCCTGGACCACCAGGTATTCCTTCTTGGCCTCCTTGTCGGGATGATCCGTCAGCTTGAAGCTGTGGCCCACTCCCATGGTGCGAACGCCCGACGATCCGCGCCATGTCTTGTGGCGCACCGTCTCGGCCTCAAGCCGGACGCGCGCGCGGCGCTGCGCGCGGTCGCCTTCGGTGGTGACGGGCTTGTCCTTGGGCGTGTTGCCTTCGCCCCGGAACCGGCCGGGGACGTCATAGAGTTCCATGTCGTTGCGCGGGAAATCCCGCTTTTGCGCGGCCTCCGTCGTGGCCTTGGCGGCCTTGGGCGCGAAGAATTCGTAATCGTCGATCGTCACCTTGCCGGATGTGAAATTGCGCGACGCCGCCCATTCGGTGATGTGATCCTCGCGCTGGTTGTCGGCGTTGGTGCGCGCCTTGAATTCGACCTCCGGGATCTCGGGCACCGGCTTGTGCGAACTTTTGCTGTCGCAGAAGGTAAGCTGATCGGGCGTTTCGCTATCGGACTTGGTGTCGAAGAAGAAATAGATCCCCTCTTGTTCCAGCAGCCGGCAGATGAAGGCGTAATCGCTTTCCCGGTACTGCACGCAATATTGCCGGTCGTCGTACTTGTCCGACAGCTTGAAGGCATAATCGGTGAAGCCGTATTCGCCGAAGATGCGTTCGACGATCTTCTGGGTGGACAGGCTCTGGAACACCCGGCAATCGGTCGTCCGGGTCAGGAAATAGAACCACGGCCGCACCTCGGCCACGTACTGGCGCACCCCCGCGCGCAGCCCCAGGTTTTCGACCGACACGCAGATGCCACCGAAATCGCGGACGTTCTTGTCCTTGGTCGACAGGTGGACAAGCATCTTCTTGCCCACGAACTGCGTCAGGTCCAGGTCCTTGGTCTTGGACTGGAAAGACACCGTCATCTCGGTCAGCGCGCTCATCCGTTCGCGGATGATGGCCTTGCGGAACTGCAGGTCGCCGGCGCTGTAATCGCCCGACATCCAGGCGATCGCGTCGTCATGAGGCTTGCTGACGGTCATTGTGCCCCTCCGCCCCGGCTTGTTGCCCGGTCAATAACCCGCATCACAGGTCCTCCAATAATGCGGCGAGATCGGCGTCAATATCGCCATCGCCGCCCGATGCTGACAGGGCCGGCTGTGCCGGTGCCGCATCGTCTGAAAATCCAGACAAGATATCGTCGAGTTCCGCCATGATGTCTGTGGTCTCGGTCACAGATGGCGTTTCTTTTTTGGGGGCCGGCGGGCGGGGCGGCGATGTCTCGGGCGGCGGCAGATCGCTCCACGCCCCCCGGATCGGCGCGCCGCCCAGCGCGTTGAAGGACCCCAGCCGGATCTCGTCCCGGCCCTTGATCGACACCACCGGCATGAAGCCGCGCGCCATCACGTCCTCGACCCGCGACAGCGTCAGGTTGCGTTCCGTGCAGGGCAGCGCCACCTGGTCGCCGTACCGGTCGGTGATGAAATGGAACGGCACGTCACCCAGCGACATCACGCTGCCCAGGTCCAGCGCCGGCCCGTTCCTGCGGAAGCTTTGCGCCATCAGGATCGTCACCAGAACCACCGGGTTGGCCCACAGCAGCCCCTTAAGCCCCTCGGCCATGGTGAATTCCTCGAAGTCGAATTCGTAGATCGGCTCTGACTTGGCCCCGTAGGGGCGGCGCAGCATGAACCGCGGCGTCGCCAGGCCGATATACGCGGCCTCGGGCATCGCGCGCAGCGTGTCCCAGGCCTCGGCCACCAGCGGATGGCGGTCTTCCTTCTTCACCTCCAGGAACCCCGGCGACATCGCCGCCACGAACGGCGCGTCCACATGCGCCGCGACCCGCGCGATCCGGCCCAGGATCTGCGCATGGGGCGGCGTTTCCTCGAAGGTATACAGCCCGATCAGCGCCGAATAGCCACCGCGCCCGGTCTCCTCGTCCAAAGGCGGCCCGGTCAGCAGCCGGACGATCCCGCTCTGCGCCAGGTCCTCCGCAGCGGCCAGGTCGGCGGCGATCTCCTCGGCCGAAACGTCGTAGAGCATGACATCCAGCTTGTCGTCCGCCTCGATCGAGCGCGCCAGCAGGTCCAGGCTGCGCCATTGGCTTTCCAGCGCCTGGAAATCCGGGTGATGCAGGATCAGCCGCATGGCAGACGAGATCGCCTCGTCCACCAGCTTTACCGCATCCATGTCCGGCGCACGCCGCACATGGGGGCCGATGATGCGCGCGATCATGTCCTCCACCGGAGACGTCTGCGTCAGCGTTGCGCCATGGTCCCCGATCAGCCGCTGGAAATCGCTCAGCTTGCGATCCGCCGGCACCGAGGTCGCCGCCGACCGCCGATGCGTCGGCGCCAGCGGCACGTCATGCGCCTCGGCCCATTGCTTCAGCCGTGCCAGCGCCCCGGCCGAGGTCGCCCCCGCCTTCAGCTGCCCCCGGAGCCCGTTCAGTTCTGCGAACAACTCCACCTTCTCGTAGATCTCGTCGGGATGCAGGTCATCCAGCCCCGACACCGGCACTTTCACCCCGGCCCCGTCCCTGCCCACCGGCAGGACCAGGTCTCCGGCGAAGCGCGCGATGATCTCCTCGACGCTGTCGGGGTCCAGCATGACCGGCGCGCGCGCGGCCAGGGCATCCCCGGTCTCCAGCGCCCCGCGCGCCGCGCGTCCGCTGAAATCGCCGAACAGCGCGATACGGAACCGTTTGCGGTTCAGCCGCTGCGGATCGGGCCGATCCGCCGTCATCGATCCGAACACCAGATCCGGTTCTGATTGCGGCGGCGCCTCGACCGCGCTCGGCAGGTCGTCCAGCAGCCCGACGTCCGGCGATGCCGCGTCTTCCTCGGCGTCCGCCCCATCCATGGTCAGGTCGGTCAGGCTGTTCAGCAGATCGTCCAGCGGATCGACCTCAGGCCCGGGCGCCGCGCCCTGCCCGCCATCGCCCGGCGGCTCCGCCAGGACATCCGGCACTTTGCCGTCTTCCCCGCCCGCAACCGCAAGATCCCCGAGCAGGTCATCAAGGCCATCGTCATCCACCTCGCCAACCGCCGTCGCGTCTTCCCGCGTCGCGGCCTCGTCCGCCTCATCCCCCATCAGGGCGCCAAGGTCACCAAGCAGATCATCCAGCCCGTCGTCATCGGCCACGCCGATCCCGGCGGGTTCGGCCGTATCCGCCCCCCCAAGAAGGTCATCCAGACCAAGATCGTCTGTCTGGGCCACAGGCGCGGGATCGTCCTTGGCAACCGGCGCGTCTTCAATCGGCTCAATCATCCGGGCGTCGTCCAGCGCGGCGACCCCCAGGTCGCCAAGGATGTCATCCAGACCGTCATCCCCGGTCTCGGCGGGGGGCGTGGGATCGAGGTCTGCCAGCAGGTCGTCCAGACCGTCATCCGTATCGGTGTCCCGTGGCGGAAGCCGAGTTTGCCCGGTGCCCAGTTCCGCAAGGATATCTTCGGTTCGGGCATCGGGCTCAGGCGCCGGTGCTGGCGAAACGGAGAGATCCCCGAGAATGGCCGAGGCCTGATCCGCCCCCGGAGCCGGTTCACCCGCCCGAGCGGTCATGTCCGACAGGATTTCGGCTGTCGCATCCTCGGGCGCGTCCTGCGGAGCAGAGGTAGCGAGGCCAGACAGGATGTCGTCGAAGGTGTCCGTTTCTTCCTCCACCGGGGCGCGCGCAGACAAGCCCGACAGGACGTCGGTGGTCGTGTCCTCGGTGGACGCTTCCTCGTGTGCAGAGGTCGCAAGGCCAGACAGGATATCCTCGAAGGTGTCCGTTTCTTCCTCCACCGGGGCGCGCGCAGACAAGCCCGACAGGACGTCGGTGGTCGTGTCCCTGACCGCTTCGTCCTCAGGTGCCGTAGCCGCAAGGCCTGACAGGATATCCTTGAAGGTGTCCTGTTCTTCCTCCACGTCTTCCGCCACGGGGGCCTGTCCCGCCAGACCCGACAACACCCGGGAGGTCGTATCCTCTGAAGGCCGCTCTTCGGATGCGCCCGTCGTGAGAGCGGACAGGATATCGCCCGTGCCGTCTCTCTCCTCCTCCACCGGGGCTGCGGCCGCCAGCCCGGAGAGCACATCAGAGGTGGCATCGGCCTCAGGGCCCTCCTCGGGGGCTGCGGCCGCCAGGGAAGACAGGATGGCGTCGCTCCGGTCCTCCTCGGCATGTTCGGCAGCTTCGGCAGGCTCGGTGGGGGCAAGGGCCCGGAGGCGGTCGAGGGCGGCGTCGGCTTCGGCGCTGCCGGCCGGGGCGGCTGCGCCCAGCGCGGCCAGAAGCGATGGGTCCGACAGGATCGTCTCGATCAGCCGCTCGGCGCCGGCCTTGCCGTCCATGTAGGCCATCAGGTTCGACAATTGCGTGCGCGCCTCAAGCAACGCCTTCAGCGGGCCGATCTTCGCCGCGATCGCGCCCGGGTCGAAGTCGGACATCTTCTCGAAAGTCAGGTCGACCTCGAGGTTGCCCTCGCCCGTCAGCGTGTTGGGCACCGCAAAGGCCACGCGGGGCGCCATCGCCTTCATCCGGTCGTCGAAATTGTCGACGTCGATCTCAAGGAACTTCCGGTCGCCCGGCGCCGGCTGTTCCACATGCGACTTGCCCGCAAGATCCGACATCACCCCCATGACAAAGGGCAGCTGCACGGTTTTCTCCGACCCGTAAAGTTCCACGTCGTATTCGATCTGGACGCGGGGCGCGCGGTTGCGGGCGATGAACTTCTGGCTGTCGCTCATGCGGTCCCCCCGCGCAATTCGCCGATCTCGCGGCGCAGCGCCTTGATCTCGTCCGTCAGCGACAGGACATGTTCGTCGACAATGTCCGTCTCGGCCCGGACCAGGTCGCGCAGGCGTTCGAATTCGGCTTCCGTTTCGGCCTCCACGGCCGATTGCATCGTGTTGACCAGAAGGCCGATGAACAGGTTCAGCACCGAAAAGGCCGTGGCCACGATGAAGGGCACGAAGAAGGCCCAGGCATAGGGGTATTCGGCCATGACGGGGCGCACGATGCCCATGGACCAGCTTTCCAGCGTCATGATCTGGAACAGCGAATAGATCGACCGCCCCAGCGTGCCGAACCAGTCGGGGAAGGCATCGCCGTACATCAGCGTCGCCATCACGCCGAAGACGTAATAGACGATCGACAGCATCACCACGACCGCGCCCATCCCCGGCAGCGCATCGAACAGCGCCTGCACCACGGCCCGCATCTGCGGCACCGCCGACAGCACCCGCATCGCCCGGATGACACGCAGGCCGCGCAGCGCCGACAATTGCTTGCCGTCGGGCAGCAGGCCCAGGCCCACGACCACAAGGTCGAAGATGTTCCAGGCATTGCGGAAGAAGCCCAGCCCATAGGCATAAAGCTTCAGCGCCATCTCGATCACGAAGATGCCCAGGATCAGCCGGTCGAGCGTCTTCAGCGGCCCCCCTATGGCGGCGGTCACCTGCTCCGACGTCTGCAGGCCGAGGATGATCGCGTTGATGACGATGATCCCCAGGATGGCATTGCCGACATCCGGCCTTTCGACGAAGGCACGGACCTTGTCGCGCGAACCTGTGGGCTGAGCCGCCTCCGTCATGTGCATTCCTTCCCTCGTTGACCGGCGCCCGTCCTGGCGCGCTTGACCTGACGGCCCGACCGGATCTTTCCGCGCGTGCGCCGACGTCGCAAGTACGATGTCGGTAGTATCCTTGACCCAGGCGGCGTTATTCGAAGCCGTAGGCGAATTCGCCGTCCTTCGCGTCGACCGAAACGGCGCTGATCGCGCCGCCCTCCATCATCCGGCGCAGGAATTCGGCCGAGATCTCGGGCAGCATGGTGTTGGTGACGATGGCGTCGATCATCCGCCCGCCGCTCTCCAGCTCCTGGCAGCGTTCGACGATCGTGTCGACGACGGCATCGGAATAGGTAAAGGGCACGCCATGGGCCTCGGACACGCGTTTCTTGATGCGGTTCAGCTGCAGCCGGGTGATGGCCGCGATCATGTCGGGGGACAGCGGGTAATACGGGATCGTCACCAGCCGGCCCAGCAGCGCGGGCGGGAAGACCTTCAGCAGCGGCTCGCGCAGGGCCTTGGCGATGCCGTCGGGTTCGGGCATCAGGTCGGGATCCGCACAGAGGTCCATGATCAGGTCCGATCCCACGTTCGACGTCAGCAGGATCAGCGTGTTCTTGAAGTCGATGATCCGCCCCTCGCCGTCCTCCATCACGCCCTTGTCGAAGACCTGAAAGAAGATCTCGTGCACGTCCGGGTGGGCCTTTTCGACCTCGTCCAGCAGGACCACGGAATAGGGCTTGCGCCGCACCGCCTCGGTCAGCACACCACCCTCGCCGTAGCCGACATACCCCGGCGGCGCGCCTTTCAGCGAACTGACGGTGTGGGCCTCCTGGTATTCGGACATGTTGATGGTGATGACGTTCTGTTCGCCGCCATAAAGCACTTCGGCCAGGGCCAGCGCGGTTTCGGTCTTGCCGACGCCCGAAGTGCCGGCCAGCATGAAGACCCCGATGGGTTTCGACGGGTTGTCGAGCCCCGCGCGCGAGGTCTGGATGCGCTTGGCGATCATCTTCATCGCGTGATCCTGGCCGATGACCCGCTTGGCCAGGTGGTCTTCGAGGCTGAGGATCGTCTGGATCTCGTCCTTGACCATGCGGCCCACGGGGATGCCCGTCCAGTCGCCGACAACGCTTGCCACGGCCTGGTGGTCGACGATGGGCAGGATCAGCGGGCTGTCGCCCTGGATCCGCGTCAACTCGGCGTTCTTCGCCTTCAGCTCGGTCAGCAACCCGGCGCGCTGGTCGGCGCTCAGCGGGCTGACCTCTGCGGCCTCTGGCGTGGCCGCCTCGGCGTCCACGGGCGCGCCGCCTTCGCGCAGCCTGGCCCGCAGGTCGAGGATGGCCTCGACCACGGCCTTCTCATTGTCCCACCGTTCGGTGAGGCCGGTCAGACGCTCCTCCTCGGCAGTCTTCGCTGCTGTCACCGCCTCGCGGCGGTCGCCGACCTCGTAACCGGCGGTCTCGTCGCGTTCGATGATCTCCAGTTCCGTGGTCAGCGCCTCGATCCGGCGGCGGCTGTCGTCGACCTCGGCCGGAACCGCATGCTGGCTGACCGCGACGCGGGCCGAGGCCGTATCCAGCAGGCTGACCGACTTGTCGGGCAGCTGGCGGGCGGGGATGTAGCGGGCGGACAGCGTCACGGCGGCCTCGATGCCTTCATCCAGGATCTGCACGCGGTGATGTTTTTCCAGCATGGACGCAATGCCGCGCATCATCAGGATGGCCTTGTCGATGCCCGGTTCGTCCACCTGCACCACCTGGAAACGGCGGGTCAGTGCGGGGTCCTTCTCGATATACTTCTTGTACTCGGCCCAGGTGGTGGCACCGATGGTGCGCAGCGTCCCCCGCGCCAGCGCCGGTTTCAGCAGGTTGGCGGCATCCCCGGTTCCGGCGGCCCCCCCGGCCCCCACCAGCGTATGGGTTTCATCGACGAACATGACGATGGGCACCGGGCTGGCCTGCACCTCGTCGATCACCTGGCGCAGGCGGTTTTCAAATTCGCCCTTCATCGACGCGCCCGCCTGCAACAGCCCCACGTCCAGCACCAGCAGCCGCACGTCCTTCAGCGCCGGCGGCACATCCCCCCGTGAGATGCGCAGGGCAAAGCCTTCGACCACCGCCGTCTTGCCCACCCCGGCCTCGCCCGTGAGGATCGGGTTGTTCTGGCGCCGCCGCATCAGCACGTCGACGATCTGGCGGATTTCCTCGTCACGGCCGACGATCGGGTCGATCTCTCCGTTCCTCGCCTGTTCGGTCAGGTCGGTGCAGAACTGCGCCAAAGCCTCGCCATGGCCCATCTGGGGGGCGTGCATGGCGTCCGATGCCTCGCCCGGGTGGGCGCCGCCGCCGGTGTGCGACCCGTCCTGCGGGCGCATCGACCCTTCGGGGGATCCATCGGTGGCCTTGGCGAAATGATCGGCCAGGTCGTCGGGCCCGATCCTGCCCAGTTCGGGCGACATCGTCTGCAGGATGTTGCGCAGGGACGGCGTCTTCAGCATCCCCAGCAACAGGTGCCCCGTGCGCACCTGGTTGGACGAATACAGCAGCGAGCCCCAGACCCAGCCGCGTTCCATCGCGTCCATCAGGTGTTCGGACAGATCGGAAATCGTCGTCGCCCCGCGCGGCAGGCGATCCAGCGCGCGGGTGATCTCGGTCGCGATGGCGCCGGGGTCCAGGTCGTAGTGCCGGATGATGCGGTGCAGGTCGCTGTCCTGGGCGTTCAGGATCTGGTGCATCCAGTGCACCACCTCGACATAGGGGTTCCCCCGCATCTTGCAGAAGACCGTGGCGCTTTCGACCGCCTGGTAGCCCAGCTTGTTGAGCTTGCCGAACAGGGCGACGCGGCTGATTTCCGTCATCTCGATTCCTCCGGTCTAATCCGCAAAATATGGTCCCGGTCCAAGCCGGGGATAAATGTACAGGTCTTCCGCATCGGGGCGCGTGTCGTCGGGATCCGGTTTCGCCCCCGTCCAGCTGAGCAATCCCAGCCGCGTGCTGCCCCCCAGCGAAGTGCGCGGCACCTCGTCGCCCTTCAGGATCATGTGGATGTCCCACTCCAGCGCGTCGCCCACGTAGGACCGCACGATCGACGTCATCCGGTCCAGCGCCGCGCCGCCGGGCAGAAGGCGTTCGTAATCCGTCTTCGCCAGCGGGCCGATGCGGATGCGGAACTTGGAATTGCGCGACCACACCCGGCTGCCGATGGACGTGTTCTGCCCCAGCGCGGCGGGCCGGCCCAATTGCCACTGGTCATCGGGTTCCAGCGTCAGCCAGGACCCGATGAATTCCTCGATCCTGACCGGCACCTCGAAATAGGCCGACAGGATCGACAGCAGCCCTTCGGCATTGCGCGGGCCCTGCGACATGTGGCCGGTGAACCCCAGCCGCCCCAGACCCGGAATCGCGTCGCGGTCGTGCATCGCATCGCCGTGGAACCCGCCCAACGCCGCGACCTTGGCAGCGACCTTGTCCTCGGAATCGGTGCGGTCGTAATTCGGCGCCGGCTGGCCGGTGGCCCAGGCCCGGTAGAACAGGCACATCATCCGGTGGGTCAGCGTGTCGGCGAAGGCCTGCAGCGTCCAGTCGCGGTGATTGCGCCGCCGGTCGCGGGCGTATTCCGTCATGTGCAGCGGCAGCGGCCCGTGCGGCCCGAACAGGCCGAAGAACCGGTTGGTCAGCTTGTCGGGCTTGCCATGCTCGCCCTTCTTGTAGGACGCGATGGTCGATGGCGGAAAGGCCAGCTCGGCCTCCTGCCCCAGACGCACGCGGTCCTCGCGCGGGCGGCGGCTTTCGCCCAGGCGCGGGGCGTCGGAATAATGCGCCTCGATCACGCGCAGCGCCTGGAACAGGTGATGTTCCTGGGGCTTCTCGACCAGGCGGTCGAACAGGCTCGGATCGTCCGACGCCCTATGATCCCGGCTCAGATGATCCGGGCCAGGCCGCTGACCGGTCGCCATCGCGTGATCTCCCCCCGTTCGCGGGTTTTCAGAACCGTTTCGGTAAAGCTGTTGATCGTCGAATACTTGCGGAAGAACCGTTCCAGCACCGCGCCCAGCACGTAGACGCTGGATCCCTCGAAGAAGCTGTCGTCGAAATGCAGCGTGATCTCGAGCCCGCGCACGGCGGTCGAGAGCACCTCGTCGCTCATCCGTCGCACGATGGGGCGGCTGGTGACGCCGGTGATGCCTTCCAGCTGTTTCTCGGTCACCTTGTCGCCCAGCGGCGCATACAGCCCGATCATCTCGCGCAGGGCCTCGGCCCCGTCGCCACGGCCGGTGTCGGAAATCGACAGGTAGTTCAGGCTGAGATGCGAGATCAGCCGCCAGGCGGTATCCCCCTGCGCCAGCGTCGGCGACGGCCGGGTGGGCGTGACGGGGATGGTCACCTTGTTGACCGGCCCGCCCTCGGACAGGTGGAACACGTCATCGCCCCCGGTGGCCAGCAGCAGCGGCAGATCGCGGTTGGAACACAGCGCTTCGACCGCGACCTGGTCCAGCCCGGCGCCATAGGGCGACTGCGCGCGATCGATCAGGGTCAGGTAGACTTCGGAGCCCAGGTAATTGGTGCGCACGCCGCGCAGCCGTTCCTTTTCCGACCGCTGCCGCATCTTGCGGCTGATCGTGTAATAGGCCGGGTGGCTTTCCCCGGCGGCGGTGAAATCGTCCGACGAATAGAAGGGACGGAACTGCACGTCATCGGCGGTGCCGGTGGTGATGCCGGTGACCGAGGTGATCGTGTGGATCTCATAATCCAGGCCCGCCGTACGCGACGGCACTACGTGGTGTTCGGTATCGCGGGTCGACAGGTGCACCCGGTCGCAGCGCTTGGGAAACAGGTTCACCGCAGGCACCGCGTTCAGCACGAAGGCGGCGGGCACCACCATCGGGATCAGCTCCCTCCGCCCCTCGCGCAAGAGGATGTAGATGTCGACCTCGGTGCCCTGCGCCTTCTTCAGCGCCGGTTGCAGGCCCTTCAGTTCCGCGAACAGGAACCGTTCGGGCATGGCGAAATATTCCTGCAGCAGCCGGTAGCCATCGAAGGTGCGGCGCGGGCGCGGCAACAGGGCCTCTTCGGGGTCGAACCCGCGCTGGACCACCTCGCCCCTGGGCAGCGGCAGCCGCCAGTCGTCGCGCCGGTCGGGCGACCGTCCGGTCAGCCCGGTGACCTGGCTGCACAGCAATTCCTGCAGCATCCAGGCGTTCCCAGCCCCGGGGCTGACATGCAGCACCAGGCTGTCCATCGACAGATCCGCCATCGGCTCGCCATCGACACGGGCCAGGCGCAACCGGATGGCCGCACGGGCATCGCGGCCGGCGGTGACCCCGGCCGCCACCAGCTCCCCGCGCCCGTCGATGTATTCGGCCTCCCGGATCTCGATCGGCCACATGGTCACGTCGGCGGCGGTGCGGAATTCGCAGGCGGTCGTTTCCCCTTCCAGCGGGCGGCTGCGCAGCGGCGTGCCGCGCGGCAGGGTATAGCCGTCCTTCAGCGCGGTGTTGGTCACGTCGGCGCCGAACGCCGCGATCATCATCGACGGCGTCGGCGCCAGGTAATGGGGATAGACGATTTCCAGCAGGTGCTGGGTGATGTTGGGATATTGCAGTTCCAGTTCCAGCTGCACCCGCGCCGACAGAAAGGCCACGCCCTGCAGCAGGCGTTCCACGTAGGGGTCAAGAACCTCCACCCCCTCCATCCCCAGGCGCGACGCGATCTTGGGGAAGGCTTCGGCGAATTCGGCGCCCATGTCGCGAAGGTAAAGCAATTCGGTCTCGTAATGGCGCAGCAAGCGGGTATCCATCTACAGCCTCCGTTCCACGGCGACTTCGCCGGTGGTCACGTCGACCACGCTGCGCAGGTACAATTCCAGCGGCAGCGGCTTGGCCCACATGTCGGCGCGGATATCCAGCGCCACGGTCATCGACCCCTTGTTGTCATCCGCCGCCAGCGTCACGTCGACCGATCCGGGGATGATGCGCGGTTCATGCAGCGCTATGGCCCGGTCGATCGAGGCGCGGATCAGTTCCGCCCGACGCGCGGTGGAAAATTCGCCCGACACTTCGGACAGCCCGAAGTTCAGCACCGAACCGGCCACCATCGGCAGCGCCTCGGGGTCGAAGGTGCTTTCCAGGTTGGTGGTGTTCAACAGCCACGACAGGTCGCGCTGGATGATGTCGCGCAGGCGGGCGACATCGATCACCCGGTCTTCGCGCCGTTCCTTGAGGCTGCCCGGTTCGTGATCCGTCAGCCGGTCCAGCAGCGAAGGTTGAAGGCGGTCGGTGAGCGTCTTGTCAGCCATCGGAGGCCGGCACGGCAACGGGGTGCAGGGACAGCGCGCGCAGGTCCCACAGCGGGATATCGGCGGCAGAGGTGGCCAGCAGCCGCTGGCCAGTGCCCACGAAAGTATCGGCGCCCGCGTCGTCCCAGGTGGTGGTGCGCGCCAGTTTCGCGGCATCGTCGCCGGTGGCGGCGGTGCCGGGATACCGGGTGGGGATCAGCGCGGGAAGCTCGCCGCCGGACACCAGCGTCAGCGTCGCCGCCGTCCAGACCGCATCGCGCAGGTCGGTCGGGTCTTCCATGGCAAGCGCGGTGATCTGGTCGAACGGCAGCCAGAAGTAGCGCCCGTTGACGATGACCTCCAGCACCGGGCCCAGCCGCATGTCGGCGTCCGAGATCCAGTCGAACGCGGTTCCGTCCGCCATGCCCGGCGTCGCGGGCGCGGCATCGAAAGCCCGGGCACGCAGCTCTGCAGCCTTTTCAGGCTGCCTCGCCGCCAGCAGCTTCTGCGCCTCGATCAGCAGGGCCAGCCATTCGCGCGGCGCACCCATGACCATCGGGTCCTTTTCGCCCGCGAAGACCTTGTCGCGATAGACCTCGCAGATGATCGCCTCGCGGTACGTGCGGGCCATCATCTCGGCCGATGGGTCAAGTTCGGCGGAAACCTTCAGCTGGGTGATGGCACGTTTCCAGTCGCCCAGGACGCAGAGCAGCTGAAACAGGAAAATCCGCAGCCTTGCGTCGGCCGGATCCTTGCGGACCTTGTCCTGCAATGTGGCCAGCGTCGCAGCGAGATCTCCGGCTTTGAGATGCTCTTCCGGCGTCATGGGTCCGGACTCCGTTCTGGAAAATTCTGTATTCAAAGGGAAATCCGGCCCGTGCCACACCATGCGGCCGGGCCGGAAAAGGGGGGTGGCGATCAGCCGGCGATGCCCTGCAGCAGATCCCAGGCGAACACGTTCTCGTCCTTGAGCTTGCCGGTCTTGGGATCCGACAGCTTGTAGAGGACTTCGATGAAGCGATAGGCCAGCGCCCAGCTTTCCTCGGGAACCTGTTCCTCGCCGCCGTTCACGGTGTAGCTGTCGATGACGACGTGCTTGAGCGTGACGATCAGGTAGGGTTCCATCCCCTTGGACGGGTCGTCGCCCGACCGGCACAGGTGGATCTTGATCTCGTCCCGGACGGTGCCGTTGGCGACCGAGGTCATGATCTTGGCCGAGGCCTTGGACAGTTCGGTGGTCACCGAGACCTTGTTGAACTTGGCGTTGGCATAGCCGCGCTGGGTGGTGGACAGGTCGTCCATGTCAAGCGTGCGTTCCAGGCCCCAGTCGAAGGACTTGAGCGGGATCCAGTCCTTGTGGTTCTTCTCGGTGCCTTCACCCTTGATGTCTTTGATTTCCATAAATGAATTTTCAGCCATTTCGTAACCTTTCTCTGGTCAACGTGCCGGAGAGCTATGCCGGCGGATCTAATTGGGATGAGTGTTAACGGAAGGCCGCCATTATGCGCCCTTCTCCGAAGGCAGCTTGGAAACAAGCCGCAGGGAGACCGAAAGTCCTTCAAGCTGGTAATGCGGTCGCAAGAAGAATTTCGAGGAATAATATCCTGGGTTTCCTTCCACCTCTTCGACCAGAACTTCTGCCGCGGCAAGCGGCTTCCTGGCCTTTTCGGCTTCCGAGGAAATATCTGCGTTCAAATCAACGTACTTATTAATCCAATCTTGGAGCCATGCCTCCATATCGTTTCGGCTTTTAAAGGATCCGAGTTTGTCCCGAACCATGCACTTTAGATAGTGAGCGAACCGGCACGTTGCAAACAAATATGGGAGCCTTGCCGCAAGATTCGCATTGGCGGTCGCGTCCGGATCGTCATATTCTGCCGGCTTGTGCAGGGACTGTGCCCCGATAAATGCCGCCAGGTCCGAATTTTTCCTGTGGATCAGCGGCATCATTCCATTTTTAGCCAATTCGGCTTCACGCCGGTCCGAAATGGCGATTTCGGTCGGGCATTTCTGATCCACCCCGCCATCGTCGGTGGGGAAGGTATGGCTGGGCAGGTTTTCCAGCGCGCCGCCCGACTCCACCCCGCGGATGCGCGAGCACCAGCCGTAGGACTTGAACGACCGGTTGATGTTGACCGCCATCCCGTAGGCGGCGTTCACCCAGGAATACTTGTTGCTGTCGGCGCCTTCGGTGTCTTCCTCGAAGGCGAATGCCTCCACCGGCTCGGTCTTGGCGCCATAGGGCAGCCGGCCCAGGAAGCGCGGCATCGCCAGGCCGACGTACTTGGCATCCTCGCTTTCGCGCAAGGACCGCCAGGACGCGTATTCCGGCGTCTGGAAGATCTTGGTCAGGTCGCGCGGATTGGCCAGTTCCGACCAGCTGTCCATCTGGAACAGCGACGGCTGCGCGCCGGTGATCAGCGGCGCATGGGCGGCCGCGGCGATCTTGGACATCTCGCCCAGCAGTTCGACGTCGGGCGGCGAATGGTCGAAATGGTAATCCGCCACCAGCGTGCCAAAGGGTTCACCGCCGAACTGGCCGAATTCCTCTTCGTAGACCTTCTTGAAGATCGGCGACTGGTCCCAGGCGGTTCCCTTGAACTTGCGCAGGGTCTTGTGCATGTCCTTCTTGGAAATGTTCATGACCCGGATCTTCAGCATCTCGTCGGTTTCGGTGTTGTTGACAAGATAATGAAGCCCGCGCCAGGCGCTCTCCATCTTCTGGAAATCCTCGGTGTGCAGGATCAGGTTGACCTGCTCGGTCAGCTTCTTGTCGATCTCGGCCACGATGCCTTCGATCGACCGCAGCGCGTCGTCGGAAATCAGCGCCGTGTTGGCCAGCGCCTGTTGGGCCAGCGTCTTGACGGCGACTTCGACGGCGGTCTTGGCCTGGTCGGACTTGGGCCGAAACTCCTTTTGCAGCAGCGCGGCGAATTCAGATGACCCGAATGCGGTGGCTTCGGCCCCGGCTTCGGACTGGACTTGTTCTTCTGCCATGAACCTCTCCTTATTCCTCGGTGGCCTTGGGTGCCGGCTGCGCCGCCAGCGTCTTCAGCAGGGCCGGGTCCTGGATGATCTTGGCGATCAGGTCCTCGGCGCCGGTCTTGCCGTCCATGTAGGTCATCAGGTTGGCCAGCTGGGTGCGCGCATCCAGCAGTTCCTTCAGCGGCTCCACCTTGGCGGCGATGGCGGCCGGGGTGAAATCGTCCATGCTCTCAAAGGTGATGTCGACGGCCAGGTTGCCCTCGCCGGTCAGGGTATTGGGCACGGTAAAGGCGACCCGGGGGGCCATCGACTTCATCCGGTCGTCGAAATTGTCGACGTCGATTTCCAGGAACTTGCGGTCGGCCACGGGGGGCTGTTCGACCTCGGACTTGCCGGCAAGGTCCGACATGACGCCCATCACGAAGGGCAGCTGCACCTTCTTCTCGGCGCCGTAAAGCTCCACGTCGTATTCGATCTGAACCCGGGGCGCGCGGTTGCGCGCGATGAATTTCTGTGAACTGTCGGCCATGCTTTGCTCCTTAATACCCTTGGTCGCGTACCACCCCCGTCCGGTTCAAATTTTCCGGCGGAAAAAGTGGAGGTTGCACTTGGTCAATCTCAATCGTCATCGTCTTCAAGCCCCCCGACCGTCTGGACATTGTCCATCCCGGAAGGGGCCATGTCCCTGATAATCGTAAGGAAATCCGCCCCGACAAGCCGCTTGGCCCGCTCCAGCAGGATCGGGATCGGGCTGGACGGTTCCTGGCGGCGATAATAGCCGATGATCCGGTCCAGCGCGGCCGACACATCGGCCGGCGAGTTGATCGCGCCGGGGATCGCGGGCGCCGAGACGACGCCGCCACCGGACGCCTGCGCCGCCGTCACGCCCGCGTCATCGGGTGCATCCCCGTCGGCCGCGTCGCCGACATTGCCATAGGCCGTCAGCCGCCGGTCCATCGTGCCCAGCAGCTTGATCAGCTCGTCCAGCTCGGGCCCCCGGCCCGGGGTCTTGTCGTCGAAAACCGCGTTGATCGCCTTCACGTCCTCGCGCGCCCGGCGCACCGCGTCCAGCGTGGCCGACAGGAAGTCGTCCGGGGAATCCTTGAACGCCGCGCCAATGGTTCCCGTGTCGGGCGCCGAGTCCATGTTCGACGGCAGGGGAATCACCCCTTCGGCAATCTCGATGTCGCGCAGCGACACGTGCCCGAAGTTGCGGCTGTCGGTCAGCGCCGCCCGGCGCAGCGAGGCATAGATCTGCGACGGACCGCCCAGCCCCCCCGGCTGGCCGCACAATCCCTGGATGGCATTGATCCGCATCGTCGGATCGTCATCGTCATCCGCATCCAGCTCCGGGTGGCAGGTTTCCCAATAATTCTCGAGACATCCGCGAATATAGGACGTCACGTCCGCAAAGGCCTGAATACCATCCAGACGCAAAACAGCGTCGCCAAGGAATATCGCCGCGCGCAGATCGTGGCTGCGCCCCAGCACGTCCAAAGCCGTGCGTTTCACATCGCGATATTCGGGATCTTCAGCGGCGGTGACTTCGTCTCCGATCTGGCGCTCTTCTCCCGGCTGGGCGGCAAGCTCCATCTCGGTGAAGACCGGGTCGTATTCCAGATTGTCACCGCTGGGCGGCTCGCTATCCCTCGGCTCGAGGAGCGCGCGCAGATCCATCATACCTCCCCAGGTATCCGGCACAAAGACGGCTCGACCGAGCCGACGATGAAATCGAAATCAAGAAACATCACACAAATACACATCAAAACAAATTCTTGACCGGAAGTCAGCCTTATCGTCTTCTCAAAGTCAATTGGTTTCGTCGGATTTCCCAAAGAGGACCTGATTGCATGTTGGTCCGCCCATCGTATCGTCGCGGTCAGGTGCAGGGGCACGCCGCCCCTGCGGCCCGCCACGCCTTTCCCGCCCTGCAGGAGCTTTTCATGCCGATCCCATCCCGCCTTGCCGCAACCCTTGCGGCGGCCGTCACCCTTGCCATGCCCCTGCAGGCCCAGACCGCGCCCACCGGCACGCTGACCGTCGAACTGAACAAGTTCGAGGACATCGACGGCGGCGGCTGCCGGGCCTTCTTCCTGTTCCGCAACCAGACCGGAAAGACCTTCGAAGGGTTCGAGATGTCGCTGGCGATCCTGGACGGGAACGGCGTCATCGACCGGCTGCTGGCGATCGACGCCGCCCCCCTGCCCGTCGCCCGTACCACGCTGAAACTCTTCGAGATTCCCGATCTGTCCTGTTCCGACATCTCCGAGGTGCTGTTGCACGAGGTGACCTCGTGCCAACCCCAGAACGAGGAGGAGACCGATTGCTTCCCCTTCCTCGAACTCGACAGCAAGACGCCTGCGCCGCTGGTGAAATAGGTGCCCGCGCTTCAGACCCTGGGCAACGGCGGCCCGATCATCATCGTCCTCGCCCTGTTGTCGCTGCTGTCGCTGACGGTGATCGTGGTCAAGGTCATCGACCTCTGGCCCGCCACCTCGGGCCGTGACCGGCGCGACCGGGCGATCCGGCAGTGGGAACGGGGCGAGAAAACCGAGGCCCTGACCGCCGCCCGCGCCGGCACCGCGCCCGCCGACCGCATGCTGGTCGCCGCGATGGAGGATCTGGACGCCGGCCGTTCCCCCGCCCGGATCGAGGCCGACCTGCAACGGCGCGGCAACGAGGAGGTGGCCCACATGAACCGCCTCATCCGGCTGCTGGAGATCATCGCCATGATCGCGCCGCTGCTGGGGCTTCTGGGCACCGTTCTGGGCATGATCCAGTCGTTCCAGGAACTGGAGATGGCCGAAGGGTCGGCCAATGCCTCCGTTCTGGCGGGCGGCATCTGGCAGGCGCTTTTGACCACCGCCGCCGGCCTGCTGGTGGCGATCCCGGCGGCTGTCGCCTCGGGCCTCTTCGCGGCCCGCATCGACCGCGCGGCGCTGGCCATCGAAAGCGCGGTCGGCCGGCTTCTCAGCCTCGACGAGCCCGGGGGGTAAGCCCATGGCGGGGCCGACCCTTACCCGTCCGTCCCGGCCGAAGGCGCTGATCTCGCTGGTGCCGATGATCGACGTGATGCTGATCCTGCTGGTCTTCTTCATGGTGACGTCCACCTACCTTGACCTCGACATGATCCCCGCCGCCCGGCGCGGCGCGGCGCAGGCCGACGCCCCCACCGCCACCGAAGGCGACGGCGCCGGCGCGGGCACCTTGATGATCCGCCTCGGCGCCGATGGCGTGCCGGTCCTGCGCGGCCAGCGGATGGATGCGCAGGCCCTGTCGGACCGCCTGTCCGCCCAGGTGGCCGACGCGCCGCTGACCCAGGTGCTGATCCTGCCCTCCGCCGCCGCGACCACCCAGGCCTTGGTGTCGGTGATGGAGATCGCCACGCAGGCCGGCATCACCCGCCTGCGCGTCATCCGGCTGGAGGCGCGGCCATGAAGCTTGCCCGCCCCGCGCGCCCGGCCCATTCCGAGACCATCGTCGCCCTGATCGACGTGGTCTTCTTCCTGCTCGTCTTCTTCATGCTGATCGGGCGGATGGACGCCACCGCGCCGTTCGACGTGCTGCCCCCCGTCGCCAGCACCGGCCAGGACATGCCGGCGGGCGGCGTGACGCTGTCCATCGCCGCCGACGGCGCGCTGGCCTGGGATGGCGCCCCTGTCACGCGGGATGCCCTGCCCGCCCGCATCGCCGCCGCGCTTCGGGCGAAACCCGACCTGCTGGTGCGCATCAACGCCCACCGCGACGCGGAACTGCGGTTCGTCCTGCCGCTGGTGTCTCTCGCCGAGGAAACCGGCGTGCCGGACACCGTGCTGGTCGTCACCCCCGCGACAGCCACCCCATGACCCGCCTGCTTGCCTGGCCTGCGGGGCTTTTCGCCTCCCTCCTGCTCAACGCGGGCGCGGTCGCGGGCCTTGCAGCACTTCTGCAGCCCCAACCGGTCCCCGACCAGCCCCGCCCGCAGACACAGATCGACGTCGCCGCCTACCGCCTTGACCGCACCGAAGCGCCGCAGGCCACGCCCGATCCCGACCGCGCCACCCAAGACGCCGCGCAAGGCACCCAGATCGGGTCCGGCGCCATCCCGGTCACCCCCGGCACCGCCGTCCCCGCAACGGCCCAGCCCGCCACGGCGGAACCACCCGATCTGGCCCCCGCCGACCCGGCCGATCCGCCGTCGCAGGCGCTGCCCGCCACCGACACCGCCGGCGCGCCCATCCTGGCCACCGCGCCCAGCTTCTCGGGCGTCGCCGCCGCCGCGCCACAGAACGCCCGCCTGCCCGACACGGCGCCGACCCTATCGGCCCTCAGCGACCTGCCCCCGCCCGCCTTGCCCGCGCGCAGCCACATCCCCGCGCCCAGCCTCATCGACGCGGCCCGCCCCGCCTTTGCCGTCGCCTCCACCGCCGAAGCACCCGCCACCGGCCTGCCCCCCACGCGCCCCGCGCCCCAGGGGCTGGACCCCGCGCGGGCCGCCGCCTTCACCGCCAATGCCGCGCTGCCCGACGCCCTGCCGGTCGACACCGCCCGCCCCGCCTCGGTCACCGCCATCGCCGCCGCGCTGACGCCCGATCCGGCCAGCTCTGCCCAGCCGGCACAGGCGCAGGCGCAATCCGCCGCGCCATCGGTCAACCGCGCCGCGCCGTCCCGGGGCCAGGCCACCCGCGCCACCACCGGCACCGCCCGGCTTGACAGCGCGCCCGCCGTCGCCGCCAGCGCCCGCCCCGCCGCGCCCAAAGCGCCCATCCCCTACACCGTCCCGCCGGGCACCGCGCCGTCCCGCCCGCTTCCTTCGGCGGAACCGCAGCCCCAGCGCATGACCGCGTCGCTCGCCTTCACCGGCGGCGACGGCGATATCGACCCGGTCTCGCTTGCCGCGTTCCAAAGCTTTGTCGCCCCCGGACCTGCCGCCACCGAAGCCACCCTGCGCGACGGCCTGCAGGGGATCCTGGCCGCCGTCCCCTGTTCCCGCCTGCAGATCGCCTTCGACCCCGACACCGCGTCCCTGCGCGTCGACGGCCAGATCCCCGAGGACGGGTTGCGCGCGCAGATCCTCGGCGCGCTGCAACAGGAAATGGGCGAAGATATCGGCGTGTCGGACAACATGGCGATCCTGCCCCGCCCGCAATGCGGCGCGCTGGCCGGCATCAGCCGCATCGACCTGCCGCAATCGACCGACCAGACCACCAATCCGCTGCTGATCGGGGAAACGCTGCAGGCGCGCGCCCTGCCTTTCACGGACAGAGACCTGCTCTACTTCGACCTCACCGCCCCCGATTACGACGCCTTCGTCTACGTCGATTACTTCGACGCCGAAGGCAACGTGCTGCACCTGTCGCCCAACGACAGCGCGCCCCTGATCAAGGTCGCCGCCGAAAGCACCTTCCGCGTCGGCGCCGCATCGCAATCCGATCCGGGGCTCAAGCTGTTCGTGGGTCCGCCCTTTGGCCAGGAAATCGCCGTGGCCTTCGCCGCCTCGGCACCGCTTTACGACGCCTTGCGCCCGATCCGGGAACCGGCCGAACCATACCTTGACTGGCTGCGCGGCCGCGTCGCCGACGCCCGCGCGGAAAACAGCGATTTCAAGGGCGAATGGGTCTATTTCTTCGTCACGACTTCAGCCGACTGACCCGTCATGGCCGCCGCCGTCCCGTCGGGCATCGCCCGCGCGCCCGGCGCGTGATTGCGCAGGCCCTCGGTCGCCCATGGCGACCGGCGACCGATCGGCCGAAGACCAGCGCGCAAAGCCGCGCACAGAACCGGCGGATCGAGTTCCGATTGCCGGATTGACCGTCTCAATTTTGGCCGGCGCGCAATTTTTTGATCGATACCTATGGCATTTTTTGCAGATCGGTCTGATATAGAGCCTATTGAAGCAAGTTGATTTTACAAGAAGGTGCTCTATGCAACCTGTTCTGCGCCCGTTTGCGCGCATGGTCGGATTCCTGTCCTGCGCGGTTCTGATCACACTGGCCGATCCCGCGCGTGCCGATACCGACCGGCAGGCCCTGGTGATCGGCATGGCCGAATACCAGACCATCGGCCACCTGGAAAACACCGCCAATGACGCCCGCGGCGTCGCCGATACGCTGACATCCATCGGCTTCGACGTGACGCTGTCCATCGATGCCACCGGCAACGAATTGCGCCAGCAGCTGGACGACTTTGCCTTCCGCTCGGAAACCGCCGACCTGGCGCTGATCTACTTCGCCGGCCACGGGGTCGAGGTCGCGGGCGAGAATTTCATGATCCCGGTGGATGCGGACGTGCGGTCGAACCGCGACGTGCAGCGCCAGTCGGTGTCGCTGAAGCAGATGCTGGCGGCGGTCGATCACGCCCGCAGCCTGCGCATCGTGATCCTGGACAGCTGCCGCGACAACCCGCTGGGCGATGCCATCGACCTGGTCAACGCCGCCGCCACGGCCGCGTCGTCCACGGACGCCGCGCGCGGCACCGGCACCACCGGCGGGCTGGCCCCGGCCGATCCCGATCGCGGCACGCTGGTGGCCTTCGCCGCCAAGGACGGCCAGGTCGCGCTGGACGGCAAGGGCCTGCACAGCCCCTATGCCACCGCGCTGATGGACAAGATGGTTCAGCCGGGGCTGGAAATCTCGCTGATGTTCCGCCAGGTCCGCGACGAGGTGCTGCAGATCACCAGCAACCTGCAGGAACCCCATACCTACGGTTCCCTGACCGGCGTGCCCTTCTACCTGGCTGGCCCCGGCGAAGGCCAGGTCCAGGGCACCCAGGCGCCCGCCATCGACACCTGGGCCCAGATCCGGCCCGACCAGGAACAGCAGCTTCTGGCATTGGCCGAACAGGGCGACACGCGGTCCATGCTGGGGCTGGCCTACATGCGGCTGAACCCGAACGAGGAACGCTTCGACCCCGACCAGGCGGTCGATTTCCTGGAACGCGCCGCCGCTGCCGGATCCCCCGAGGCACAGTTCGAACTGGCCAAGCTGTACGAACGCGGCCTGGCCGTGGTGGTCGATTTCGACCGCGCGCTGCAACTGTACCAGGCGGCCGCGGATGCCGGCTATGCCGATGCGATCAACGACCTGGGGTTCCTGTATTACCAGGGCGGCCTGGGCCTGCCGGCCAACCCGCCCAAGGCGCTGGACTATTTCAAGCGCGCCGCCGACCTGCGCCATCCGCAGGCGCAGTTCAACTATGCCGCGCTGATCGATGACGGCCTGGTCGACGGCGCCGGCCCCGCAGAATCGGCCCGCTACCTGTACGCCGCGCTGCGCTCGGGCAGCCCGGACGTTCTGAAGATCCTGCAGGAACGGCCCAACATGTTCACCGCCGAAACCCGTCGCGCGCTGCAGGCGCAGCTGACCGAATTCGGCTTCTACCAGGGCGCCATCGACGGCGACATCGGCCCCGGCACCAAGCGTGGCATCCGCCTTGCCTATGGTCTTGACGATTGATCCCGGCCCGGCGGGCGAACGCCGGTCACAGCAGCCCCTCGGACAGCCATTCGTCCAGCTGCTTGCGGCTGATCTCGAAGTGCATGCTGTCTTCGCGCCCGAACCCGGCCCCCCAGACCCAGCCTTCCTCGTGGAAGAAATCCGCCAGGATGGTCAGGCCCAGCTGGGTGCGCCCGTCGCCCAGCGTGTCCAGGTGCCCGTCGATGTTCAGGTCCACCGCCAGCCCGTAGGAATGGGTCGACAGCCGGTTCTGCGTGCCCCGGATGCGCCGCACGCACAGCGACCCGGCCGTGTTGATCCGCGCATACAGGTCGGGGTCGGCGCGGTCCACGTTGGCAAAGACCCGTTTCAGCGAATCCACCGCCGGCTGCAGCATCCGCACCCGGATCGGTCCGACCTCTTCGGTCACCAGCCGCGCGGCGAGGCTGACGTTGGTGATCGATTCGCAGGTGTCGGACAGGACCTCGCGGGGGCGGCCCAGCCTGGCCTCAAGGTAATCGGGCCCCGCCACCTCGAGGCCGCGGTTCACGTTGCGCCGGTTGGCGATCAGGACGACCTGGGCATAGGCATCGATGATGTCGTTGTCGGCACCGGTGTCGGGACGAAATCCATCGTCCCCGTCATCGAAAGGGACCGGCGCGCGCTGTGCCCCCGCCACAGCCGCGGCCAGCTCGCTTTCCAGCCGTTCCAGCCGGGCCTGCACGTCTTCCAGCTGCTGGCGCATCCTCTCAAGTTCGATCCTTGCGGCGGAATCGACGGCGGACGACCCAAAGCCGCCCTCGACCGCCTGGCCACCGCCGGTCAGCAGGTAGGTCATGCCCACCCAGATCACCGGTGCCAGGATCAGCGCCACCGCAATGATGATCGCCGGTATCAGTCGCATCGCCGCATCCGTCCGTTTTCCCTTCGTCCCCGCCGCAAAGTGCGGGAACGGGACGAAGTAAAGCAGGTTTGCCGCCACCGCACCACTCACCATTTCGAACATCGGTGCGCAGGAGGCATTCATCCCCCGGTGGATATTTCCCGCCGGGTCTTCCCCTTGATTGCGCCCAAGAATTCGGTCCGCACCCCGGTTTCGATGCCAATGGCAAAATCGTTGTCGGACCGTCGCCATTACGCTACGTTCGGCGCAATCCTTCCGTATTTCTTTTCATTTGTTCATAGGAGGGTTCGTTCATGAGCCGCATTGCAACTTTCGTGACAATTCCGCTGATTGCCGGCCTGGTCGCGCTGTCGGGTCCCGCCGCCGCGCAATCGTCCGGCGACAGCATGACGGCGGAACAGATTTCCGAGGCGTTCAAGAAACAGAAGACCCGCGGCCTGGTCATCGTGCCGGCCACTGGCGGGGCCACCGACGGGGCCACCGACACCGGGCTCGAGGAAGCCGCCGTCACCGCCGCCGCGGCCGGGGAATACAACGAGGTCGCGCGCGAGGATCAGGTGAACATCCAGATCTCGTTCGATTTCGACAGCGCAGCGCTGCGCCCCGACCAGAAACCGAAGCTGGAACAGCTTTGCATGGCGATGAAGGCCACTGACGATGTCGCGGTGTTCCAGATCATCGGTCACACCGACAGCTCGGGCAAGGCGGATTACAACGAACGCCTGTCGCTTCTGCGCGCCGAAGAGGTCAAGCGCCACCTGGTCAGCGACTGCGGCATCCAGGACACCCGCCTGAAGGCCATCGGCCTGGGCGAAACCGCGCCCTTCGACGCACAGCACCCCAAGGCCGACGTGAACCGCCGGGTCGAATTCCAGGCGCTCGGCTGATCCCGCGCGCCGCATCAGGCGGAACCAAGACCACATGAACAGCTCCCGCCCCGCCGACGCGTTCCAACCCGGTGACGTGATCAACAATACCTACCGGATCGAAGCGTTGCTGGGTCGGGGCGGCACATCTGACGTCTACAAGGCCCGCAACGTCATCTCGGAACGGGCGATGGCGATCAAGGTGCTGAAGGCCGAATTTTCCACCAACGACGACTATCTCGTGCTGCTCAAGCGCGAGGAGGAGATCCGCGAGGTCCGCCACGACGCCGTGGTGCGCTATTCCGAAAACCACCGGATGAGCGACGGGCGGGTCTATCTGCTGATGGATTACGTCGACGGGCCGGGACTGGACCGCAAGATGCGCGACGGGCCGATGTCGGCGGACGACCTGCTGGTGATCTGCCGGCGCGTGGCCCAAGGGCTGCAGGCCGCCCATGCGCGCCACATCGTGCACCGCGACCTCAGCCCCGACAACATCATCCTGCGGGGCGACGATCCGGCGCAGGCGGTGATCATCGACTTTGGCATCGCCAAGGACACCAACCCGGGCGCAGAAACCATCGTGGGCAACGAATTCGCCGGCAAATACGCCTATGCCGCCCCCGAACAGCTGCACGGGCGCACCGATGCGCGCACCGATCTGTATTCCCTTGGCGCGCTGCTGCTGGCGAACTTCCGCGGCGAACCGCCCCGCCTGGGCAACAACCCGATGGAGGTCATCCAGTCCAAGACGCGGCCCCTGGACACCGAAGGCGTGCCCGAGCCGCTGAAAACGCTCATCGACCGGATGACCGCGCCCGAACCCGACGACCGCTTTCCTTCGGCCACCGCGCTGCTGGCCTTCCTCGACGCGCCCGGGGACGATTTGCTGGATCCGGCCACGATCATCCCCCTGGGCGCGCCCGCCGCGCAGGCGCCGTCGTCCGATGCCGGGGCCGCGCTGGCCGAACCCGAGATGCTGGGCATCCCGGGACCCGCGGCCGCCTCTCCCCCCGCCACGCGCCCCCGGCGCACCGGTCTTATCGCCGCCGGCGTGGTGGCGGTGCTGTCGATCGGGGCGGCCGGGGCCTATGTGTCGGGCGCGCTGGACGGGGTGATCGGGCCGAAATACCCGCTGGCCGATCCCTTCACGCTGACGCTGACGCATCCCGCCGACGGCACGCCCACCGCCGTGGGTCACGTGCCCAGCGAGGGCCTGCGCGACCGGCTGGCCGCCGATTTCTCGGCCCAGGGGGGCACGTCGGACCTGACGCTGTCGTCGGGGGACCTGACGCCGGACTGGGGCGCCGACATCCTCAGCACCATGGACCTTGTCAAGCCGCTCGACACCTGGACCATCGCCGCGCAGGGTCCCCGGATCGACGTCACCGGCGAAACCACCGACCCGGCGATCGAGACCCGGGTCGAAGCCGCCTTTGCCGACGGCCCGCCCGGCAACCTGACCGGCACGGTCGACATCGCGCTGCGCGACGTCTTCCTGAACCCCGCCACCGTCACGCCCGTCCTGACGGACCTGGCCAATTGCGGGCCCCTGACGCTGGACGGTGCGGGGCCGGCGGGCTTTGGCCCCGACGACACGCTGACGGTGCATGGCCATGTCGCCGAAACCGCCACGCGGGTCGAATTGTTCGACCGCCTGCGCGCGCTGGCCGGAGACCGGCAGGTGGTTCTGGACCTAGACGTTTTGAACCCCACGCTGTGCCTGCTGGCCGATTACATGCCGCAGGCGCCGGCCGGCGGGGTCACCATCGACTACACGATCGGCGACACGGGCGAAGCCAATCCATCGGGCAATTTCATCGTCGGCGAGAACCCGGTGATCGACGTCGTCATCCCCGCCGACATGACCGACGGCTACCTGTCGGTGTCGATCATGGACGTGTCGGGCAATGTCTATCACCTGCTGCCGAACCTGATGTTCGAAGACAATGCCATCGAAAGCCTGCGCGCCGGGCGCACCGGCGCCGTGCCGATCCGCGTGGCCTTTCCCGACGATCCCGACCGCACCGACCAGCGGCTGGTGTTCCGCGTCGACGACAGCGCCCTTGGCAAAAGCGAGGTCGTCGCGATCCATTCCACCGAACCGCTGTTCGACGGCTTGCGCCCGATGGCGGAATCCGCCGAAGGCTTTGCCAAGGCATTGCAGCAGCACGCCCAGACCAACGATCAGCTGATCCAGTCGATGGACACCCGTCTGCTGGTCACCCAGAAACCCTGACGGCCCGGGATGTCGATTCACGTCGATCTCTGGCTCTGGCCCCTGGACCGCGGCAAGGACGAGCTTGAAACGCTCGCCTGGCCGCTGTCGGACCATGAACGCCTGCGCGCGCAAAGCTTCATCAAGCCGGTGGACCGCACCCGCTATATCGCCGCCCGCGGCCGCCTGCGCGAGATCCTGTCGGGCTATACCGGCGCCGCCGCGTCGATGCTGGACTTTCACACCATTGCCCGGGGCAAACCCGCGCTGCGCGACGGACCGGCCTTCAACCTGTCCCACGCGGGCGGCTGGGCGGCGCTGGCCGTCGCGCCCGATCATCCGGGGCTGCAGCTGGGCGTCGACATCGAGGCGATCCGCCCGATCAATCCCGCCGTCGCCACACGGGCGTTTTCCCCCCATGAACAAGCCGAGATGCGTCGCCTTCTGCCCGCCGGCTGGATGCGCGGCTTCTTCAACGGCTGGACCCGCAAGGAAGCGGTGATCAAGGCCACCGGCCACGGGCTGGGCGTCGATCTCAAAAGCTTCGATGTCTCGCTGCTGCCCGATGTCCCCGCCCGCGTCCTGCGGTCGCGCGGCCCCCTGCCCGCAGCGCCCGACTGGACGCTGGTCAACCTCGACACCGGTCCCGGTTTCTGCGGCGCCGTAGCCGCCGTGACCCATGGCGCCCCCCTGGGCCCCATCGCCCTGCGCGAAGGCCGCCTGCCGCTGCTTGGCGCGCCGCTGCCCGCACATGGCACCGCGGCGGCGTCCTGACCTCGACCGGGCAACATGACACATACGTGTGTTGACACCGCACCACTCGCTTCACTATGCGACGATCCGTATCCTACCAAAACGATCAGATTTCCGGGATACACAACAGGATCAAATGGCGTGGCCCGGTGACGGCGCGCCGGGACAGGGAGAATACGATGCTTCATTCCGGGCTTGATTTCGGGCTTCCTTGGGGGCTTCGATCCACCTTTGCGCGGCTGTCGGCCATCTGTGCGGTGACGGCCGTTCTGGCACCCGCGGCCGCGCTTGCCAGGGACGAGGTCAACATCTACTCGGCCCGCCACTACGACACCGACGAACGGCTTTATTCCGACTTCGAGGACGCCACCGGCATCCGCATCAACCGGATCGAGGGCGACGCCGACGAACTGGTCGCGCGGATGGTGGCCGAAGGCCCCAATTCCCCCGCCGACATCCTGGTGACGGTCGACACCTCGCGCCTGGCCCGCGCCAAGGAGGCAGGGGTCCTGCAGCCGGTCGACAGCGCCATCCTGGAAAGACGCATCCCGTCCTACCTGCAGGACAAGGACAACGAATGGTTCGGCTTTACCCAGCGCGCGCGGATCATCTTCTACGACAAGCAGGACGTGGAAAACCCGCCCCACAGCTACGCCGAACTGGCCGATCCCCAGTACAAGGGCATGGTCTGCATCCGGTCGTCGCAAAGCACCTACATGCAGACGCTGCTGGCCGCGATCATCGAACATGAAGGCGAAGCCGCCGCCAGGGATTGGGCCACCGGCGTTCTGGCCAATTTCGCCCGCGATCCGCAGGGCGGCGACACCGATCAGCTGCGCGGCCTGGTGTCGGGCGAATGCGATATCGCCATGTCGAACACCTACTACTTCGCCCGCGCCATCCGCACCGACGTCAGCGGTGTGACCGAAGGGCTGGACCGCATCGGCTGGATCTTCCCCGACCAGGCCGGCTATGGCGCGCACATGAACCTGTCGGGCGCGGGGCTGGCGAAAAACGCGCCCAACAAGGCCAACGCGATCCTGTTCCTGGAATACCTCGCCAGCGACCAGGCGCAGCAGTATTTCTCGGCCGGCAACGATGAATACCCGGCAGTGCCGGGCGTGGGCATCAGCCCCTCGGTCGCCGCACTTGGGTTCTTCAAACCCGACGACGTGGACCTGTCGGCCGTGGCCGCCAACCTGCCCGCCGCGCAAAAGATTTATAACGAGGTCGGCTGGAAGTAATCCGCCCTTCCGCCGAAAGGCAATTCACCAGACGCCGGAAAAGGCGCGCCGGATCCGGCGCGCCCTTATTGCTTACTCCCCTCAGGCGGGTGGATCGCAGGCAAAGCGGGGTGGGTGGGCGGGCGCTTTGCCTGCGATCCACCCTTTCCCCGCCAAATCAACCGCAAATCCCCGAAAACTCTCCCCTGACACATATCCGACGTAAACAATCGGGATTGACTTACCCGACGGCTTCACTCAACAATTACGGGAACAAACACCCGCCCCACGCCGTGCCGCGCCGGGGCGGTCATCATGACAGGGGACAGCCACCGATGAACCTCAAGACCTTCGCCATCCTGGGCACCACCGCGCTGACGGCCGTTCCGGCTTTTGCGGAAACCTCCAAGACCGACGTCCTGACCACCTATGCCGATATCGCCCACGCCGGGTACGAAGACAGCCTGGTCACCGCGCAGGCCCTGCAGGCCGCCGTCGCGGCGCTGATCGCCGATCCCTCGGCCGAAGCGCTGCAGGACGCGAAAGCCGCCTGGCTCGAAGCCCGCGTCCCCTACCAGCAGACCGAAGCCTTCCGCTTTGGCAACGCGATCGTGGACGACTGGGAAGGCAAGGTGAACGCCTGGCCGCTGGATGAAGGCCTGATCGATTATGTCGACGCCACCTATGGCGGCGCCACGGAAGAAAACGAATACGCCGTGCTGAACGTCGTCGCCAACCCGACCTTCACCCTGTCGGGCGAAGAGATCGACGCGACCGAGATCACGCCCGCCCTGCTGTCGGACACCCTGCACGAGGCCGACGAGGTCGAATCGAACGTGGCCACCGGCTATCACGCCATCGAATTCCTGCTCTGGGGCCAGGACCTGAACGGCCACGGCTACGGCGCCGGCAACCGCCCCTGGACCGATTACGCCACCGGCGACGACTGCACCAACGCCAATTGCGACCGCCGCGGCGCCTACCTGAAGGCCGCGACCGATCTGCTGGTGACCGACCTGGAATGGATGACCGCGCAATGGGGCGATGACGGCGACGCGCGCGCCGCGGTCATGGAAGATGAAAACGCCGGGATCTCGGCCATGCTGACCGGCATGGGCTCGCTGTCCTACGGCGAACAGGCGGGCGAACGCATGAAGCTGGGCGTCATGCTGAACGACCCCGAGGAAGAACACGACTGCTTCTCGGACAACACCTACAACAGCCACTTCTACGACGCGATGGGCGTGCGCAACGTCTACCTGGGGTCCTACACCCGCGTCGACGGCACCGTGGTGACCGGCGCGTCGCTGTCGGACCTGGTGGCCGAAACCGACCCGGCGGTGGATGCGGAACTGAAGGCCAAGCTTGACGCCACGATGATGGAAATGGCCGAGATGAAGACCGCGGCCGAAGCCGGGTTTTCCTACGACATGATGCTTGAACGCGGCAACGACAAGGGCGAGGCGCTGATCATGGGCGCGGTGAACGCGCTGGTCGACCAGACCGCTTCGATCGAACGCGCCGTGGCGGTTCTGGGGGTCGATCAGATCGACTTCGAAGGCTCCGACAGCCTCGACAACCCCAACGCCGTCTTCCAGTAACCCCTCAATACCCAGCCGGGCGGGCGGCCCTCGAAACGCCCCCGCCCTTCGCAAGGTTCCCAGTCATGAGCAAATCCTCGAGCCCCTGTATCGGTGTGTGCAAGTTCAAGCGTGAAGGCCATTGCATCGGCTGTTCGATGACCAAGGCCCAGAAGTCGATGTACAAGTCCCTCAAGAAGGACAAGCATCGCACGGTTTTCGTGGAAATGCTGATCGAGCAGCAGAAGCGGATGGGTCGGTACCTGCACTGGGCACCGGCCTATCTGCGGCGCTGCGCGAAGAAGAAGACCAAGCCGCTTGTCAACGTCGGCAAGCCCATGGACAAGGCGGCCTGACCTATCGGGCGGGTCACACCCCGCCCCGCAAAACGGCAGCGACGCGAGAGTTTCCTCCCGCGCCGCGCACGTCAACAGAAGATCCTGGGTTCGTTGCTGGGGTGACCTGACGGCGTGGCTTGGATCCGGACCTGGCTACGTGGTGGGGTTGAGAGATCACGACGTCGCGGGGTGCGTTTCTGGCTGCGTGGCTGGGTCGCCTGGCTGCGGACCTGGGCTTCTGACCGAAGGGGCCATGGGCCCCCCGGGTTCTGCGGATCACTCCAGGTGAGCGCGCAGGAACCAGGCGAATTTCTCGTGCGTCTGCCCGCGGGCGATGCAGAGATCCTCGGTCAGGGTATCGCCATGCTCGGCCGCCAGCTCACCGGCGCCGGCCACGGTGGCGGCCAGCGTTTCCTGGGCGGCAAGCATCATCTCGATCATTTCCTTGGCGCTGGCCTTGCCCTCGAACTCGGACACTTTCGACCGCTTCAGCATGCCCGCCAGGGTGCCTTCGGCATGGGCGTTCAGCGCCTTCACACGCTCGGCCAGGTCGTCCTGGGCGGTGAAATGGTCTTCGTAGATCTGCTGGAACAGCGCGTGCAGCGGGCCGAATGCCATGCCGGTGACGTTCCAGTGAAAGTTCTGCGCCAGCATCGTGGTCACGGCGGTTTCCGCAACCGACTGGGTCAGGGCTTCGACGATCTGGGTCTTCGCATCGGGCGAAAGGGCGGCGGCTGTCTCGGTCATGGAACAATCCTCTCTGACAGGGAAAATCGACTGGACTGGCTGCTATGCTGGCTGTCCGTTGAGCCATACATAACCTTCCTGACGCCGATGCCAAGAGTTTTTTAGAATTATTCTAATGTTGAGAAAATTGCTCGGATTCCGGGGACTTGGCCCTGCCTTACCGACTAAAACGCTCGGATACCGAGCGGATGAGGTAGCTGAGGTTGCGGCACGCCGCCGGGTGCACGCGCGAGCGCAGCAGGAACAGCAGGCTGGGATCGTCATCGCGTGACATGGCGTCGAAGATGCGCAGCAGCCAGGCCTCGTCGAACGAGATTTCCTGAACCCCCGGCCGGAAGAAAACCGGCATCTTTCCAAGTGCTTGGCTCAGACCTTTCATCAGGACTTCGGCATGGGCCGTGTCGGCGACGTCACGGTCGGTGGACAGCACGGCGCAGGCATGAAACAGGTCCAGCCGGGCAGAAGCCCGGCAGCGTCGCGCGACCCAGCGCAGCCGGTTCAGGAACTCCCTGACCTCTGCCGCGGGTTCCACCATGGTGGGGAACACCGCATTTTCCGCACTGATGTCGTCTTTTACGATACGCAGTGGCACCATGCCGCAGCCTCGTTTGCCTGTATACCCAAGAGAAAGACTCGCCTTCCTCTATTCCGACTATAAAGATAAGAAATCGTCGCCAAAAGCAATGAAAAGCTGTGTAGCCGTGAATCACCTTCTGTTGACCACCTTCCTGTGCGCCCTGGCCGTCCCGGCCCTTGCCCGTGATGAGCTGCAGGATCTGCACATCGCCATCGTGCCCCGCACGGCGGCCGAGCAGGAGCGGATTGATGCCGTGATCCGGCCCACCACCGATTTTTCGGCGCCCGAGGTCTATGAAAACAAGCCGGGCGGCGCCGCGTCCGTGCGCCGGCGCGACACGGCGGATGCGTTCAGCCAGCCATCCGGCAACATGGCCTTCGAACGGGAACTGGACTTCAAGGTCGGCAACGGTCTGTTCAAGAAGCTCTGGGTGTCGGCCCCCTCCTCGACCCTGGCCTCCGACGGGCTCGGCCCGCTGTACAACGCCCGGTCCTGTCAGCGCTGCCACCTCAAGGACGGGCGCGGCCACCCGCCCGAATCCGTCGACGATTCGGCCGTCTCCATGCTGGTGCGCCTATCCGTCCCCGATGACGGCACCGCCCATGTCCCCGCGATCGAAGGTTACCTTGCCGATCTGCCCGACCCGGTCTACGGCGGCCAGCTGCAGGATTTCGCCATCGCCGGCCACCCCGCCGAGGCCCGTGTCCAGATCACCTATGACGAAGAGGTCATCGCCCTGTCGGATGGCGACACCGCCACCCTGCGCCGCCCCACCCTGACATTGGCCGATCCCGGTTACGGCCCGATGCGCGACGACCTGATGGTCAGCGCCCGCGTCGCGCCCCAGATGATCGGGCTGGGGCTGCTGGACGCGATCCCCGCCGCCGACATCCTGGCGCTGGCCGATCCCGACGACGCGGACGGCGACGGCATTTCGGGGCGGCCCAACATCGTCTGGTCCGCCGAATACGACCGCCCCATGCTGGGCCGTTTCGGGGCCAAGGCCGGCCAGCCGTCGATCCACGAACAATCCGCCGCCGCCTTTGCCGGCGACATCGGTATTTCCACGACGCTGCATCCGGCGGGCTACGGCGACTGCACCGCCTCGCAGCCCGATTGCATGGCCGCCCCCGACGGCAACAGCCCCGAAAGCCAGGGCGTGGAAATCGGCACCGAAGGCCTCGACCTCGTGACCTTTTATTCCCGCAACCTCGCCGTGCCCGAACGCGCCGACGTGGACGACGCGCAAGTGCTGCACGGCAAGCAGGTGTTCTACGACACCGGCTGCACGTCCTGCCACACGCCGAAATTCGTCACCCACCGCCTGCAAGACCAGCCCGAACAAAGCTTTCAGCTGATCTGGCCCTATACCGACATGCTGCTGCACGACATGGGCCCCGGCCTGGCCGACAACCGCCCCGAAGCCCGCGCGACGGGCAGCGAATGGCGCACCGCACCGCTGTGGGGCGTGGGCATGACGGAAACGGTGGCGGGACATACCTATTTCCTGCATGACGGTCGCGCGCGGTCCCTGCTCGAGGCGATCCTGTGGCACGGGGGCGAGGCCGAGCCCGCCCGCGAGGCCGTCATCGCCATGCCCAAGCCCGACCGCGACGCCCTGATCCGGTTTCTGGAGAGCCTATGAAGACCCGCCTTCCCCTGATCGCCGCCCTTCTGCTGCCCGCCACGGCCCACGCGGGGCTGCGCGAGGTGGCCCAGGACCACATCCTGCCCGGCTACGCCGCCTTCGCCCAGGCCACCGCCAACCTGGCGGCGACGGCGGAAACCGACTGTACCGGCGATGCCACCCGCGCCGCCTACCAGCAGGCGTTCGATGCGTGGATGGGCATCAGCCACATCCAGTTCGGGCCGATCGAGGACATGAACCTGTCGCTGGCCATCGCCTATTGGCCCGACACCAAGAACCGCACCGGCAAGGCGCTGGCCGGGCTGATCGCGGCCGAGGATCCCATCGCCTTTGACCGCGCCGCCTACCGCGACGTGTCCATCGCCGCGCAGGGCTTCTTTGCGCTGGAACGGCTGCTGTACGATCCGTCCATCGACGCCTCCGATTATGTCTGCGCGCTGACCGGTTCGATCGCGGGCGGGCTGGCCGATACCGCGACGATGCTGTCGGACGCCTGGGTCGATTACGCCGACGTGCTGGCCACCCCCGGCCCCGACAACCCCGCCTACCCGACCCCGGAAGACGCCGCGCGCAAGGTTTTCACCGCGCTGAATTCGGGCCTGGAATTCGACCGCGACACGCGGCTGGGCCGCCCGCTGGGCACCTTCGACCGCCCCCGCCCCACCCGGGCCGAAGCCCGCCTGTCCGCCCGCAGCCAGCGCAACGTTGAACTGTCGCTGGCCGCCTTGCAGGACCTGGCCGAAAAGCTGGCCGACGATCCGATCCCGGGCACGCTGGCCAGGTTCGACATCGCCCGCGCCAGCGCATCCGACCTGGACGACCCGGTCTTCGACGGGGTCGACACCCCGATGCAGCGCTTCCGCGTCGAGGCGCTTCAGCAGGATGTCCGCGACATCCAGACCGTCATGGCGACCGAAATCGGCGCCGCCCTGGGCGTCTCGGCCGGGTTCAATTCCCTCGACGGTGACTGAACCGGCGACTGAAACGGTGACTGAAACGGTGACTGATAACGGAGACCGATCCCATGCCTGACCGCCGCACCTTCCTTGGCTCGCTTCTGGCCGCCACCGGCTTCGCCACCACCGGCTGGGCCGCCGCCGGCGGGCCCGCCTACCTGGCCGCCGCAAAGACCGCGATGGGCGCCTACGAACTGGTTGGCCTGGACGCAGAGGGCGAGATCGCCTTCCAGATCCCCCTGCCCGACCGCGGCCACGCCGCCGCCGCCCATCCCCACATCGCCGAAGCCGTCGCCATCGCCCGGCGCCCCGGCACCTACGGCGTCGTTCTGGATTGCCGCAACGGCGACGTGCTGACCCGGATCCAGGCCCCCGAGGGGCGGCATTTCTACGGCCACGGCGCGTTTTCCAGGGATGGCCGCCTGCTTTACACGCCCGAAAACCACTACGCGACCGGCGAAGGCCGCATCGGCATCTGGTCGCGCGAGGACGGCTATGCGCGCGTGGGCGACGTGCCCTCGGGCGGCATGGGCCCGCACGAGATCCTGCGCCTGCCGGGATCCACGTTGCTGGCCATCGCCAACGGCGGCATCCGCACCCATCCCGACAGCGCGCGCGAGAACCTCAACCCCGACACGATGCAGCCCAACATCACGCTGATGTCCGAAACCGGCGAGATCCTGGACCAGGCCGCGCCCGAGCCGGAGTTCCATCAGAATTCCCTGCGCCACATCTCGGCCGCGGCCGACGGCACCGTCGCCTGCGCCTTCCAGTGGCAGGGCGATCCCTATGACGTCGTGCCGCTGCTGGGGGTCTACCGGCAGGGCGAAGGATTGCGGATGCTGGACGCGCCCGAGGGCCGGATCATGGCGATGAACGCCTATGCCGGCAGCGTGGCCTTCTTCGACGCCGACACCAAGATCGCGGTGACCTCGCCGCGCGGCTCGGTCCTGCAGATCTTTGACCGGGACCACGGGTTCCTGTCCCAGACCGCGCAGGACGACGTCTGTGGCGTGGCCCCGGGCCAGGGTTGCGCGCTGGCCACCGACGGGCTGGGACGGGTCAGCCGGGTGGGCCTGGACGGGGCGCAGCCGGTGGCGCGCTATGACCTGGCATTCGACAATCACCTGGTGCCGCTGATCCGGTAGGCGGTGCGCTTGCGGATCGTTCGGGAGCCTCCGGCGGGAGGTATTTGGGCAAAGATGAAGATGCGGGCGTGCGCGTTTTCCTGACGGGGGACGCGTGTGGGGGCGTGCCCGGGGCAATCCGCCCGGGGCGCTGACCCGGTGAGGGTCGCGCGCGCGGGACGTGCGGGCGCCTCCGGCGGGGAGGTATTTTTGCCAAGAAGAAGACGGGGGACGATCCCCGGTTATCCCCCGAGTTCAGACTGGATCAGGCGCGCCACGGCGAAGGCGCGTTTTTCCAGCAGGACCGGGCTTTCGCAGATGTAGGTGATCGAGCGCTGGCGGTCCTGGTAGATCCGCGTGTCCCAGAAGACCTCGTCCTCCAGCGCCTCGTAGGCGTCCCAGTCGTCGTTGTTGTCGGTGTCCCTGGCCTTGGCTTCCAGGCGGGCGGCCTCTTCGCGCTTGTGATCGATCTGGACCGACAGCGCGCGCTGCTTTTCGGCGAAACCGCTGATGCCGCCCACGATCTTGTAGCGTTCCACGTCGATCTCGCGGAAGGCGCCGGCGAAGAGACGGGTGAGCCGTGCGTCGCGGGTTTCGCCGTCGCCGGCCTGCAGCCGGGCGATCAGCGGTTCGACCTGGTCCAGCGCCACGCCGCGGGCGGTCAGCAGCGGCACCAGTTCGGCCAGCGCCGGGTCCTGGCGCCAGTCCGGCGTTTCGGGCAGCGCCGGGCCGGTCCACATCTGGCCCCAGGACAGGTGTTCGACCTTGCGCTGCTGGCAGGGCCAGTTTTCATCGCCGAAGGCGAAAGCCAAACCGGGGGCCAGACCGGAAACCAGACCGGAAACCAGCGCCAGCGCCGCAATGGCCCAGACCTTGGTGGTGAATGTCGTCATCGTGATCCTCCGCTTTTGCCAACCGGCCTAGACTGCGCCCCTGTCACCGGCGGATGGCCCGTTCAGAAGGCCGCCGCCAAGCGGGAGGAACGCCATGCGCCAGTTTGTTTTCGTCCTGGGTCTTGCCTTTGGTCTTGTCTTCGCGCCCTTGGCCGTTTGCGCGCAATCCGCGCTGGACGGCGTCGATCTGCACAGCCCCGCCATGACCGAAGCCCGGCTGAGCCGGGACGAGGTTGCGGCCCGGCTGGCGGCGGGCGAGACCGATTTCAGCCGCCAGTGGCTGAACGGGCTGGACCTGTCGGGGCTTGATTTCACCGGCGCCACGCTCAGGGCCGCACGGCTGAACCGGGTGAACCTGGCCGGCGCCGTGCTGGACGGCGCCGAGCTGAGCCAGGCCTGGCTGATGGAGGCGGACCTGACCGGCGCATCAATGAAGGGCGCACAGATGTTCCAGACGCAACTGACCCGCGCCGTGCTGGCCGGGGCCGACCTGACCGGCGCGCGGCTGGCGGCGGATTTCACCAGGGCCGACCTGAGGGGCGCGATCCTGGACGGGGCCGATTTCAGCGCCGACATGAAGAACCAGTCCATGGGGCTGATGCGCGGTGTGCTACGCAACGCCGAGGCCGACGGCGCCAGCTTTCGCGGCGCCAGGATGATGCGGGCCGACCTGGAATTCGCGTCGCTGCGCGGCGCGGACCTGAGCGGGGCCGACCTGTCGATGGCGACGCTGGGCGGCGCGGACCTGACCGGCGCGGATGTCGCCGGGGCGGGTTTTGTCGATGCCGACCTGACCTCGGCCCGGCTGCGCGATCTGCGCGGGCTGGAACCGGGGCAGCTGGAGGGCGCGAAGAACCTCGACCGCGCGCTGAGGGACTGACGTGTCATCCGCGCCGGCTCATCAGGCCACGCGACGGGTTGTAGGCCCAAAGCCCCGCGCCCAGGAACAGCGCGCCCGAGGCGATCACCACGCCAAGCGCCAGCCAGTTCACCTGCAGGTACAGCGCGAAGCGGATCAGTTCGACGCAATGGGTGAACGGGTTCGCCTGGCCGATCTGGTACAGCAGCACCGACCCTTCGCGCACCCGCCACAGCGGGTACAGCGCCGAGGAGGCGAAGAACATCGGGAAGATGACAAAGTTCATCACCCCGGCGAAATTCTCCAATTGTTTCACGGCGGACGAGATGAACAGCCCGATCGCGCCCAGCACCAGCCCCGACAGGATCAGCGCCGGGATCGCGGCCAGATAGCCCAGCCAGGGCGGGTCCACGCCCCAGATCCGGGCGATCAGCAGGAAGGTGTAGACCTGCAGCAGCGACACCAGCACGGATGCGAACAGCTTGGCCGTCAGCAGGAACCAGCGGGGATAGGGGCTGACCAGCAGGGTGCGCATGGCGCCGGTTTCCCGGTCATAGACCATCGACAGCGACGATTGCATCCCGTTGAACAGCTGGATCATGCCGCACAGGCCCGGCACCACGTAGACCTCGTAATGCACGTAGGTGACATAGGGCGGCGTGATCGACAGGCCCAGCACCGCGCGAAAGCCGGCGGCGAAGATGAACAGCCAGACCAGCGGACGCACGAGGGCGGCGAAAAACCGTTCCTTCTGCTGGAAGAACCGCAGCATCTCGCGCCAGAAGATGCCGCGCGCGCAGATCCACCAGCCGGTCATGCGTCCTCCCCTGTCATCGCCAGGAAGGCATCCGACAGATCGCCGCCCTGCGCGATCTGCGCCGCCGGGCCACGCGCCAGCACGCGGCCCTTGTGCAGCACGACCACCGGGTCCTCGGGCCAGATCTCGTCGATCAGGTGGGTCGTCCACAGCACGCCCACCCCGTCGTCGGCGGCCAGTCGGTGCACGTCGGCCACGATATCGGCGCGCGATTTCACGTCCAGCCCCACCGTCGCCTCGTCGCACAGCAGCAGGCGCGGATCGTGCAGCAGGGCGCGCGCGATCTCGACGCGGCGCACCTGCCCGCCCGACAGCCGCCCGACCTTGTCGCCGGCCCGGTCGGCCATGCCGATCCGGCCCAGCAGCGTTTCCATCCGGGGCCGTACATCGGCCCAGCCCATCCCGTGCAGCGCCCCCTGGTAGCGAAAGTTCTGCGCCACGCTCAGCGAGGCGTCCAGCGACCGGGTCTGGAACACCACCCCGGTCTGCGCCAGCGCCGCGCGCGATTGCGTGCGGATCGGATGGCCACAGATCGAAACATCGCCCACGTGGCTGTCAAACAGCCGCGTCACCAGGTTGAACAGCGTCGATTTCCCCGCCCCGTTCACCCCCAGCAGCGCCACGAACCGCCCCCGCGGCACCGACAGCGACACGTCGTCCAGCGCCACGCGGGCACCATAGGAATGGCTGACGCCGGTGACCTCAAGCGCGGTAACTTCACGCGCAGCGATTTCGGGCGACGCGGGCGCCACCATCACTCCTTGCGTTTCTCGACGACCTCGAAGTCCTTGGACAATTCGATGTCGTACTGGCCGTCCGCGCAGAACACGTCGTCCAGCTCGTATCCATCCGCCTCGACCTCGATGTCATCGGGGTCCATCTCGCATTGCATCCCGTCCAGCAGGGCAACGATCTTCTCGATCTCGGGGCCGGAAGGCGCTTCGTCGGCCAGAACCGGAGTCGCGGCCGCAAGCGCCACCAGTATCAGAACAAATCGGGTCATTGGATCGAAATCTCCACGCGTTGGGTGCCGCCGGTCGAACCGGGGATCTTCAATTCATACCGGCCCGGCTTGATGGCCACGAAAGTGAACCGGATGGTGCCTTCATCGTCAAACTCGAAACTGTCCAGCGCCATGGGCCGGATCTCGATATCGTTGATCACCACCTCGTTGACCCAGATCGCGCGAAAGAATTCCGGGCCGACCAAAGCCAGCTCCTGGCTGCCGTCGGCCTCGATGTACATCGTGTAATAGGCCCCCGACTGCAGCGCCATCGGCCCCTCGGCCAGCGGCTTGCCCGCCGACAGGGTCACCTTGGGCAGCTCCTCGCGGTTGCACTTGGCCAGCAGGCCGGCAAAGCCGAAATCGTCGCACAGCGGCGCCGCTGCCACCGGGCCCCAGATCAGCGGGCCACAAATCACCGGGCCACACAACGCCGCGAAACACGCGGCCGGAACAAGTTTCATGAAACGTCCTCCCTGTTGGGCGCCCCCCATGGGACGACCCGTTCGACACGCGGCGCATCTGGCTATTCGGGCGATATGACCACGCCCCAGGGCTGTTCGCCGACCTGGATTGATTTGACGACCTTGCGCGCCGCCACGTCGATGACCGACACGTCGTTGGAATTCCCGTTCGTGGTGAACAGGTATTTTTCGTCCGGGGTAAAGGCCAGCTGCCAGACCCGCTGTCCCACCAGCAGGTAATCCAGCACCTCGTCCGTCTCGCCGTCGATCACCGCCACGCGGTTGGCCGGGCCAAGCGCGACAAAGACCGTCTTGTTGTCATGGGTGATCCGGATGCCCACCGGCTGCAGCGCCTCGGGCACGATGCCCGGCACCTGGAACCCGATCTTGTCCAGCACGTCGCCCGACGCGGGGTCGATCACGCTGACCGTGCCGCCGATCTCGGCCGAAACGTACAGCTTGGACCCGTCGTCGTTGAACTGTGCGAACCGGGGGCGGCTGTCGACCAGCGTGTTGATGTCCAGCTCAAAGGTCTCGGTGTTGATGAAATGCGCCATGTTCGTGGTCTCGGACGTGTTCACCACGTATTTGCCGTCCGGGCTGACGCCCATGCCTTCCGGTTCCACCCCCACCGGGATCTCGGCCAGAACGGTGTGTTTCTCCACATCCACCACGGTGACGATGTTGTCGTCCTCGTTGGCGATATACAGCGGGTTGCCGCTGGGGTGCAGGACGAACAATTCCGGGTCCGGCCCCGAGGGCAGCGTGTGCAAAAGCTCCATCGTCTTCGGGTCATAGACCTCGACCGTGTCGTTGTCGGACGCGCACAGGTACAATTCGTGCCCCGAAGGCGAAATCGTGATGCCGCGCGGGCGCTGGCCGGTGTCGACGGTGCGGATGACCTCCAGCGTGTCGGTGTCGATCAGCGTGACGGAATTGCCCTTTTCGTTGGACACGTAGGCGATGTTGGCCAATGCGGGTCCGGCGACGAAAAGCGCCGGCACCAGAAGACCGGGGATCAGGGACTTAATCATCAAGGGAACACTCCGTCTCGGGTTCGTCATAGCCCAGCGTGTCCAGCCGGGTGCGCTGGTGCAGGAATTCTTCCTGGGGCGATACCGTGACGATCATCGGCCCGTCCGCCAGCAGGATCCCCTGGCGCAATTGCTGGTTCCAGGGCCGGAACGACAGCGCCTGCCCCTTGAACCCCGGGATCTCGAACGCGTCGGATCGCAGGTAGGTCCGCAGCACGCCCGGGTCGTTCGAATTGGTCCGCGTCACCGCCTCGCCGATGATGCGCACGGCCAGCCAGGCCAGGTAATCGCGATCCGACATGTAGCGGTTGGACTGTTTCTCGAACCGGGTCTGCAGCTGGGTCGCGCCCCAGGCCTCGTTCGCCGGGTGCCAGTCGCGCACGCGCAGCCCCGCATCGCCCGCCACCGGCGTCGCATCCCAGGTCCGATAGGGCACGTAGGCGGCGAACACCTCGTTCTCGTCGGCCACCACCACCACGTCGTGGCGCTTGGCGTTCTGGGTCACGATCGGCATCTGGCGCTGTACCAGAACATGGCCGCTGTCGCTGCGCCGCGATCCGCCGGTATCCTCATAGACCCGTTCCTCGACGATCTTGATCCCGAACTTGCCCGCCGCGCGCCTGTAGGCATCCGCCATGGCGATATCCTCGGGGTGCGATCCCCGGATCAGCATCCAGCGGTCCCATTTCTTCCAGACCAGGTACTGCGCCAGCGCGTCGGCCTTCATCGCCCGGCTGGGGACCACGTTGAACACGTTGGGCTTGCACCCCGTCAGGCGCAGATCGTCATCGGTGGCCTTCACGTTGAAGACCAGCGCATCGGGCACCGCATCGGCGATCTGCTTCAGCGTGTCTTCGGATGCCTGCACCACGAACAGCGACAGGCCCCCCTCATGGGCCGCGCGCACCTCGGCCACCGCATCCCCGGGCGCGGGCGTCAGCGTCTCCAGCGCATAGGTCTGCCCCATGAACCGCCCGGTGGTGGCATTGTCCGCCAGCCCCAGTTCAGCGCCCGAGACGGCGTCATCCTCGGCCGGCTCCTCCAGCCGCGACAGCGGCAGCGGCTCTTTCTCGGCCACCCGGACAAAGGCGATAGTCACATCGACCTCGGCCCGGACAGGCCCCGCGAACGCGCCCCCCCAAAGCCCGGCAAAGATGGCGCAGAACAGCACGTTGCGCATGGTCTCCCCCCCTCGCGGCTCCGGTTCCTCGGCCCTGATCAAGACGCTTGCCCCCCGCCCCGTCAACCCACGCCCCCGCGTTCCGCGCCCCACTCTCACAATGTGAGAACCGGCTTGCGACCAAAGTCCGATTTGTTTGACACACCAGCGTCTTACAGCATCAGATGGATCATCAAGCCAACCATCGGGGGGGAATGGATGCGCCTGGTCCTTGCCATCTGCGCGCTGCTGGTCAGCGGCGCCGCGACAGCCGATCCCGTGCAATCGGTCGCCTTCTTCGGCGTCACCCTCCTGAACACCTCGATGGAGCCTGTATCCGAGGCCGAAACCGCCCGCCTTGCCGCCGCCGAGGCGCAGATCGTGCAGACGATGACCGACAGCGGCCGCTTCACCTTTGTCGACACCGCGCCCATCGCCGAAAAGGCGGACCTCTATTCCAACCTCGCCCAGTGCAACGGCTGCGATTCCGCCTTTGCCCACGATCTCGGCGCCGACCTCGCCATGACGGGCGAGTTCCAGAAGACCTCGAACCTCATCCTCTCCTTCACGCTTTACCTGCGCGACGCCACCACCGGCGACCTGGTCGGCGGTGGATCGGCCGACATTCGCGGCAACACCGACGAAAGCTGGCAGCGCGGCGTCTCCTACATCCTCAGAAACAGGATCCTGAAATGAAACGCCTTCTGCTCTGCGCCCTCGCCCTGCTGGCCGCTCCGGCCTGGGCGGACGACCTGCCCACGCTGAAGATCGCCGTGCTGAAATTCGGCACCGTCAACTGGCTGATGGAAACGATCACCGCCAATGGCTACGACACCGCCAACGGCTTTCACCTTGAAACCGTGCCGCTGGCCGGGGGCGCGGCCACCTCCGTCGCCTTCCAGTCCGGCGACGTCGACATGATCGTGGATGACTGGATCTGGGCGCTGTATCAACGCGACCACGGCGTCCCGATCGAATTCGTCCCCTATTCCAATACCTTGGGCGCCCTCATGGCCCGCCCCGAGATCGAGACGATCTGCGACCTCAAGGGCAAGAAGGTCGGTGTCGTGGGCGGCGAGACCGACAAGAGCTGGCTGATCCTGCAGGCGCTGGCCACGAAGCGATGCGGCTTCGACATCACGCAACAGGCGACGATCCTGTTCGGCGCGCCCCCCCTGATGTCGCAGCAACTGGAAACCGGCGCGGTGGATGCCGTGTCCACCTACTGGCACTTCGCGGCCAAGCTGCAGGCCATCGGCATGTCCCGGATCATGGGCGTGGACGACGCGATGACCGCGCTTGGCATCGCCCCCACCCCGCCGATGATCGGCTTCGTCTGGAACGCCGACCAGACCGACGCCAAGCTCATCTCGGCCATGATCCGCGCCGCCGAAGCGGGGCGCGAAACGCTCTCCGACGATGCCGCCTGGGACGCCATCCGCCCGATGATGCGCGTCGATACGGACGCCGAATTCAACGCCCTGCGCACCGCCTTCCAGACCGGCCGCCCCGGCCCCTTGACCGATGCCGACACCCGCGCCGCCAGGGCGCTCTACGATCTGCTGACCCGGCTGGGCGGCGAAGGCTTCAAGGCCCAGGCCGGCCCCTTCCTGCCCGAAATCTTCAACGATCCCACCGCCGCGGACCCGAATGCCGGCTGACCTCAAGGCGGCCGCCTGGCCCCTGCTATCCCTGCTGCTGCTGGCGGCAGTCTGGACCACCCTGGCCGCCATCCTCGACACCAATACCCTGCCCGGCCCCGTCGCCGTCTGGCACGCCTTCCTGCGCGAATGGCGCCTGGGCTACATGGCCGACATGGCCGCAACCCTCGCCCGCGTCGCCGCCGCCTTCCTGGCCGCCATGCTCATCGGATCGGCCATCGGCATCTGGCTGGGCACCACGCCGCGCGCCGACCGGCTGTTCTGGTCCTGGGTGATCTTCTTCCTCAACGTCCCCGCGCTGGTCACCATCGTGCTTTGCTACGTCTGGTTCGGCCTGACGGAAACCGCCGCCATCCTGGCCGTGGCGCTCAACAAGATCCCCAATGTCGCCTCGACCCTGCGCGAAGGCGCCCGCTCCCTGTCCACCGACCTCACCGAAATGGCGCAGCTCTACCGCCTGTCCCCGCTCGCCCGCCTGCGCCACGTCATCCTGCCCCAGCTCGCCCCGTTCTTCGCCGCCGCCGCCCGCAACGGGCTGGCGCTGGTGTGGAAGATCGTGCTGGTGGTCGAACTGCTGGGCCGCCCCAATGGTGTGGGCTTCGAAATCCACACCCAGTTCCAGCTTTTCGATGTGGCCGGCATCTTCGCCTATGCGCTTGGCTTCATCGCCATCGTCCAGGCCATCGAATGGCTGATCCTCGCCCCGTGGGAACGCGCCACGCGCCGCTGGCGCCGATGACCCTGACGATCTCGCTCACCGCCAAGCACTTCGGGAACACCCCCGTTCTCGGCCCCGTCTCCTTCACGCTGAAACCCGGCGAACGCGCCGCCCTCCTGGGCCCTTCGGGCATCGGCAAAAGCACGCTTCTGAACCTCATCGCAGGGTTCGACACCGATTACGCGGGCACCATCACGCTGCCGCCGGGGCGCATCGCCATGGTCTTCCAATCCCCCCGCCTGCTGCCCTGGCGCACGCTCGCCCAGAACATCGCGCTCATCCCCGGCGCGGGCGACCTGCCCCGCGCCCGCGCGCTCCTGGCCAGGGCCGGCCTTGCCGACGCCGCCGACCAATACCCCGAAAAGGTCTCGCTCGGCATGCAACGCCGCGCCGCCCTCTGCCGCGCGCTGGCGATCACCCCGTCGCTGATCCTGCTCGACGAACCGCTGGTCTCGCTCGACCCGGCCTCGGCCGAACAGATGCGCCAGCTCCTGCGCCGCACGCTCGACGAAACCGGCGCGGCGGCGCTGCTCACCACCCATGACCGGCGCGAGGCGCTGTCGCTCACCGACCGCATCCTGGAACTCGACGGCACCCCGGCCACGCTGGTGCGCGACCGCCCATCCCCACTGGCCCGCGCAGACAGGCTGGACCCGGCCCGCGTCGATACGGCCTACCGCCAGATGTTCTGACGTCGGATCAGGTATTTTTGCCAAGAAGAAGACAGGGGCGGGCGCCATGCTTCTTCTTGGTACAAATACCTAATTCCGCCCTGTCCGTTATCGCCCCAGGTCGGACAGCACACCGCCACGCCGATATCGGATCTCCGCCTACGCCAGCGGGTCGTCCCCGAACCGGTTCGCCCCTGCCGTGCCTTTCGTCGCGTACCAGACGATCAGCACGATCGCCCCGATCAAAGGGATCAGCCCGATCAGGATCCACCAGCCGCGACGGTCGGTGTCATGCAGCCGGCGGACCGTGACGGCAAGGCTGGGCAGAACGGTCAGAAGCCACACGATCCCGGAAAGCGGCGCGAAATCGGTCTTGCGCGACCAGGCCCAGCTGCTGTCGGTCGTCACCGAAACCGTCTGGCCGAACAGCGCCGTGTCGATCGCCGCCGCCAGCATCAGCACCACCCCGACCGACAGCACGAACCACCAGAATTCGGACCGGGGCGCGCGCCCGGCGAATGTGACGTATTTCGTCAGGCATGTCCTGACCGCTTGTTTCGGTTCCATTGCGATACCTCGGTTTCACCGGGCCGGAAATCGTTCCGTTCCCACGCCCGACCATACCGACCACAGGTCCCTGAACCAGCGGAATTTCCCATGGCGCATGCGCCTGTGCCCCATGGGACATCATTGCGAAATGGTTAATCCGCCTCTGCAACCCATTGAAAAGCCTATCCCCGCCCCCTGTCCCACGCGTGGGACATCACGGCGCCCAGGGGTGTTTCTTCTCCACCGGCAGCTCTTCGAAGACCCAGCCATCCATCCCGTCGGGAAACCAGGTGACGCGGGAATAGCCCAGCTGTTCCATCGCCCGTTTCGCCGCATTCCAGGACATCCAGCAATTGATCTGGCAGAAGAAGACCAGGGGATGATCCGTCTCCCCGCCGGTCGCCGCCTCAAGCCCCGCCGCCAGGTAGGCATCCATCCCCGGCAAGGCCCGCCCATAGCCGGTATTGGGCAGCCACCAGGCCCCCGGAATCGTCTCGCGCGCCTTGTCGATCCACAACGTCCCTTCAGGCAGGTTCGCCGGCCTGGGCGGGCGCGGATAGACGTCGACGAACACCGTCTCCCCCGCCTCCCACAGCGCACGCGCCTGGGCCGCATCCACGACCGCCGCGCCCCTCAGCGTATCGGGCACCGGCGCGCGATAATCGTCCATCCGGTAACCCTCGGGCTCCGGCACGCCCCCGGCCAGGGCCTGGCCCGCAAGGGCCAGCCCCAGCACAAGCGCCTCAATCCGCACGCCCATATTCGTCGACCAGGGGCACGCCGTATTCCGTCAGGATCGCGTCGATTTCGTCCTGGTTCCGCCGGATCAGCGAATTCAGCTCGCGCTTCCACGACAATTCGCCCTGCCGGACGCCCATGGTGATCCGGTAGAACAGCTTTGGCGATCCTTCTTCCTTCAGCAGCGGCGTCACCACCACGTCCATGTCGCGCGCGTAATACCCTGCCAGGGGGCCCCACAGGATCGCCGCGTCGATCTTGCCGGCCTCCAGATCCGACAGCATCAGTTCCGCCGGGCTTTCGGCCCGCCGGTCGACCATCAGCTTGTAGCCCTCGGCCTTGCCGATCAGCCCCAGCCGCGCCATGTGCGTCGCCGGCGGGCTGCCGGCGGTCACGCCGATCACCTTGTCGGCCAGGCGCGCATCGCCAAGGTGGTCCACATCGGCGTAATCCGATCCCTTGGGCACCACGATCGCATAGGCCGAGGTGTAGTAATGGTTGGTGTTCAAAACCAGCTCGTGCCCCTGGGCAAAGCCGATCACCACGTCGCATTTGCCGATCGCCAGGGTCCGGCGCACGAACCCCGTGGCCTGGGGAAACCAGGTGTATTGCACCGGCCGCTCAAGCTTTTCCGCGAAGAGCGATGCGATCCTGTTCTCGAACCCCTCTTCCTTGTCGTTGGAAAACGGCATGTTCGCCGGATCGGCGCAGACCCGGAAATAATCCTTGCTGACCAGGTCCGACGTGTCGCCTTGCGCAGACGCCAAAGCCGCGAGGGTCACCCCCGCGGCCAGCGTTGCCGTGAACAGGATATGCCTCAGCCCATGCACGCGTTTTCATCCTCGGTGAATTGGGCGGGCTTGGCTTCCTTCTTGGCCGGCCGCCCGCGCGGGATCGCATCGGCGCCGCGCGCCTTGAGATAGATGTAGATGTCGTCAAGATAGCACATGACGTTCTTGTTCAGGCCAAAGGACGGCATCACCTGGTTGTCGGCGGCGTCCACGACCTTGCGGCCTTCGACCACGACGAACTGGAAGTCGTAGTAATCCATGTTGATGGCGCTGTCCTTCAGCGCCGGTGCATAGGACGATCCTTCGCCATCGGGGCCGTGACAGACGTGGCATTCCGAATGGTACCGGCGAAAGCCCGAAAAGGTGTACCAGTCCACCGTCCCGTCTTCGGCCACGTTGAAGGTCGGCACGTCGTCGGCTGTGAAATACTTGCCGTTCTCTTCGTAGGCCGGCGTGATGTTGTCGGCCTCGTCCTGGGCCAGGACGGGCGCCGCGGCCAGGACAATGGCGAGGCCGGCGGTCAGAGCGTGGTGGATGGGTTTCATCTGAGTCCTTTCTGTTCAGCTCACGGGCCCGGATATGCGTGCCATTTCAAACGCATCCTGCCCGATCCCCCAGACAATCGAATTAAGACTTTTGTCGTTTTCTCAGGATCTGAGACGTCAGCGGGCGCCCGTTCCGGGCGCCCGCCAGATCTCAGAGGGGCGCGCCTCAGTCGGGCAGCGCGAAGACGGTCATCTGACCGCCCAGGGCGGTATAGCTGGACAGGCCGGCATAGCCGCCCACCGCGCCAAGACCGTCGTTCGGGTTCACGAGGCCCGCCGCAAGGCCGATGCCGGCCCAGCCGCCGATGCCCGAATAGACCGCGACGTACTGCTTGCCCTTGTGCGAATAGGTCATCACGTTGCCGATGATGCCCGAGGGCGTCTTGAAGCGGTACAGCTCCTCGCCGGTCGAGGCATCGACCGCCTTCAGGTAGCCTTCGAGCGTGCCGTAGAAGACAACGTCACCCGCCGTGGCCAGCGCGCCGGACCAGACCGAGAATTCCTCGGGCAGCGACCATGCGATCTTGCCTGCCTTGCCGTCCCAGGCAATGAAATTGCCCATGCCGCCATGGCTGTTGGGCGCCGGGTACATCGCCAGCGTCGCGCCCACATAGGGCTGACCGGCGGTGTAGGACACGCGGAACGGTTCATAGTCCATGCAGACGTGGTTGGTCGGCACGTAGAACAGTTCCGTCTTGGGCGAATAGGCCGCCGGCTGCTGGTCCTTGGTGCCCAGGGCCGCCGGGCAGATGCCGGTCGAGTTCACGTCTTCGCCGTTCTGTTCGGTCGAATACTGCGCGACCACTTCGGGCCGGCCGTAGGTTTCCGAATTCGGGTCCATGTCGACGCCGGTGGTCCAGTTCACCACGGGATCGAACTTTTCGGCCACCAGCAGTTCACCGGTTTCACGGTCCAGCGTATAGCCCAGGCCGTTGCGGTCGAAATGGGTCAGCAGCTTGCGCATCTGGCCGTCAATTTCCTGATCCGTCAGGATCATTTCATTGATGCCGTCATAATCCCATTCGTCATGGGGCGTCATCTGATAGACCCACTTGGCCACGCCGGTGTCCGGGTCGCGCGCCATGATGGTCATCGACCACTTGTTGTCGCCCGGGCGCTGCGCCGGGTTCCAGGTCGACGGGTTGCCGGTGCCGTAATAGACCAGGTTCAGGTCCGGGTCATAGGAATACCAGCCCCAGGTCGCCCCGCCGCCGATCTTCCACTGATCGCCTTCCCAGGTCTTCAGCGAGCTGTCGGCGCCAACCGGCTTGCCCAGTTCGGTGGTGTTTTCCGGGTCGAACAGGATCTGGTCGTCCGGCCCCATGGAATAGGCGCGCCATTCCATCTCGCCGGTTTCCATGTTGTAGGCGGTCAGGTGCGACTGGACCCCGAATTCACCGCCCGAGATGCCGACAAGAACCTTGTCGCCAACCGGCAGAACGGTGGCGGTGTTGGTTTCGCCCTTGGACGGATCGCCATTGGCGACCGACCATTTGACGGCGCCGGTCTTGGCATCCAGCGCCACCACGGTGGTGTCGGCCTGGTGCAGGAAGATCATGCCGTTGGCATAGGCCGGGCCACGGTTGACCGTGTCGCAGCACATCACCGGGATGACATCCGGATCCTGCTTGGGCTCGTACTTCCAGATGATCCGGCCGTCCGCGTTCAGGTCAAGCGCGTAAACCTTGTTGGGGAACGGGGTGTGGACATACATGATGTCGCCCACCACCAGGGGCCCCCCTTCGTGACCGCGCAGGACCCCGGTCGAGAAGGTCCAGGCCACCTGCAGATCGCTCACGTTGTCACGGTTGATCTGGCTCAGTTTCGAATAGCGCGTGTTGGCGTAGTCGCCGGTCTGAAGCACCCAGTCGTTGGGGTTCGACTGAAGCGACAACACGCTCTCATTTGCAAGCGCCGCGCCCGACAGCATCGTGCCGGCGAGCAGGCATGCGACAAACTTTTTCATGGTTCCTCCCATTCATATACACGAGACCTGCGTCATTCCTCCTTGACGCGGGTCCGAGCGGGTCTTTTTGCGGAGATTACGAAAAATTCGTTGCAAACCAGTCGGTTAGCAGCGTGATCATTGTCCCCGTATACTGATGTGAACCGATGAGACCCCGTGTTGCAACCGAAAATCTCAGGTTCTAAGACTTAGGTAGGGACGTGCTGCCTACTCCCACTCAAGCGCGCGATACGCGCTGGTGACATTGCGCGGATGAAAGGTCTTCGACAGCAGCCATCCGGCCGGCGGATGCTCGGACGCGCGGGTCACCAGGTCGATCATCGGGGTGCCTTCGGCGATCGCCGCACGGGTGTCTTCGGCCAGTGTCGTCAGGTAGTTGGCGGTCGGCGCCGCCGCTTCGGGCCAGGGCGCCGAAACCGGGCCGTGGCCGGGCACGACGCGGTCCGCGGGCTGATCCGCCACCGCCGCCAGCACATCCAGCCAGCCGGTCAGCGACCCGTCGATCGACGGCATGTGCCCCAGGAAGACCAGGTCGCCCAGGAACCAGGTCCCGGTGGCGCGGTCGAACACGCTCAGGTCGTTGGGCGTATGTCCCGTGGCGTGCCGGCGCAGGTCCAGCACCCGGTCGCCCAGGTCGATCTCCACGGGCGCCTCGCTTGTCTCCGGCATCCGCTCTGCCGCCTGCCAGCCGGGCCCGATGTCGCGTGCATAGGCCTCGTGATAATGCGCGTAGCGGGCCGCGAGGCCGGCCTGCAGGGCCGGATGAGCCACCCCCGCCGCCCCGGTTTCCAGGATCACGCCCGCCCCCAACACGTGATCGGGATGCATATGCGTCAGGATCAGCCATTTCACCGGCAGGTCGGTCCTCGCCCGGATCCCCGCCAGCAGCGCCCGCGACACCGCATCGGATCCGCCCGCGTCGATCACCGCCACCGCGTCGTCACCTATCACAAACCCGATATTCGCCGTATCCCCGCCATTCCCGGGCTCCGGCTCTGCAATCGCGCCCCTGTGCACGAAGACCCCCGGCGCCACCTCGGCCAGCCAGAACGCCCCGTCGCCACAGGTCCAGGCCTGCTTCGAACGACCGGCGGCGGGAAGGTATGCCCTCCCCGCCGCCTGACATGTCGCTTCATCCGGGTAGGTCCCAGCCTCTGTCACCGCGCAATCCCCCGGCGCGCCGGTCAGGCACGCCAGGACCAGCAGCGGCAACATCGGATCAGTAGACCACCACCGCGCGGATCGACTCGCCCGCGTGCATCAGGTCGAAGCCCTTGTTGATGTCTTCCAGCTTCAGCGTGTGGGTGATCATCGGGTCGATCTCGATCTTGCCGTCCATGTACCAGTCGACGATCTTGGGCACATCGGTCCGCCCGCGCGCCCCGCCGAAGGCGGTGCCGCGCCAGGATCGGCCGGTGACCAGCTGGAACGGACGGGTCGAAATCTCGGCCCCGGCCGGCGCCACGCCGATGATGATCGATTCGCCCCAGCCCTTGTGCGCGCATTCCAGCGCGGTGCGCATCACATTGACGTTGCCGGTGGCGTCGAACGTGTAATCCGCCCCGCCCTTGGTCAGTTCGACCAGGTGCGCGACCAGGTCGCCCGACACATCCTTGGGGTTCACGAAATCGGTCATGCCGAACCGCGTCGCCATCTCGACCTTGGCCGGGTTCAGGTCGACGCCGACGATCTGGTCCGCACCCGCCAGCCGCAGGCCCTGGATCACGTTCAGGCCGATGCCGCCCAGGCCGAAGACCACGGCGCGCGACCCGATCTCGACCTTGGCGGTGTAGATCACCGCGCCGATGCCGGTGGTGACGCCGCACCCGATATAACAGACCTTGTCGAAGGGCGCGTCGGGGTTGATCTTGGCCAGCGAGATCTCGGGCAGGACAGTGTGGTTGGCGAAGGTCGAACAGCCCATGTAGTGCAGGATCGGCGTGCCATCCAGCATCGAGAATCGCGAGGTCCCGTCAGGCATCAGGCCCTGGCCCTGGGTCGCCCGAACCTTTTGGCACAAATTCGTCTTGGGGTTGAGGCAATATTCACATTCCCGGCACTCGGCGGTGTACAGCGGGATCACGTGATCGCCCGGCTTCAGGCTTTTCACACCCGGGCCCACCTCCAGCACGACACCGGCGCCCTCGTGGCCCAGAATCGCCGGGAACAGCCCTTCGGGGTCGGCGCCCGACAGGGTGAATTCATCGGTATGACAGATACCTGTGGCCTTTATCTCAACCAGAACCTCACCCTCTTTCGGGCCTTCCAGGTTCACTTCCATCACTTCCAGCGGCTTTCCGGCCTCCAGGGCCACCGCGGCGCGCGTTCTCATTGGGTCGTCCCTCCGATTGATCTCCGCCCGGACGCTAACGCCCTGACGGCACAATGCCAAGTTGGCCGTTGGTCGGACTGGTTCAGGTGCTTTCTTCCGTGGTGATTAATGCGCAACGCCAGGACTGGACGGTCCAACCCTCGTGCATCTGCTGCCAGCGCGACACGCGCGGGATCGAGGAATACAGGCATTGCGAGGCGTTCAACCCCGGCGTGAGAAGCGTGAGATTGTGCTCGCGGCAATGGGTGGGGTCCCTGGCCAGACAGGCAACGACGATCAGTTCCAGCATGGCCCGGCGTCCTCCTTCGACATGGCACGATGGCTGGCCTCAGGATCGGACATTCGCGCCTTGACTTCCACCCGGACCAAAGGGCCAATTCGTCAAGGGGAGGAGACCCGACATGAACCACATAGGCGCAGCCGCACTGCTGGCGCTGCTGACGGCGTTGCCGGCGGCGGGCCAGGCCGAAGATCAGGCCCAAAACCACACGCAGAACCAGACGCAGAGCCAAAACCAGAACCAGACCGCCCTGCTGTTCGACACCGCCCACCTGAACGCGGTCGAAGCCGGCAGCACGCTGGATTACGACGTCCACGCGATCCGCACCGACCCCGACAGCGGGGCGGTCAGCGAAACGGACGGGACCATCGAACTTCTCGCCTCCGCCGGGGCCGAACCGCAGCGGCGCACGATCGAGGCGGTGCTGACCCGCGACGGCCATTCCCGCACGCTGGACCAGTTCCAGTCGGTGCAGGGCAACCCGGTGGTGATCATCTTCCTGGAACAGGTGCTGCAGGACCTGGCGCGCGAAACCGGGGGCAGTTCGCAATACCTGCGCAAGCGCCTGCGCGACGGGCTGGGTGCCGGGCTCAGCGCGGAAACGGTCCACGGCGGCACCCGCCTGGTGATGCACCCGCTGGTCGACGACCCGAACCAGGCAGAGCTGGGCGACTACGCCAACCTCGAAGTGACCTTCTTCCTCAGCGACATGCTGCCGGGCATGGTGGGGTCGATGACCGCCGTCGCGGGGCCCGACGCGGCGCCGGTCTTCCTAGAAGAGGTGACCTTCGATGCCAAGAGCTGAGACACCGACCCGCCTGCTTGTCGGATTGGGCGTGCTGTTGGCCGGCGCGGTGTCGGCCGCCGCCCAGACGCCGGTGCTGAACGACTACCCGACCGACGCGCGCGCCGATTACGTCTTCGCCTGCATGAGCTCGAACGGGCAGAGCCGCGACGTGCTGGAGCGCTGTTCCTGCTCGATCGACCACATCGCGCGGCTGCTGCCCTACGACGATTACGTCAAGGCCGAGACGATCCTGCGCACGCTCCAGGTCGGCGGCGAAAAGGTCGCCGCCCTGCGCACCTCGGCCCGGCACAAGCAGATGGTCGCCGACATGCGCCGCGCCCAGATCGAGGCGGATATCCTCTGTTTCCAATAAGCTGCGCGGGATCAGGGGCGCAAGCGGCGGGGGCGGAAGCCGGGCGGCCATGCCGCCCGGCTTCCGCCCCCGCCGCCACCGCTCATGACATCGGTCATGAGCGGTGGCGATCAGAACGCATGCTCCAGCGGGAAGCTCTGCGCGAAACTGGCGCCGTCGGTATCCTCGGCCTCGACCCGCAGCACCCCGTCCCCGGTCGGCGTGAAACTGAACCGCAGCGAGGGATCCTCGCTCAGCGATATCCCCCCTTCCAGGTCGAACAGCGGCGTGTCGCCGTCGTAGACCGCGATCCGGTCCACGAACCGTGCCGGCACGTACAATTGCGTCACCTGGTCCAACTGAAAGCCCGAATTGTTGGGATGCCGGATCATCACCTGCGCATCCAGCCGCCCCGGCTCGGTCCCGCCCTCGAACAGCCGCATCTTCATCTTGCCCAGCGACGCCAGCGCCGCCGCCGGATCCCCCGAGGCCGGCGCAGAACACCCGCCCGACGCCTTCACGTAGCGCGCCGTCTGAATCCAGCTGCCATCGCTCAGCCCAACGACGGCGCGCACGTTGGAATAGGCATTCACCCGCAGCCGCGTCGACAGGTCCACCACCGGGCCCATCGCCGGATGCATCGTGAAGCTGGCCGCGATCGGCGCCGGGTTCTCGTCGACGATCAGCACCAGCGTTTCCACCTGCCGCCCCGCGCCCGGATCGATCCTCAGCCGCACCGGCACCGCGGCCGCATCATGCGCCCGGTACGGCGCCTCCAGCGATATCGCCGTGCCGGCCTCGCCAATCTCCACATCCGGGAATTGCGATGCCCGGATGTCCGCCCAGGTCTCGCCCGGCTGCTCCGGTCCCGCCATGGACCCTTCCGCCGGACCATCCGCCCAGGCCGGTCCCGCCAGGCAGACCACGACCACCCCCCATTTCAACAGACGCATGGCTCCTCCTCCCGCGTTGGCTCTGCGATCCGGCAAGGCTGGCACGGGGGCAAAGGCGCTGTCGATGGGGTCATGGTCGTAGAAACCGGCCCGGACTCGCGTCGGGCCGGTCCGGACCGGATCACATCCGCGTGACGGATCACTCCGCGCAGGTGGGTTCCAGGTAGGCCTTGCCCTCCTCGACGCCCAGCAGAGCGACCGAACAGCCATTGCCCAGATCCACCGCCCGGAACACGTCCAGCACGAAACCGCCCTTGCCCATCTGCATCAGCTGCGCGGTGTTGTCGGGCAGCCGCTGCACGAACAGCGTCGCATCCCCGACCACCGCCGCCTCGCCCACGCTCACGGCCATGCCGGTCTCGCTCAGCTTGTCGGCCAGCGTCGGCGCCGGCTCGGCCACGGGGGCGGGTGCGGCAGCCGGCGCCGGTGCCGCGACCTGCGTCGCCATGTCCCCCAGCCCCGCCGCCGCATCGCCGCACGCCGCGTGCAGCTGCGCCGTGCGATCATCCAGCCCGGCCAGCGCGATGGCGCAGCCATTGCCCATCACATGGGGCTGGCGCGACGACACGGCGGCATTCTCGTGCATGCCCGCCAGGGTAAAGATCCGCAGGTGCGCCGTGCCTTCATCGAGCCGCGACAGGAACACGCGCATGTCCCCGAAAAGCCCGGTCTGGCCCACGCTCAGCGCCAGGTCCGTCGCCTCGGGCAGATCGGCGGGCGTTTCATCCGCCGCCGGGTCCGCGCAGTGCGTGCTCAGATAGGCCTTTCCGGCCGCGATCCCGGCCAGCGCCACGGTGCAACCCCCAAGAGCCACCGCGCGCCCGTCGACCCCGGCCACCATCGGATCCGCGCCGCGCACCCGCAGATGCGCGCCCTCCGCCGACAGGCGCGACAGGAACAGCTGGGTGTCCCCCACCGTCGCCGTCTGGCCGACAGACAGCATCAGCCCGTCCTCGCCCACCCTGGCCGCCAGCGCCTCGGCTTGGGCCGCCTCGTCCACCTGCGGCGCAGCCACCATCTTTGGTTCCGCCGTCTTGGGTTCCGCCGCCTTGGGCGCCGCCGCAACCGTCGCGGGCGCCGCAGCATCGGCCTTGGGCGCAGGTGCCGCAGCTGCCGACGCGGCGCCCCCTGCCGCCGCAGCCGCCGCCAGCGTGTCCCGCATCGCCGCCATCAGCTCGCCGCGCAATTCACCCAGGTCGCCGGTCATGCCCGACAGGGCCTGCGACAGGCCCGCCTGGTCGCCCGTCAGCACGTCAAGCGCCCCGCGCAATTCCCCCAGGGCCGACGCGTTGGCCTCGGACCCGGCGCCAAGGGTTGCAAGGCTGGCCGCTTGACCGTCCATCGTGCCGGTCAGGGCGGCAATCGTCGTTTCGTTGGCCACGACGGTCCGGGACAGGTCGTCGACCTGCCCGGCGACGGCCTCCACCGCCGCGCTCAGCGCGTTGATCTGGTCCGTGACCACCACATTCGTTTTCGATCCTCCGCTCATTGCTAGCCCGATCACAAGCCCGGCCACGGCTGCACCGCCGGCCAAGAGATACTTTTCGGTCATGGCGCGCTGGCTCCTCCCATTCGCTCCGATATGCTGTCCTCGCGGACTCTCCCCTGGGGAAAGGGCTAGCAAATTCATGCCGCTGGGTCATCCTAAATCCCCTATTCGTTCAGGCGGAACCCCTCCCCCCGGATCGTGTCGATCCGCACGTCGCCATCCAGTTCGGCCAGCTTGCGCCTGAGGTATCCGACATAGACATCGACCGCGTTTGTCGACACCGCGTCCTCGCCCCCCCAGGCGGCGGCCAGCAGATCCTCGCGCCGCACGGTCTGGCCGCGATGGTCCAGAAGCGGCTGAATAAGCGCCCATTCCCGCTTGGTCAGCTTGACCTTGCGGTGGCCCAGAACCAGCGTCCGGTCGACCTCGACCCGGCGCAGCTCGGGCCGTTCGGCGGGCCCGCGCCGGCCAAGCGCGTGCAGCCGCGCCAGCAATTCGTCGAATTCGAAGGGCTTCACCAGGTAATCGTCGGCGCCCGCGTCAAAGCCGCGCAGCTTGTCCTCCAGCGCGTCCCGCGCCGTCAGCATGCACACCCGCGCCGGGTGGCCGAACTTGCGCAGGGCCGCGCACAGGTCCGCCCCGTCGCCATCCGGCAGCATCCGGTCCAGCACCACCAGGTCATGCGACAGCTGCCCGGCCCGCGCCACCGCATCCTGCAACGTGCGCGACCAATCCACCGCATATCCCGCCTGCGCCAGCCCCCGTTCCAGCATCCGCGCCACGCCGACGTCATCCTCGACCAGCAAAACCCGCGCCGCATTCATGTCCACATCAGTCGCACGTCCGCGCCCCCCTCCTTGCGGTTCTCCGCCCGCAGTTCCGCCCCGTGATGATCGGCGATCCAGCGCACGATGGCGAGCCCAAGCCCGGTGCCCCCCCTCAGCTTGCCGGTTCCGCCCTGCACGTAGCGGTCGAACATCTCCATCGGGTCGGTGTCGCCGAACCCCGGGCCTTCATCGGCCACCGACACCATGTCGCCGGTCACCGTGACGGTGATCGTGTCGCCGGGGGCCGAGAACTTGATCGCATTGTCCACCAGCGCCAGAACCGCCTGGCGCAGGGCCGACGGATCGCCCAGCATCTCGCGGTCGCCCGTAACCTCCAGGTCCAGCGTCACTTCGCTGGCCGCCGCAAAGGCCCGGGCCGAGGCGACGGCGGCCTCCACCTCGTCGGCCAGGTCCACCGGCACCCGGTCCAGCTTCAGCGTGCCGTCTTCGGACCGGGCCAGCGACAGCAGGTCATCCAGCCGGCGGCGCAGGAACCCCCCGTTGGCCGAAATCCGCGCCAGCGCCTCGCGCTCGCCGCCCTGCCCCTTCAGCGCCACCTGCGCCTCGCCCAGCAGGACGGTGATGGGGGTGCGCAATTCGTGGCTGATATTGGCAAAGAACGCCCGGCGGGCGGTGTCGATATGCACCAGGTCGGCATTGGCCTTTTCCAGGTCCTCGGTCGCGGCGGCGACTTCGGTGCGCAGCCGGTCCTGTTCGCTGTCGATCCGGTCCAGCATCGAATTGAACCGCGCCGCCAGCAGCGCGAATTCCCCCGGCAGGTCACCGGGCGCCCGCGCCGTGGCGCCGGGATAATCCTCGACCGTGTCGGTCAGCGCGCGGATCGGGCGCAGCAACTGGCGGTACGCGGCCGCCCCCAGCACCAGCGCCACCAGCAGGCAACCGCCCACCAGCCAGGCGCCCAGCGTCAGGTAATGGGCGCGCAGGGCCTCCAGCCGGGTCAGCGCGGCGGCGGATTCGGCGCGTTCGTCGATGATGATGGCGTTCAGGATCTCGCGGAACGCCGCCTCGTCCGGGGCCACCAGGTCGGCCATGTCGGCCGCCGTCAGCTGCTGGCCGGTGCCGGCCTGCTGGGCGCGCGCATAGATCGTCTTGCGCTCGATATCCTCGAAGATGGTGAACAGCTTCAGCGCGCGCACCATCTCGGCCCGCTCCTGGTCCTGTTCCTTTTGGGTGCCGGCCGCGCCCACCTCATCGGCGATGATGCCGCGATGCACGAACAGCGTGCCGCGCAGGTTCCCCGCCGCCGGGCTGTCGCGCCCGTCCTGGGGCAAATGGCGGTTGATATCCAGCAGGTAGCGGTTGAAGCTCGCCTCGATGATGCGCGCCGTTTCCAGCTGGCGCAGCGACTGGCCCGCGATCTCGATCTGTTCGCGCACCGCCAGGAAGCCCAGAAAGGTCACCACGGCGAACCCCGCCAGCGCCGCCAGCGTCGCCGCGTAGGCCACCACCATCGTCAGGGCGATCCGCCGCCGCACCACGGTCATTCCTCCAGGAACGTGCCGAAGGCCCTTGGCCCCGATCCGACCCCGATATCCGCCACCACCCCAAGCGTTTCCGTGTCGATCACGCTCAGCGTGTCGGTCATCCAGTTCGCCACGTAGACGCGCCTGCCATCCCGGCTGGCGTCGATGCCTTCGGGGTATTCGCCCACGTCGATCACCCCCAGCGGCTGGCGCGTCGCGATGTCGAAGACCGACACGCTGTCGCCGTAGGAATTCGTCACGAACCCCTTGCCCGCCGCCAAGGCGACCTCGTACGGGCGCATCCCCACCGGGATCGTCGCCAGGACCTCTCCGGACGCGATATCGAACACCGTCACGTCGTTGGACCCCACGTTCGCCGTATAGGCCAGCCGCCCCGCGTCATCCACGGTCACGCCGAACGGCCGTTCGCCCACCTTGACCACCCGCAACAGCGCGCCATCGCCCGCAAACACCGACACCTGGTGCGAATCCCGGTCGGCCGTCAGCACCGTTTGCCCATCCGGGGTCACCGACACGCCCGACGGGCTGTGGCCCGTCGCCCATTCGCCCGTCACCACGCCGCCTTCGACCACCACGATCCGGTCGCCATACCAATCCGCCGCATAGACCGCCCCGCTGACCGGGTTCACCGCCAGCCCCAGCGGCCCGCCGCCCAGATCGACCGCCTTCACATCCCCGGCCACCGGGTCATATACCGAAACCGCCCCCGCCTCGGGCGACGTCACCCAGACCCGCCCGTCGGGCGCCAAGGCGACCCCCGCCGGCGCGCCGGGAATGGACACCGTGCGCACCACCGCGCCCGCACCGATGTCGACCACGGTCAACGTCTCGTCCGACTGGTTGGTCACATAGGCCAAAGGGCCCGCCATCCCGGCCGCAGCCGGAAGGACGAGCCCCATGAGACCCCCTGCAAGGACCGTGATCAGACCCTTCAGTTCGCTGCTCCGAATTCGCCGGCCAGGGCCTCCAGCCCCGCCTTGTAGATATCCGTCACCGCCTTGATCGCGGCCTCGTCGTTCAGCTCGGGCGGCGGATCGCCCAGCGGATCGCCCCGGTAGAACGCGCCGCGCCATTCGATCACGGACCCGCCGTTTTCGCCGTCCTTCACCGTCAGGTGCGACGAATAGTTGGTCACCGGCAAAACCTGCACGTCGACCTCGGTGATGCGGTAGGAATAGGTCCGCTTGTCCGCGTCGTACTTGTACAGCTCCTCGTTGATCACCGGCCCGTCCTCGGCGCCCAGGCTCAGAACCCGGGTCGCCCCGATCTCGTTGCCGCCCTCTCCGGTGGTCTTGGCCACCGCCGGGTGCCAGTTCATGTCCTGGAAATTGCCGATGCGGGCCCAGACCTCGTCCGGGGCGGCCTTCACCGCCACCATCTCGGTCACCTTCTGGCGCGACGGGCCGTGCGCCAGCGCGGCCACAGGCGCCGACACCAACGCAAGCGCCACCAGCACTCCGTGCAGGATGCGTTTCATGTTTCCTCCCGAAATCACTCCTCCGGCCAGCAGCATAGCCGCCGGCACCCAAGGTGTGCCAGAGGATACGACGGGATACCATGATGCCAAAGTCTGATGGGGGCCCGGACCGAACGGCCCATCTTGGCGCGCCTTGCGCCCCGGGCTAACCTCGCCCCATGCCCGATCCCCGACCCGCCCCATGATTTCGGTCCGCCTGCGCCTGCTGATCCTGGCGCTGCTTCCCCTGATCGTGCTGATGCCCTTCCTGCTGTTCCTGGGCATGACCCGGTGGACCACGGATTACGACAAGGTGCTGATCGCCAATGTCGACAGCGACCTGCGCATCGCCCGCCAATACCTGGACCAGCTGATGTCGGGCACCGCCACCGGGCTGGACGGTCTGGCCGAAAGCCGCGCCTTCGCCCAGGCGCTGGCCGACGATCCGACCGATTTCCTGGATGCCGCCCGCGCGCGCCTGTCGCTGGATTTCCTTTATTACCTGCCCCGGGCGCAGGCCTTTGGCACCGCGTCCCGCTGGCCGGTGATCGAAACCGCGCTGAACGGCGCCCCCGACAGCCAGATCGACATCTTTCCGCCCCGCGCCCTGTCGGCCTTTCCCGGTGCGCTGGACCGGCGCGCCCGGATCGAGCTGATCGAAACCGAAGCCGCCGTGCCCACCAACCGCACCGTCGAGGATCGCGGCATGGTCGTGCACGCCGCCGCCCCCGTGCGCCTCCCCGACCACGAAGGCGTGCTGGTCGGTGGCATCCTGCTGAACCGCAACCTGCAGTTCATCGACCGGGTCAACACGCTGGTCTACCTGAACGCCGTCACCGGCGGCCAGCGGCAGGGCACCGCGACGCTGTTCCTGGACGACGTGCGCGTGTCCACCAACGTGCGCCTGTTCGAAGACGTGCGGGCCCTGGGCACCCGCGTGTCGGCCGAGGTGCGCCAGGCGGTTCTGGACCACGGCCAGACCTGGCTGGACCGGGCCTTCGTGGTCAACGACTGGTACATCTCGGGCTACCTGCCGCTGACCGACAGTTTCGGCACCCGGGTCGGCATGCTGTATGTCGGATTTCTCGAAGCGCCGTTCGCGGCGGCCAAGCAAAAGGCCTTTGTCTGGATGATGGCCGCCTTCATCGCCGTGCTGGCGCTGTCGGCGCCGCTGTTCCTGTGGCTGGCCAAGGGGATCTTTTCCCCGCTCGAACGCATGACCCAGACCATGCAGCGGGTCGAAGACGGCGACCTGTCGGCGCGCAACGGCATGGGCGCAAACCTGGATGCCAATGACGAGATCGGGCAGGTGGCGGCCCACCTGGACCAGCTTCTGGACCAGGTCCAGGACCGCGACGCCCGCCTGCGCGCCTGGGCGGACGAGCTGAACGCGGCGGTCGAGCACCGCACGATCGAGCTGCGCGAAGCCAACGCCAAGCTGGAACAGACCTTTCGCCAGCTGGTGATGTCGGAAAAGCTGGCCTCAATCGGCGAGATCACCGCCGGCGTCGCGCACGAGATCAACAACCCGGTGGCGGTGATCCAGGGCAATGTCGACGTCATCCGCGAGGTGCTGGGCCCGCAGGCGCAGGAGGTTTCGACCGAACTGGGGCTGATCGACGGCCAGGTCACCCGGATTTCGGCCATTGTCGGCAAGCTGCTGCAATTCGCCCGGCCCGGCGAATTCGCGGGCCATGACACGCTGGTCGAACTGGCCCCCATCGTCGAGGATTGCCTGCTGCTGGTCGACCACGTGCTGTCGCGCGGTCGGATCGACGTGGTGACGGATTTCGACCCCTGGATCCCCCGCGTGCGCATCGACCGGGGCGAGATGCAGCAGGTCGTCGTCAACCTTGTGGTCAACGCGGCCCAGGCCATGGGCGACGCGGGGCGGCTGACGCTGACCCTGCTGCCCGGCGACCGCGACGGGGCGCCGGGCGCCGAGCTGATCGTGCGCGACACCGGCCCGGGGCTGGCCGAGAACCTGCGCGACAACGTCTTCGACCCGTTCTTCACCACCAAGCGCGGCGTCGGCACGGGGCTGGGCCTGTCGATCAGCCAGACCCTGATCCAGCGGGCCGGCGGGATCATTTCCGCGGGGAACGCCAGGGGGGGCGGTGCCGAGTTCCGGGTGTGGCTGCCGGATGCAGGGGCGGACCAGGGGGCCCTTTTCTGATCCGGCGACGCGGGATGGCGGGCCGATTTCCGAGGTATTTTTGCCAAGAAGAAGCCCAGGGGCGCGGCGCTGAAAGTCCTAACGCCTGGTTAAATCGTCTCTGGAAGGCGTTGATTTCATTGAGGTGAGGAGATGTCCCACGCGTGGGACAGCTACATCGCCCAGGAGGCGCATTTTCGGTCGATGGTCTTTCTGGACACGCCAAGGCGGCGCGCGGCCTCGGCCCGGTTGCCGTCGCAGCGGTCGAGAACGTGGAGGATGTGGCGCTGTTCGACCAGGTCGAGCGTTTCGATGGCGCGCTCGCCGGTGACCTGTCCATGGCCGGCAAAGTCCGGCGGGAAGGCCCCCAGGATGACCGAACGTTCCACCATGTTCCTGAGTTCGCGCACGTTGCCGGGCCAGTCGTAGCGGCGCAGTTTCAGCAGCGTTTCCTCGTCCAGTTCCAGCGCCGGCATGGCAAGCGTCTGCGAGAATTGCTGCATGAAATGGGCGGCCAGCAGGACGATGTCTTCGGACCGGTCCCGCAGGCGAGGCATGTCCACGCGCACCACGTTGATCCTGTGGTAGAGATCGGCGCGCAAGCGGCCTTCCTCGACCGCGCGCGGCAGGTCGTCGTTGGTGGCGAAGCAGAAGCGCAGGTTCAGCGGGATGTCGCGTTCGCCGCCCACCGGGCGGATGCGCTGATCTTCCAGCACGCGCAGCAGCATGACCTGAAGCTGCGGCGGCATCATCGCGACCTCGTCCAGCAGCAGCGTGCCGCCGTCGGCCAGCAGGAACAGGCCCGGTGCGCGGGTGGCACCGTTTTCGATCACGCCGAACAATTCGTGGGCGATCCGGTCGGGCGCGATGGCGCCGCAGTTGATCGCCACGAAGGGCGCTTCGGCACGGTCCGACAGCGCGTGCAGGGTGCGGGCGGCGATTTCCTTGCCGGTGCCGGAGGCGCCGGTGAACAGCACCGGGGTCGGCAACGCGGCGAGCTTGTGCAGGATCTGGCGCACGTCCCCGAGGGCTGTGGAATTGCCGATCAGCGGGCCGCGCCCGGCGCCGGTGTCGGCCGAGAGTTCGTGGCGCAGGAGGCGGTTTTCCTGGCGCAGCTTCTTGCGGTCGAGCGTGCGCGCGACGGCGTTCAGGATCTGGTTGGCGCGGAAGGGTTTGAGCACGAAATCGCTGACCCCCGCCCGCAGCGCCGCGATGGCGGTTTCAAGGTCGGCATAGGCGGTGATCATCACCGTGTCGGCGAAGAAGCCCAGCCGCCGCTGTTCCGCCAGCCAGTCCAGCCCCGAGCGCCCCGGCAGGATGTTGTCCAGGATCACCACGTCGAACTGCGCGTCGTCCAGCAGGCGCGAGGCTTCGGCCGGCGAGGCCGCCTGTTCGACCCGCCTGCAGCGCGGCGTCAGGATCTTGGTGAGAAAGTTGCGCATCCCCACCTCGTCGTCGACCACCAGGATCGAGGCGCCGGCAAGGGCCTCTCCGTAGGGTTCGGCTGTGATCTCGGTCATGTCTTGGTCAGGGCTTTCGTTGGTTCGTCAATCCACCCGGACGTCGGCGCCGGTATTGCGCGCCTGCGAGGTCATCCCGAGGTCGTCCAGGGCGAAATGGGCGGCGACCCCTATGATTATCATGGCCGCGAAGCCCGTGAACATGGCTTTCATCTTTCACTCCTTTGTCGTCGCGTCCCGCAGGAAGGCGATCAGGTCGGCCCGGTCCGCGTCGCCCGCAATCACCTGCATGGGCATCTTGGAGCCGGGAATGTAATGGTCGGGGCCGATGTCGAACAGCGCGTCGATCGTATCTTCGCCCCAGATGATATCCGACCCGTCAAGGATCGGGGAATAGCTGTAACCGGGCACCGTCCCCGCGCGCCGTCCGAACAGCCCGTGCAGCGTCGGTCCGGCCTTGCGCGAGGGCCCGGCATCGAGCGCGTGGCAGATCGAGCATTTGCGCATGAACTGGCGTTCCCCGTTGTCCATGGTGTCGGCGTCGCGCAGGAAGGTGCGTTCCTGTCCCATCGCCGGGTCGAAGGCATCCAGCAGCGCCACCGGCCAGCCATAGGCCGCGTCGTCCAGCCCGCCCGCATAGATGGTGGTGCCATCGGGCGAGAAGGCAAGCGCCCAGACCGGACCTTCGCGGGTGGCGCGGTAGTCGCGGGCGATGGCCCAGGTATTCGTGTCGACGATCATGATGAAGCCCTGCCCGTCGCCCACCGCCAGTTGCGCGGTGCCGGGGTGCCAGGCCATGGCCAGGATCGGGCGGCGGTCCAGCGTGAAGTCGGCGATCTGGTCGCCGGTTTCGGGGTCGATCACCCGGGTGACGCCGTCGACTGCGCCGTAGGCCAGCCAACCGGGGCCGGCGACGATTTCATTCACGCCAAAGCCGTGGCGGACCAGCGGGATCGGCGTGTCGCCGGTCAGGTCATAGCGCAGCAGGTCGCCGGCGGTGGTGCCGGCGTAAAGCGTGCCGTCGGGGGCGAAGGCCAGCGCGTTGACCCCGGCCCCGGGTTTGGCCAGTTCGCGCGGCGCGCCCGTGGCCAGGGGCCCCAGGGGCCAGAGCCGCACCGTGCCGTCCCAGCTGCCACTGGCGAGCCATGCGCCATCCGGCGACAGGGCCAGCGCCTGCACCTTGCCCTGGTGCCGGCCGATCACCTCACCAGCGCCCCAGCGGCGGACGGTGAAATCGTCGCTTGCGGAGATGACCGCGCCCTCGGGCGTGAAGATCAGCGCGGTGACGGCGGCGGCGTGGCCGTCCAGCCAGGTGGGATCGCGGCCCTGCCAGAGCCCGACGGAATTGTCGAAACTGGCGGTGGCGACGCGCCCGTCGGGGGCCACGGCGATGCCCATGATCGGCCCGCCGTGCCCCTTGAGCGTGGTGAATTCCTGCGCCTGCACGGGGCCGGCCAGCAGGACCGCCAGCATCGCCGCCCGGATCCCCTGCATGGCTACTCTGCCGGGGTCGCGCCCTTGGGCGCTTCGGCCTCGCGGGCCTTGACCTCGTCCAGCCAGATCGAATGGTGCTGGTGCGCCCAGGCTTCGTCGACCTCGCCGGTGCCCATGGCGTCGAATGCGCCTTCCATGCCCAGGGTGCCGATGTAGATATGGCCGATGATGATCGCCATCAGGACGAATGCCACGATGGCGTGCCAGGCCTGGGCCAGCTGCATTTCTTCCTGCGGGGCCAGTTGGGCGGGCAGCGGATCCAGCCCCAGCCAGCCGGGCACGCCGATGTCGTTGAGGATGCCAAAGGTCTTGGCGAACAGCGGCAGTTCGAACGGGAACAGCAGCGACAGGCCCGAGATCGAGATCGAGGCGCCGAACAGGATGACCGACCAGAAGATGATCTTTTGCCCCGCGTTGAACTTTTTCGCGGGCGGGTGTTCGTTGCCGATGATGCCGCCGGCCTGCTTGAACCAGATGATGTCCGTGCGGTCGGGAATGTTGTGCCAGACCCACATGACGAAGACCATGACCAGCGCGATCATGAAGGCCCAGGCGACGTTGTTGTGGATGAATTTCGAATAATGGAGCAGCGTCGCGTTGGCTTCGAGCCCCAGGTAGGGCGCGATGAAGAACCGGCCCATCAGCGACAGCAGCCCGGTCAGCCCCAGCAGGATGAAGGACCCCGCCAGCATCCAGTGCGCACCACGTTCGATGAACTGGAACCGCTGGACGGTGCGCCCGGACATGCCGCCTTCGACACGGACGCGGCCACGGATCAGGAAGAACACCGCCAGGATCGCGATCGTGCCCACCAGCAGCCAGCCGCCGTAGGTGATCAGCGGGCCCTTGCGGAAATGATACCAGGTCATGCCTCCGTCCTGGATGATGGTCTTGGCCACGTCACCACCGGCGGACACACGCACATCGGCCTCGGAAAAGCGCAGCGCGCGCCAGAGTTCGGGATCGGATGCGCCACCCAGCGTGCCCAGCTGCGACCGCATCGGCTGGGCGTGATCGGGATCGCCGATGGCGAGACGGCGGAAGTCGTCGTTGACATGCTCGCCACGTTGCCGGGCCAGGATATCCTCAAGCGTTTGGGCGCCGCCGGTGGCCTGGCGCGCCTCGATCCGGGCGACCTGGGCCGGGTCGGGGGCCGGCACGGGCCGCAGGAAGATGACGGCGCATGCGACGACGATGGCCAGAACGGCCAGAAACCATCCGAACCCGCTGGATCTGTTGATCATTTCCCTGATGCTCCCTATGTCTGGACCGGATGATCCTGTCGCGCCGGCCGGGCCGGGCGTCTTCGGTGCGAAGGGCAAGGCGATCGGTGACCGCCCTGCCCTTGCGTTGTCCATGTCTGTCCGGTGCGAATCGGATCAGCCGCCCTTCTGGTCGTAGGCGGTGCCCCAGCCCCAGGCGCCGGACCCGAAGCCGCGCGCCACCACCCGTTCGCGGTAGATGGCCGAGACCACGTCGCCGTCACCGGCCAGCAGCGCCTTGGTCGAACACATCTCGGCGCACAGCGGCAGCTTGCCCTCGGCGATCCGGTTGCGCCCGTATTTCTGGAACTCGGCGGCGGAATTGTTTTCTTCCGGGCCACCGTTGCAGAAGGTGCACTTGTCCATCTTGCCGCGCGAACCGAAGTTGCCGGCCTGCGGGTATTGCGGCGCGCCGAAGGGGCACGCGTAGAAGCAATAGCCGCAGCCGATGCACAGGTCCTTGGAGTGCAGGACCACGCCTTCGTCGGTCTGGTAGAAGCAGTCCACCGGGCAGACCGCCATGCAGGGCGCATCGGAACAATGCATGCAGGCCACCGAAATGGACCGTTCACCCGGCTTGCCGTCGTTGATCGTCACGACCCTGCGGCGGTTGATGCCCCAGGGAACCTCGTTCTCGTTCTTGCAGGCGGTGACGCAGGCGTTGCACTCGATGCAGCGTTCGGCGTCGCAGAGAAATTTCGCTCGTGCCATATCTCGTCTTCTCCTTACGCGGCCCAGATCTTGCAGAGAGTCGCTTTGGTCTCCTGCATCTGGGTCACCGAGTCATAACCATAGGTCTGGGCGGTGTTGGTGCTTTCGCCCAACACGATCGGGTCCGCCCCGTCGGGGTATTTCGACCTGAGGTCCTTGCCTTCGTAATGGCCGCCGAAGTGGAACGGCATGAAGGCCACGCCCGATCCCACCCGTTCGGTCACCATGGCCATCACCTTGACCTTGCCGCCCTCGGGGCCTTCCACCCACACATCCGATCCGTCGCGGATACCCAGGTTGTTGGCGTCGCGCGGGTTGATCTCGATGAACATGTGCTGCTGCAATTCGGCCAGCCACGGGTTCGACCGGGTTTCATCGCCGCCACCTTCGTATTCGACCAGCCGGCCCGAGGTGAGGATGATCGGGTATTCCTTGGAAAAGTCGTTCACCTGGATCGACTTGTACATCGTCGGAACCCGCCAGAACTTGCGGTCCTCGTAAGTGGGGTAATCCGCCACCAGGTCGCGCCGGTTGGTGTACAGCGGTTCGCGGTGGATCGGCACCGGGTCCGGGAAGGTCCAGACCACGGCGCGGGCCTTGGCATTGCCGAAGGGCGCGCAGCCATGGGCGATGGCGACCCGCTGGATCCCGCCCGACAGGTCGGTCTTCCAGTTCACGCCACCCACCTGCCCGGCATAGTCGCTGGGCCGTTCGCCGGTCTGGCTGGTCTCGCCCACCTCTTCCTGGCCGTCGCCGGCATCCTCGGGCGCGACATAGCCCGCGACGAATTCGATCGCCGCGCGTTCCTCGTCCGTCAGGTCGCCGTCCCAGCCGAGGTCGATCAGCATCTGCATGGTGAATTCGGGGTATCCGTCCTGGATTTCCGAGCCCACCGAATAGACGCCATCGGCCAGCAGGTTGTCGCCGTCATGTTCCACGCCGAAGCGGGCGCGGAAGGTCAGGCCGCCTTCGGCCACCGGCAGCGACATGTCATACAGGTTCGCCGTGCCCGGATGGTTCATCTCGGGCGTGCCCCAGCAGGGCCAGGGCAGGCCGTAGAAGTCGCCGTCGCAAGGCCCGCCGTTCGCCCGCAGCGTGGTCCGGTCGAAGGTGTGCTGGTTTTCCATGTGCAGCTTCAGCCGTTCCGGAGACTGGCCGGTATAGCCCACCGTCCACATGCCGCTGTTGAATTCGCGGGTCAGATCCTCGATCAGGGGTTCTTCGCCGTTCACCTCGATGTTGCGGAACATGCGGTCGGCAAAGCCGAACTTGGTGGCGAACTTGTGCAGGATGACGTGGTCGGGCTTGGATTCGAACAGCGGTTCGACCACCTGCTGGCGCCACTGGATCGACCGGTTGGATGCGGTCACCGAACCGTAGGTTTCGAACTGCGTCGCCGCCGGCAGCAGGTAGACGCCGTCGGTGCGGTCATGCAGGATCGCCGAGACGGTCGGATACGGGTCCACCACGACCAGCAGGTCGAGCTTTTCCATCGCCGTCTTCATTTCCGGCATCCGGGTCTGCGAATTGGGGGCATGGCCCCAGAGCACCATCGCCCGGGTATTGTCGGGCTGATCGATGTTCTCCTTGTCCTCGAGAACCCCGTCGATCCAACGGCTGACGGTGATCCCGTTCAGCCCCATCATCTCGACGTCCTTGCCGTCCGCGCCCGTCATCACCGCGAACCGTCCCTTGAGCCAGTCGAGGTCTTCTTCCCAGACGCGGGCCCAGTGGGCCCAGGACCCGGCGGACAGGCCGTAGTAACCGGGCAGCGTATCGGCCAGCACGCCCAGATCGGTCGCGCCCTGCACGTTGTCGTGGCCGCGGAAGATGTTGGTGCCGCCCCCGGCGACGCCCATGTTCCCCAGCGCCAGCTGCAGGATGCAATAGGCGCGGGTGTTGTTGTTGCCGTTGGTGTGCTGGGTGCCGCCCATGCACCAGATCACGGTGCCGGGGCGGTTGTTGACCAGCGTGCGGGCCACGCGGTGCAGCTGGCTTTCGGGCACGCCGGTGACACGCTCGACCTCGTCGGGGGTCCAGTTGGCGACTTCGGCGCGGATCTGGTCCATGCCCCAGACGCGGGTGCGGATGAATTCCTTGTCCTCCCACCCGTTCTCGAAGATGTGCCACAGCAGGCCCCAGACCAGCGCCACGTCCGACCCGGGCCGGAACCGCACGTATTCGTCGGCATGCGCGGCGGTGCGGGTAAAGCGCGGGTCGCACACGATCAGCGGCGCGTTGTTCTGTTCCTTGGCACGCAGCAGGTGCTGCAGCGACACGGGGTGTGCTTCGGCCGGGTTGCCGCCGATGATGAAGATCGCCTGGGAATTGTGGATGTCGTTGTAGCTGTTGGTCATGGCGCCGTAGCCCCATGTGTTCGCAACGCCCGCAACCGTCGTCGAATGGCAGATCCGGGCCTGGTGGTCGACGTTGTTGGTGCCCCAGTAAGCCGCGAACTTGCGGAACAGATACGCCTGTTCGTTGGAATGCTTGGCCGAGCCAAGCCAGTAGACGCTGTCCGGCCCGCTTTCCTCGCGGATCGACAGCATCTGGTCGCCGATCTCGTTGATGGCGTCATCCCAGGAGATGCGGACCCATTCGCCGCCGACCTTCTTCATCGGGTATTTCAGCCGGCGTTCGCCATGGGCGTGTTCACGCACCGATGCGCCCTTGGCGCAATGGGCGCCCAGGTTGAAGGGGCTGTCCCAGCCGGGTTCCTGGCCGATCCAGACGCCGTCGGACACTTCGGCCATGACGGTGCAGCCGACCGAGCAATGGGTGCAGACGGATTTGCGGATGTCCACGGCGCCGGTCGCGGCGGCCGCGGCACTGGCCGGTTTCACGGTGCCGCCCGTGGCGCTGATCGCGGCCAGCCCGCCGATGGCCAGACCCGATCCGCGCAGGAAGCTGCGGCGGTCGACACTTGTCCGGCCCATGTCGGACAGGATGCTGGTCCGCAGGGGACGACGTGCAGCCCCGTTGGTCTTTTTCCTGAGCATGTTTCTGTTCTCCCTTGCTCGCCGCACCGGAATTCACACCGGGATCCGCTCGCTTGGCTTGATCAATGGCATCCGTGATCTCGGGACCTGTCGATCCCGCCAACCCGGCCGCCGGCTGTCACATCGCCCCTAGAAGCGGGCGCAGTCGTAATAGGCGCGCACATGCGCCGTGTCCTGGATCCGGTCCGATGACGGATCCGGCTCGGCGGCCTCGGCCTCGGTCGTGCCGGTCACGGCAACGGCGGCCGCCAGCGGCGCCGAGGTTCCGGCCAGCTTCAGAAAGTCGCGGCGGTTGGGCGCCTCTTCCTTCTTTTTCATGTGAGCTCTCCTTTCTCACAATCTGGGTATGGCGGTTGCCCGCCGGCCCGGGAATGGCGGTTGCCCGCCGGCGATCGGGGCGGTCACGCCCCGGACAATCGAAAGGCCTCCCCCTCGATATCCATGAACGCCCGGCCGACAGTGCCGACCGCGGCGTAGAAAACGGAATTCCTGGCGCCTTCCAGGTCCGAGAAGAAATGCCCGGCCCAGGGGGCGATATGACGACCGAAGAAGGTCTTCTGGTCCGCCAGCGGGGCCGGCGCGCCGAAGCGGCCGGCGATCATGGCGGCCATCATCTCCATCAGGCTGGCGATGTTGTCTTCGGGTTCGAACACGGTGTCCGACCGCGCAAGGCCGCGCAGGGACATGTCGCGGCGCAGGGCGGCCAGCGGCTTTTCGTTCAGGAACCCGGTCAGGTAGTAGGAGGCATAGGGCAGCAATTCGCCCCGCCCCAGCCCGATGAACAGCGCGTTGAATTCGCGGGTCACGGTCTTGGGCCGCGTGGTGCGCGCGGTGCGGGCCAGCGCGGTGATGCCCTGGCCCAGCGGGCTGTCGTCGCCCGTCAGGGCGGCGGCCTGGTCCAGCAGCATCTGGTCGGGCGGCGCCGACAGCAGCACGCCCAGGAAATTGTAGAGATCGGCGCGCAGGCGGTCTTCGTCCGAGACGGTGCGGATGTCGGCTGCGGTGCTCATGCGGTCTCTCCTGCGGGGTCGGAAAAGGTGATGCGGATACGGCGGCGGGCGGGCATTTCGGCGGCGATCTCGGGATCCGTCGCGGCAGGGATGGCGCCGTCCTCGTCCTGCGCAAGCGCAGGCTCGGTCGTCGCGGTGGCCCCTTCGGGGGCGTCGCGCCCTGCGGGCGCTCCGGCTGCGGGCGCTCCGGCTGCGGGCGCGTCGGCATCCAGCGCGTCGGCGGCGGTCGCCGCCTCCGTCGTATCGGTCCGCGCGTTGGCCGCCTGGCGGGCCAGTTCCTCGACATGGCGGGTCAGGCCGCGGCCCACCTGGTAGGAGGTGGTCAGCACGTCGGGCACCATGGCGGCGTCGGTGTAATCCTCGGCGTAATCGACCAGCCCGTCGAGATTGGCGAGCACCGGGTTCGTCCGCCACATCCGGCGCAGCGCGCGGGTCTTCAGGCGCCGCGGAATGGAGGGCAGCAGGAAGGCGCGCAACTCGGCGCTGGTGTCCAGCGTGTCGGGATCGGGCAGGCCCAGTTCCTCAAGCAGTTCCTCGTCGGTCCGCTCGGCCTGGGTGGCCTCGACTTCGGCGCGTTCGGCCTCCAGCAGGGCGATGTCCTGCGCCTTGGTTTCGGCCGCGACGGCGGCCTTCCGGCGGGCCCAGAAATCGCTCATGACAGGCGCCTCCGGCGCGCCGAGGGCGAGCGGTAGACATCCGTGGCCTGCGAGATCCGCGCATCGCCGATCCCGTCCTCGACCAGATCGACCCGCTTGCGGTCGCGCTGACGCTTCACGAAGACCTCTTCGTGGTGGAATTCATCGACAAAGGCGCGGATCCAGGCGGCCAGCCCATGGGGCATCGGCACCCGTTCCACGATCTCTTCGCCGCTGTCGGTGTAATCCTGCGCCTCGTAGGCCGAAGCGGTGACCAGCAGCACGTCCAGCGGGAAATCCCCCCCGGCCTGGCGCATCACGACGAAAAGGCTGGGCACGTCGGAGGACAGGGCGTGAAGGTAGGCCTCTGTCTCGGCGCCGTGCAGTTCCAGCATCCGCGTCGCCGCGTGATATTCGATCACATCGCCTTCGCGCCGCATCTCGTGCCAGTCCGCTTGCCCTGCGCCGGGCAGGATCGCGACGGCGGACCAGTGCCAGGCCGCCCACCGGGTGACGCCGGGCCTGCGGCGGATGACGACGCCCACGGGCATCGTGCGATAGGATTTTTCGTTGCGGATCACTTGGGTCTGTCCTCCGGCGCCAGATTGAATCAGGTCGCGCGCCGGGTGGAAGAGCAAATCGGTGTGCCGCCGTATTCCGGGCAGCGGAAGGACAATTTGGGCAGATGCGGTCGGCCGCCACTTCACGATCGGACGAAATGTCCATCTCGACTGAAAAGATCAGGAAACCTGCAACCCCCGGTGGAGCGAATCACGCCCCCTCCTGCGACCGGGACCAGCCGGGCCAAGGTCCAGAAAAGCGGTTGCCGTCGCTTCGAAAACGCGTTTAGGCTCATGGGCGCGGTCGGATCGGAGGGCGAACGAGCCCGTCGGCGGCACCGTTCCGGCGGCCCCGGACTGATGGAGGATGACATCGTCAAGTCTTTGATAACATGCGATTGTTCCGGCAGCATGGCGCTGGATGCCGAGGCGCTTTCCAAGGCCACGGGCCTGGATGTCGTGCGCCCCTGCACCGCCCTTTGCACCCGCGAGATCGAGCGCGCCGCCAAGGGCTTGACGCAAGGGCAGACGATGATCGCCTGCCAGCAGGAGTCGCGCGTCTTCACCGAGCTGGCCGAGGAGCTGGGCGTCGATCCCGCCCCCCTGGTCGATCTGCGCGACCGCGCCGGCTGGACGGCGGACGACGCCCCCACCCTGCCCAAGATGGCCGCCCTTCTGGCCGAGGCGCAGGTGCCGGTGACGGCCGAGAAATCGATGGACGTGGTGTCCGAGGGCCTGTGCCTGATCCTGGGCGCGGGCGATGTCGCGCTGCAGGCGGCCGAGGCGCTGGCGCCCTACCTCGGCGTGACCGTGCTGTTGGAAACGGCCGGGGATCTGCCCGAAAGCCGCAGCTTTGACCTGACGGTCGGGCGGCTGCGCCGGGCCTCGGGCGCGCTGGGGCAGTTCCATGTGACGCTGGACGCGGTGCAGGAGCTGGTGCCGGGCGGACGGGGCGGGTTCACCTTGACCGAGCCGCGCGATGGCGGGGCGGCGGAGTGCGATGTCCTGCTGGATCTGCGGGGGGCCATGCCGCTGTTCCCGGCGCATGAAAAGCGCGAAGGCTACCTGCGCGCCGATCCCGGCCATGCGCCGTCGGTGGCGGCGGCGGTGATGGCGGCCTCGCACCTGGTGGGGACTTTCGAAAAGCCGCTGTACGTGCGGATGGAACCGGTTCTGTGCGCCCATTCGCGGGCCGAACAGACTGGCTGCACCCGCTGCCTTGACCTGTGCCCGACCGGGGCGATCACGTCCAAGGGCGACCATGTCAGCGTCGATCCGATGATCTGCGCGGGCTGCGGCGCCTGTTCGTCGGCCTGCCCGTCCGGCGCGATCAGCTACGATGCGCCGGCGGTCGAAGCGACGATGATGCGCGTGCAGGTGATGGCGCGGGCCTACCTGGCGGCGGGCGGCGCCGATCCCCGGCTGCTGGTGGTCGATGCCCACGGGGCCGAGATGATCCGGCTGGCGGCGCGCCATGGCCGTGGCCTGCCCGCCGACGTCGTGCCTTTGGAGATGTCGGCGATCGGCGCCTTTGGCCATGCCGAGATCCTGGCCGGCCTGGCGGCGGGTTTTGCGCGGGTGTCGGTCCTGCCCGGACCCGGCGCGGACGTCATGGCGCTGGCGGCGCAGGTGGCGCTGAGCTCGGCCATTGCCGGGGCGGGCCGGGTGGAATTGCTGGACATCGCCGATCCGGATGCGCTGTCCGATCATCTGTACGACCACCGGGCCGAGCCCACGAGCCATGCGCCGGTCCGCCCCATGGGCACCCGGCGCCAGATCACCCGCCAGGCGGCGCGCGCCCTGCATCCCGACGCCGACACGCTGCCCCTGCCCCAGGGCGCGCCCTATGGCGCGGTTCTGGTGGACAAGGACGCCTGCACGCTGTGCCTGTCCTGCGTGTCGCTCTGTCCGTCGGGCGCCCTGGGCGACAACCCGGACCTGCCGCAGCTGCGGTTCCAGGAAGACGCCTGCCTGCAATGCGGGATCTGCGCCACGATCTGCCCCGAGGACGCGATCGCCTATGAACCACGGATGAACCTGGCGGATGCCGCGCTGGATCAGGCGGTGCTGCACGAGGAAGAACCCTTCGCCTGCATCGAATGCGGATCGCTGTTCGGCGTCAAATCGACCGTGGACCGGGTGATGGAACGGCTGTCAGGCCACGCGATGTTCCAGGGCGACGCGCTGCGGCTGATCCAGATGTGCGACGATTGCCGGGTGAACGCGCAGTATCATTCGGAAAACAACCCCTTCGCGGGCGGCGAACGGCCCAAGCCGCGCACCACCGACGATTACCTCAGCAAGCGGCGGGATCACTGATGGGTTCAGAATTCCTGCGCCTGCAGCGGTGCACCCAGGTCCGCCGGGGTCAGGCCCGCGACATAGGCGATCATCGCCTCGATCTCGTCCAGGGTCATGGTCACCGGGTGGATCGGCGACGGGCGGTCGATGGGGAATGGATCGGTGATATCCTCGACCTGGGTAAAGGCGGGATGCGGGTTCAGCGCGTAGAAACCGGCGAACCGCTGCTGCCAGTCGTCAAAGCCGCGCAGCACGTAGAAGCTGGGCGAGGACGCGATATCCGTCTTGCGCCCGGCCTGTTCCACCGCGTGGCAGCGCGCGCAGGCGCGCCGCGACACCTCAAGCCCCAGCACCGCGTCGCCTTCGATCACGACGGCCACGTCTTCGGGCGCGGGTTCGGGCGGGGGGTGGAACAATGCGGTCCCGTCGGGGGCGAATGAGGTGATGGTGTTCAACCCGACCTCGGATCGCAGCCAGTCGGCGAACCGGTCCGCATCGGCGGCGCCGGCCCCGGGCCGGTTCAGATGCCAGACGGTCCCTGCCCCCTGGAACAGCGCCGTGCCGTCATCGCCCAGAACGATCTGCGCGGTGTCGGGGTCATCCACCAGGTCGACCCGCACCCGGGTCTTCAGCGAAAAGCGCGGCAGGATGTACCGGAACAGCCCCGTGTCGACCAGCGCCGTCGGGGCATACAGCTTTACGGGCCCATCCGCCCTGCCCGGCATGGGCAGCAGGCAGACCATGGCCAGGAATATCATCTGCCGGAAAACCATGGCCGCAGCCTAAGGGCGGCGCTATCTGGCGGTCAACACACACACCAAGGGAGAGACCAGATGTCCGACGCGTTCAACATGTCCATGCGGAAATACCTCAAGCAGGTCGGCGTGACCTCGCAGCAGGCGATCGAGGAAGCGATGCGCGAAAAGGGCGGCGACGGCAAACGCTATGCCGTCAAGACCGTCGTCACCATCGAGGAGCTGGGCCTGACCCACGAGGTCACCGGCGAGATCGAGGGGGAGTGAACCCATGCGCGAGGCCGTACTCGCCGTTCTGAAGACCATCGACGATCCCGCGGGCGGCGACATCGTCGGCAACGGAATCGTCCGTGCGCTGACCGTCTCGGCCGAGGGCGCGGTGCGCTTCGTGCTGGACATCCCCGCCTCCAAGGCCGAGGCCTACAAGGCCATCAAGGCCGAGGCCGAGGCCCGGATCGCCGGGATCGAGGGCGCCGGGCCGGTGTCCATCGTGATGACGGCGACCGCCGCGCCGCCGCCGGATCTGAAACCGCAGAAACCCGTGGCCAAGGGCCCCGAAAAGATCCCCGGCATCAACCACATCATCGCCATTGCCTCCGGCAAGGGCGGCGTGGGCAAGTCGACCGTGTCGTCCAACCTGGCCTGCGCGCTGGCGCAGCAGGGACGGCGCGTGGGGCTGCTGGATGCCGACGTCTACGGGCCGTCGCAGCCGCGGATGATGGGGGTGTCGGGACGCCCCGCCTCGCCCGATGGCAAGACGATCCTGCCCTTGCGCAACCATGGCGTCACGATGATGTCGCTGGGCCTTCTGACCAATGACGACCAGGCGGTGGTCTGGCGGGGCCCGATGCTGATGGGGGCGCTGCAGCAATTGCTGACGCAGGTGCAATGGGGCGCGCTGGATGTGCTGCTGGTGGACCTGCCGCCGGGCACCGGCGACGTGCAGATGACGCTGGCGCAGAAGGCGCATGTGGACGGGGCGATCGTGGTGTCGACGCCCCAGGACATCGCGCTGCTGGACGCCCGCAAGGGGATCGACATGTTCAAGCAGCTGCACGTACCGCTGCTGGGCATGATCGAGAACATGTCCACCCATATCTGTTCCAACTGCGGCCACGAGGAGCACGTGTTTGGCCATGGCGGCGTGGCGGCAGAGGCGAAGAAGCTGGGCGTGCCGCTGCTGGCCGAGGTGCCGCTGGACCTGCAGATCCGCCTGGCCTCGGACGGGGGCGCGCCCATCGTCGTGTCGTCGCCGGACAGCCCCCAGGCCGCGGCCTTTGCCGCCATCGCCCGCCAGCTGGTGGACCAGGGCGTCGCATGAACACCCTGTCCCTGCCGCCGCTGCTGTCGGGCGAGGCCGTGGCCGGGGATCCGGCCGCGCAGGCCTGCGCGCGGGCGCGGCAGGGGTGCGACGCGGGGCTGATGACCTGGGCGGTGACGCCCGACCGGGTCGACGCCGCGCTGGTCTTTGCCCCTGAGGTGGCGCTGGAACAGGCCATGGTGATGCTGCCGCTGTGCGGTGTGGGGCTGCAGAACGCGCTTGGCGCGCTGGCGCCGCCCGAGGTCGCGGTTCATTTGGGCTGGGACGGCACGATCCATGTCAACGGTGCGCGCTGCGGGGGGTTGCGGGCAATGGCCCCCGCGACGGCACCGGGCGCGGTCCCGGACTGGATGGTGGTGGCGCTGTCGCTGCGCTTGCGGCTGTCTTCGGACGCGCCGGGCGAGACGCCGGACGACACCGCCCTGTCCGAGGAAGGCTGCGCCGAGATCGCGCCCGAGCTTCTGCTGGAGGCCTGGGGGCGCCATACGTTGAACTGGATCGGGCGGTGGGAAGACGACGGCCCCCGCCCCGTGCATGCGGAATGGCGCGGGCTGGTGCACGACATCGGCAAGCCGGTCCGCCATGGCGACAGGCAGGGCACGTTCCTGGGCACCGACGAAAGCTTCGGTATGCTGCTGCGGGATGCAGACGGCACGCACCTGATCCCACTGACCACGTTGCTGGAGGGCACCACATGAAACTCGCACGCGCGATCCATTTCGACGAAAGCGACCAGCGGATCTTCAACAACCCGGCGCGCACCGGGGAATGGTGCATCGCCGGCGGGTTCGAGTTTTCCGACTGGACCGAGGCCGACCTGGAAGGCAAGGCGCGCCAGGCCTTCGCCAACGGCTGGTTCGGGCTGGAAACCGGCGGGCGGGTGACGTTCGTCGCGGTGACCTCGGTCGAACCGTCGGAAGCCGAGGCGTTGACGGAGCGACTGGCGGCCCACTTCGTGACCTTCTACGGCGCCCCGTCGGTCGAGGCCGCCCTGCCGGTCGCGGCCGAGGAAATCGCGCAGATGGCGGACCTGTGCGACGAGCATGCGGCGAACACGCTGCTGACGGTCTCGCGCGAGCTGACTTCGGCCGGGGTGCGCGAGGCGTTCCGGGTGATCGAGGTGAAAGAGGCGGACCTGCTGCAATTCGCCGTACATGGCACGCCGGATCCCTGAGACGGGTCTGGATCACGGGTCCAGATCACGGGTCCAGATTTTTCGTCCGAAAAATCTTGTCCAGCCGGCCGGATGGCGGGTCAGGCATGGCGCCCGTGATCAGATTTTTCGGCCGAAAAATCTGTGGCCCCGGCATGGATACCCGTTTCGACAAGTAAACCGTCTGATTTTCCATTTTTGTTTCCCGGTTCCGGATGCCAGATTGCGTTTGGAGCCATTGGCAGGCGCTGCATGCACGGCGCGTCTGCCCGGTTGGGAAGACAGAGGGGGACATCCATGTCCGACAGATACACCACCGGCATGTCCGTGCGGCGCGCCGTGCTGGGCGACGCCCATGTGGACCGCGCCGAAGCGTCCAAGACAGACTTCGACGTGCCGTTTCAAGAACTTATCACCGAAGGCGCCTGGGGCACGGTCTGGGCCAGCGATGCGATCCCGCCGCGCGAACGGTCGATGCTGACGCTGGCGCTGCTGGCCGCCACCGGGAATTTCGAGGAAATCCCGATGCATGTGCGCGCCACCGCCAATACCGGCGCCAGCCGCGACGACATCATGCAGGCCTTCCTGCATGTCGCCGTCTATGCCGGCGTGCCCAAGGCCAACCATGCGATCAAGCTGGCCAAACAGACATTTGCCGAAATGGAGGAAGCCACCGATGACTGACCTGGGTCCGCTCATCCCCCGCAACCGCGATGCCCATCCGCCGGCCTACGATCCGGGGTACAAGACGACCGTGGCGCGGTCGCCGAACCTGCCGCTGCTGTCGATGGACAGCACCATCACCGAGGAAACCGGCCCGACCTTCGGCCACACCTCGCTGGGTGCGCTGGACAACAACCTGATCCTGAACTGGACCAAGGGCGAAGCCCCCGCCGTCGGCGAACGCATCCTGATGCATGGCCGCGTGCTGGACGAAAACGCCCGCCCGGTGCCCCATACCCTGGTCGAGATCTGGCAGGCCAATGCCGGTGGGCGCTACCGGCACATGAAGGACACGTATTTCGCCCCGCTCGACCCCAACTTCGGCGGCTGCGGGCGCACGATCACCGATGAAAACGGGTTTTACGAATTCCTGACGATCCGGCCCGGCGCCTATCCCTGGCCGAACCGGGGCAACGACTGGCGGCCGATGCACATCCACGTGTCGGTCTACGGCCATGCCTTCGGCCAGCGCCTGATCACCCAGATGTATTTCGAGGGCGATCCGCTGATCAACCTGTGCCCCATCGCGGCGACGGTGAAGTCGCGCAGCCAGCTGGACGCGCTGGTGGCGCCGCTGGACATGGCCCATTCCAAGCCGATGGATTACCTGGCCTACAAGTTCGACATCGTCCTGCGCGGGCGGCGTCAGACCATGTTCGAAAACAAGCTGGAGGGGATGTGAGATGGTGCAGAAACTTGAAACACTGGTGGAAACCGCGTCCCAGACGGCGGGCCCCTACGTTCATATCGGCCTGATGCCCAGCTATTGCGGCAACGCCGGCGCCTACCAGCAGGAGATCGGGGTTTCCCCCATCGACGACGGTGCCACCGGCGAGGTCATCGAGATCGTCGGCCAGGTGATGGACGGCACCGGCTGGGCGCTGCGGGACGCGATGTTCGAAAGCTGGCAGGCGGATGCGGCCGGAAAGTATCCGGGCCAGCCCGGTGCGGATCCGAAGGTTTCGGGCCATTGCCGGTTCGCCGCCGACCCCGTCAGCGGGGAATTCACCCTGCGCACGGTCAAGCCCGGCAGGACGCCCACCCGCACCGGCGGCTGGCAGGCGCCGCATATCGCGCTGTGGATCGTGGCGCGCGGGATCAACGTCGGTCTGCAGACGCGGATCTATTTCGAGGACGAGGACAACAGCGCCGATCCGCTGCTGGGCCGGATCGAGCAGCGGCCGCGGGTTGATACGCTGATCGCCAGGAAGACCGGGGATGGAACGTACCGGTTCGATATCCGCCTGCAGGGCGCGAACGAGACGGTGTTCCTGGATCTCTGACCGGGTCAGGCGGGGGCGCTGCCCCCGTCCGCGCGGAACGCGGACTCCCCCGGAGGTATTTGGGCCAAGAAGAAGACAGGGGCCGGGTCGCCGGGCTGTGTGCCCTTGATCCGGGGGCCGGATTCGGCGCATGTCGGGGGGACGAGTTGTGAAAGGATCGGAGCCGCGATGGTCACTTTCGCGCAATCGGGACCCGGCGAGTTGGTCTTGCTGACCACGAAAGAGGTGGCCGACCTTCTGCGGGTCAAGGAGCGCAAGGTCTATGACCTGGCCTCGGCCGGAGAGATCCCGCATCGCCGGGTCACCGGCAAGCTGCTGTTTCCCAAGGCGGAAATCATGGCCTGGATCGACGGCAACGGCACCGCCACGGCCGCCGCGCGGCCGGCGGTGATCACCGGTTCGCACGATCCGCTGCTGGACTGGGCGCTGCGGGAAAGCGGCGCGGGACTGGCGCAGATGATCAATGGGTCGGGCGACGGGCTGGGACTGTTCGAGCGGGGCGATGCGGCGGTGGCGGGGATCCACGTTCCGGATGCGTCGGGGTGGAACATCGGCACGGTTTCGGCCATGGGACTGAGCGATTGCGTGCTGGTCGGCTGGGCCGAACGCAGCCGCGGGCTGATCCTTTCGCCGCAGATCCTGGGCAATGTCCGCACCGTCGCCGATATCGCCGGTCGCCGGGTTGTCCTGCGCCAGGCCGGCGCCGGGGCGGCCGCGCTGTTCGACATGCTGATCGACGAGGCCGGTCTTTCGCCGCAGGACCTGGATCCGGTCACCCTGCCCGCGCGCACCGAAAGCGATGCGGCCGCCGCAATCGCCTGTGGCGAGGCGGACGTGGCGCTGGGGATCGAGGCGATGGCGCGACAGTTCCGGCTGGGCTTCGTGCCGCTTCTGAGCGAGAGGTTCGACCTGCTGATCGACCGCAGGTCCTATTTCACCGCCCCGGTCCAGGCCTTGCTGGGGTTCGCCCGGACCGAGGCGTTCCGCGACCGGGCCCGTGCCCTTGGCGGATATGACCTGGCCGGATGCGGCCAGGTGCGTTGGCTGTCGCCCTAGGTCATTCGCCCGCGTTGGGGAAGAACAGCTGCTGGCCGTCGACCTTGTAATCGGCGATGGCGGATTGGCCGTCGTCCGAGACCACCCAGTCGACGAAGGTCTTGCCCAGGTCGGCCTTCACGTTGGGATGTTTTTCCGGGTTCACCAGGATGATGCCGTACTGGTTGAACATGCTGGGATCGCCCTGGACCGCGATCTGGTAGTCGCCCTTGTTGCCGAAGGCGATCCACGTCGCCCGGTCGGTCAGGATGTAGGCGCCCATGCCGGTGCCGGTGTTCAGTGTCGCGCCCATGCCCGACCCGGTTTCACGATACCAGCCGCCCGAGGCCGCCGGCGCGTCGATGCCGGCCGCCTTCCACATGCGCAGTTCCGCCTTGTGGGTGCCGCTGTCGTCCCCGCGCGAGGCGAAGGGGGCTTCGGTTTCGGCGATCTTGTGCAGCGCCGCCACCACGTCGGAGGATCCAGCGACACCCGCCGGATCATCGGCGGGGCCCACGATGACGAAGTCGTTGTACATCACGTCGAACCGTTCCACCCCGTCGCCGTCGGCCACGAATTTCTCTTCCGAGGGCTTGGCGTGGACGAACAGCACGTCGCCATCGCCATTGGCCGCGTTCTTGATCGCCTGGCCGGTACCCACGGCGACCACGCGGACCTCGATCCCGGTCTTGTCCTGGAAGATCGGCAGCAGGTAGTCGAACAGTCCCGAGTTCTGGGTCGACGTGGTCGACTGCACGACGATGAACTTGTCTTCCGCATGGGCCGGGGCGACAAGCCCCAGGCTCAGCAGGGTGGCGGCCGCAAGGCCCGTAAAGCTGCGTCGGAACATGGATATCTCTCCGTTACTCAGGATCCGGTTGGGTCGAGGTAGAGCCGCCCGTCGATCCAGGCACGTGCGGGGCCGGATGCGGGGGCGGTCAGGACACGGCTGGCGCTGCCGGTTTCGGCCAGCGTGCCGCCGTGCAGGAAGATCACGTCGTCGCCCAGGCGCCGGGCCTGGCCGACGTCGTGGGTGACCAGGACGATGGTGACGCCCTGGGCGTGGGCCTCTTCGATCAGGCGTTCCACCGCGTGGGTCGAGGCCGGGTCGAGGCTGGCGGTGGGTTCGTCGAGAAACAGGATCTCGGGTTCGGTGGCGAGCGCCCGGGCGATGGCCAGGCGCTGCTGTTCACCGCCCGAAAGCACCCGGGCGGGGCGGCGGGCCAGGTCCTGCAGGCGCGCCTGTTCCAGCGCGCGCGCCTCGCGGGCGGCGCGTTCGGGGCCGGCGAAGCCGCTGACCGACAGGGCAAAGCGCAGGTTGGCGCGCACCGACCGGCGCAGCATCACCGGGCGCTGGAAGACCATGGCCTGCTTGGTGCGGACCGCGCGGGTGGCGGGCGCGCCGCGCCAGAGGATCTGGCCGCCGGTGGGGGCGATCAGGCCGTGCAGAAGGCGCAGCGTCAGGCTTTTGCCGGACCCGTTGGCGCCCAGGATCACCGTGCGCCGGCCCGGGCGGATCGCCAGGTCGAGCCCCTTGATCAGGGGCCGCCCACCCACGTCCAGGCACAGGCCCCGGGTTTCCAGGATCGGGGCGGCGGCCGGGGTCTGGCGGTCCAGGCGCAGGGCGGGAGACGGGCTCATGTCACGCATAGGCCATCCGCCCCGCCAGGTTGCGCACCATCATGACGGCGGCGTTGACGATCAGCGCGATGGCCAGAAGCACCACGCCAAGCGCCAACGCCAGCGTCAGGTTGCCCTTGGAGGTTTCCAGAGCGATGGTCGTGGTCATGACGCGGGTCACGTGGTTGATGTTGCCGCCCACGATCATCACCGCGCCAACTTCGGCCACGGCCCGCCCGAAACCGGCCAGCGCCACCGTGATCAGCCCGATCCGCGCATCCCACAGCAAGGCGCCCAGACGGCGCAGCGGTCCGACCCCGAGCGAGGCGAATTGTTCGCCGTATTCGGCCTGCAGATCCTCGACCGACTGGCGCGTCAGCGCGGCGACGATGGGGGTCACCAGGATGGTCTGGGCGATGATCATGGCCAGCGGTGTGTAAAGCAGGCGCAAGGGGCCCAGCGGCCCCGAGGCCGACAGCATCAGGTAGACCGCAAGCCCCACCACCACCGGCGGCAGGCCCATCAGCGCGTTCAAGACCACCGCCACCAGGCCGCGCCCGGGAAAGCGCAACGCGCCCACCGCCGCGCCAAGGGGCAGACCGATGGCACAGGACAGCGCCACCGCGCTTAGCGTCACCCGCAGGGACAGGGCGACGACCTCGACCAGGTCGGCGTCCCCCCTCAGGATCAGGCCGATCGCGGCCCCGAATACTCCGGCGTCTGGCTGCATTTGCTGCGCCTCGCTCCCTCATTTCGGGAAATTTTGCACAAGAAAGGAAAACAATCCACCCCGTTTGCGTATCAGGCGCGCGTTGGCATGGCCTTTGACATGGCCCGCACGGGCGACCTTCCCTTGCACCTTGGCGCGCAAAGGTTCAGTTTGGGGCCATGCCAACCGAGGATCCCGCGCCGATGTCTGAGATCGATACCGATATCCGCCCGCTCGAGGTTGCCATCGACGCCCCCGCCCCGCGCGACGCGGCCCTGCATTTCATCGGCCGGATCCACACCCCCTTTACCGAGCGCAAGCAATGTCCGCGCCAGGGCAGGCCCGACGGGCCGGAATGCCGGGTCGAGGTGTTCGACCCCTGGGTCCCCGCGCTGGAGGGGATCGGGGATTACGCCCGGATCGAACTGCTGTACTGGCTCGACAGGTCGCGGCGCGACCTGGTGGTGCAGAACCCCGGCCACACCACGCGCACCTACGGCACCTTTGCCCTGCGTTCACCGGTGCGGCCCAACCCGATCGGCACTTGCACGGTCGATCTGATCCGGGTCGAGGGCAATGTGCTGGTTGTGCGCAGCCTCGATTGCCTGGACGGCACACCGCTGATCGACATCAAGCCCGACCGCTGCGCCTTTTCCCCCAAGGCCGCGCCCAAGGCCGAAACCAGGGACTGACAGATCGCCGGTTCACACATAACCCGGCGACACTCCCGCCACTTACCCACAGGGCGCTGCGCAAGATTTCCGCAGCCCGTCCCGCCACCGCGCTCCAACCGGGCCGTGGCGCGTGACGACGATGGCGCTTGCCCGGCGATCCGCACCATCCTGGGATCAGGGCTGGCCCGGCGGATCGCCACAGGCGCCGCATGACAGGAAAGGCAAGTAGCAAAACGCGCATGAAGCACAGACATCTGTTGGACATCGGGGTCACCCCCCTGGGTGTCCGCATCGGCGCCGCCGTCACCGGCATTTCGCTTGATCATGTACCCGAGGGCGGGACCCTCGAGACGCTCGAACATCTTCTGGAAACATGGGGTGTGCTGGTTTTTCCCGACCAGGACATCTCTCCGGCGCAGCAGGTCGCGTTTTCGCGGGCCCTGGGCGAACTGGACCCGTCGGGCCGGATCGGCGCACGCCTGGACGGACAGCCCGAAATCGTCGTCATCGGCGACGACGGGCGATCGTTGCCGTCCCTGTTCCCCCCCGACGAAGGCGAACGCCTTGACTGGCACGCCGATCACATGTGCCACAAGGATCCGGCGCGGGCGTCTCTGTCCTATTGCCGACAGGCGCCGGATGCGGGCGGCGACACGGTCTTTGCCTGCACCTACAGCGCCTTCGACGGGTTGCGCCCCGCCGATCAGGCCCAGGCCGAACGGCTGATCGCGCTGCATTCGCTGTCCTGCCTGCAGACAGGACCGGACGGGTGCGACACCGCCCCGCCCGACACTGCCCCGCCCGACACTGCCCCGCCCGACACTGCCCCGCCCGAGCACGCACGAATCGTCCGCTGGCCGCTGGTGCGCCACCATCCGCGCAGCGGGCGCCGGGCGCTTTACTTCGGATCGCAGGTCACCGTGGGGATCGAGGGCTGGGACCACGGTTCCGCACGTGCCTATCTCGACCGGCTGGCGGCCTGCGCCACGCGGCCCGAGTTCCTGTACCGCCATGTCTGGCAGCAGGGCGACGCCGTGCTGTGGGACAACCGGCGTGTCCTGCATGCCGGCACGCCCTGTGACGCCGCCCATCCGCAGCGGGAAATCCACCGCACGACGATCCGGGAAGACCGCCCGATCCGCTGAACCGGAAACCATGCCTTCACTTGGCGTCAAGCATCACGTGCAGCGTTCCTATTGCAGCCATTTTTCCCTATATGGTTGTTATGTTTGTGCTAGGGTTGCATCAACGGGACGCAGACCGGACTACAGGTAAGGGTATCGAAGGCAATGAATGTGGCGCCGGACACCAAGTCAGAGGTCATTCCGCAGGATATCGTGGCCATCGCCGCATCGGCTGGCGGGCTCGAGGCGACCTCGCTTCTGGCACAGAACCTGCCCACCGGGCAGGATTGCTGCTATGTCATCGCGCAGCACATGTCGCCGACCCACAAGAGCATGCTGGTTCAGCTTCTGTCGCGGGAAACCACGCTGGCGGTCGAGGAAATCCAGGAACGCACCGTACCGGTGGCCAACACGATCTACGTGCCCCCGCAAGGCCATGACGTCATCTTCGAAGGCAATGCCTTTGTGCTGCGCAAGCCGCAGAACCACGCCGCGGCGCCCAAGCCATCGGCCGACCGCCTGTTCCGGTCGCTGGCACAGGGCAAGGGCGAACATGCCATCGGTATCGTGCTGTCGGGCACCGGCAGCGACGGCAGCTATGGCGTGCAGGCCATCCGCGAGGCCAGCGGCATCACCATCGCCCAGGAACCGGCCAGTTCGAAATACGACAGCATGCCGGTGTCCGCGATCCGCACCGGCTGTGTCGACCTGGTGCTGACGCCCCAGCAGATGGGCCAGAACCTGGAACTGATCCTGCAGCGGCCGCGCGACCTGTCGTCGCTGAAGATCATCAATGTCGACAAGACGCGCAACACGGACCTGTACCAGATCCTGCTGGCCCACACGATGGTGGACTTCCGCCAGTACAAGGAAAGCACGATCAACCGGCGCATCCACCGCCGCATGATCGCCAAGGGGCTCGAGGATTTCGAATCCTACGTCGAACTCTGCCGCCGCTCGGTCGAAGAGGTCGACGCGCTTTACCGGGATCTGCTGATTTCGGTCACCAACTTCTTCCGCGACCCCGAACAATTCGAGATCCTGGGCAAGTACCTGGCCGAAAAGGTCGCCGCGGCCGACGGCAAGGACCCGATCCGCGTCTGGGTCCCGGGATGCGCCACGGGCGAAGAGGCCTATACGATCGCGATCCTGGTGATCGAGGCGATGGGCGGGCTGGACAACGTCGAGAACGACGCGCTGCAGATCTTCGCCACCGACATCGACCAGCATGCGCTGGCGGTCGCGCGCAAGGGCAACTACCCGGCGTCGGCCGCCGGGGATATCCCGCGCGAATTCCTGAACCGTTACTTCGAGTTCGGGCAGGAAAGCCTGCAGGTCAAACCGCGGCTGAAGAACTTTGTGATGTTCTCGCGTCACAACGTCTTTCAGGACGCGCCGTTCATCTCGGTGGATCTGGTCAGCATCCGCAATGTGCTGATCTATTTCTCGTCCCGGCTGCAGGAACGGGTGCTGACCCGGATCCAGTACGCGCTGAAGGCCGACGGCCTGCTGCTGCTGGGCACGTCCGAAACCACCGGCGTGCAGGAGGACATCTTTGTCCAGACCGAACCCAGCGCCAAGATCTTCCGCAAGCGCACCACCCGGCTAAGCAGCAAGCTGGGCCGCAACCTGGTCACCTCGTCGCCAAACCTCAGCCCGCGCCAGCACGACGTGTCGCATATCGAAGACCACCACGGCGAAAGCTGGGCGCGGTTCGACATGCTGGCGCGTGCGGTAGTCAAGAACGGGCTGGTGACGAACCGGGACCGGTCGGTTCTGAAGATCTACGGCGACATCGCGCCCTTCACCGAGATGACGCGCCCCATCGCCGGGGGCATGTCGCTGAACGTGCTGCACAAACCGCTGGCCTTCGAAGCGGCGAGCATGACTCTGGTGACGCTGAAACAGCGCGAACTGCGCTATGGGCAGTGGCACAACATCGCCGGGCGCGATTTCGACATGGTGCGCATGGTGGCCTATCCCCTGCCCGCGCTGGACGAACGCGAAGAGGACGTGGTGCTGATCGGCTTCATGACCGAGATGCGCCCCGAGAGCGATCCCGAAAAGGGCGAAAGCAGCGACTACGTCACCCACCTGGAAACCGAGCTGGCCCGAAGCCGCGAGACCCTGCAGGTGACGATCGAGCAGCTGCAGACCTCGAACGAGGAACTGCAGTCGGTGAACGAGGAACTGCAATCGGCCAACGAGGAACTGCAGTCCACCAACGAAGAGCTGGAAACCACCAACGAGGAGCTTCAGTCCACCAACGAGGAACTGATCACCGTCAACGAGGAACTGCTGGTCAACACCGCGCAGCTGGAACGGATCTCGGCCGAATTGCGGGGGCTGATCCACGCGCTGCCCGCCAAGGCGATCATGCTCGACCAGGGGCTGCTGATCCGCCATGCCTCGGCCCAGGCGCTGGCCGATTTCGGCATCCGCGACCGGGGGCATTCCTTCGGCCACCTGTCGCAGATCAACCTGCCCACGGGCTATCCGCCCCTGATCGAGATCTGTTCCCAGGCGCTGGTCGACCGCAAGCCGCGCCGGTTCAACTTCGAGACCGAGTCCGGGTCCAAGATCCTGTCGGTGGCGCCGCTGATCTCCAACGACGACCAGCTGATCGGGCTGGTGGTTCTGGCCGTCACAGACGAGACCATCGTGCGCCCGGTTCTGCGCGTGCTCAGCCATTTCGGCAGTGTCGGCACCTGGCAATACGATCCGGCGACCAAGTCGACCTACTGGTCCGAGGAAGCGGCGCGGATCCATGGCGTCGATTACGACGGCACCCAGCGGTCCCTAGAAAGCGCGATGTCGTTCTACCATCCCGAGGACCGCGAACGGGTGATGAAGCATCTCGACCAGGCCGTGAAGACCGGCCAGGGCTTCCAGTTCCGCGCCCGCCTGGTGCGCTCCAACGGGCGCATGGCCGTGGTCGAGGCGGCGGGATACACGATCACCAACAATGCCGGCGACGTGTCCACCGTCATCGGGGTGATGCGCGACAGGTCCCGGTCCTATTTCGAAGAGCTGCTCATCCAGCACCACGAGGAGATGGCCGTCGAGAGCGAGCTGGGTTTCTATTGCTACGACATCGGCTTCGACGTGCCGACGTGGAGCGCGAACCTGTACAACCTCCTCGGCTATTCGGCGGAAACGATCCCCAGCAACGATGCGATCATGGCGTTGTTCCCGGTCCAGGCCCGGATCCGGGTCGAAAAGATCCTGTCCGAAGCGATCTCCAACCGCGAATCCTACGATTTCGTCGAGACGATGGTCCTGCCGGACGGCACCAGCCGGACCTGCCGCGGCCGCGGCCGCGTGGCCATCGACGACAGCGACAAGGTGAGCCACATCTACGGGTCCTACCAGCTGAGCGACGCCGACACGGACGCGTCCGCCAGCACCGGCAATTCGTGAATGGTTTGCTACCCGGCCAATCGCTGAGTGTTAAGGATATTTCAAGGATCTGGGGGCTAAACCGGATCAGCCAAAAACATGTAACAACAAGACGACGGGCAGATGCCGAGCTTTAGCCAAACAGACAACAGCGCGATCGCTATTTCGCTCTTTCGCGACCTGGGCACCGGGCAGTGGTTCGTCGCCCGAATGGACATGACCTGTGGCAATGTCATGCACCAGACCCGGTTCAAATCCGCCAGCCCGCTGGAACAGACGTTCTGCCCCCGGTTTGTCGAGATGCTGCGCCAGTATCTGCCGCGTCGGCCGGATCCGACGGTGCTGGCCGATTCCAATGTCACGTTCAACCTGGCCCGGGTCGTGCTGAACGGCATCCGCGTGATCGCCACCCGGGTGATGGATGGCTACCAGACCGTCGTCGTGCGCTTTGCCAGCGCCCTGGGGGCGCTGACCACGATCCTGGTGCCCAAGTACCGGCCGGACAACGCCTCGCCGATCCCGGCCGTGCTGGAGGATGCCAGCGACAGCGCCGGTCTGACCGAAAGCCCGATGGACCCGATCCAGGACCGCGAAAGAGACCGGGTTCCACGCAGTTTATAGGCTCGCGCCGGGGCCACGCCTGCCCCGCCACCTGATCCGATATGAACCTTCCCGCGTGATCGCGGGCCAACCTCCCGATGGCTCCTGTCGCAATGCCCGGCCCTCCCGGCCGGGCGATCCGCGATTGTCTGAACCAAGCCGGCGTCACCTGCATGGCCGCTGTGCGGGCTAACCCTGTGTCACGTCGAATTGCCTTCCCCATCCCTACGCGATTCGCAACAGACGGGCTTTTTCGGTCCCCTCAAGTTGCCTGCATGTGGCCCGGACGTGGTTAACGAAGTGTTCGGCCGTTTCGCGCAACGCCGGAGCGGCCCAAAAGAAGCCCGAAAGAGGCCCCAACGAAGCCCCCCTTGGAAACAGGCGTCCCTGATGGAAAACGCGCGGTTCAGGCCTGCGTGGCGATGGTCTCGAAGTTCCAGTTGGCACAGGTGGCAAGTTCGGCCGCCGGCATCGGTTTGCCGAACAGGTAGCCCTGCGCGATGGTCTTGCCGATGCCGGCGATGATCTCGGCCTGGCTTTCGGTCTCGACCCCTTCGACGACCACATCCGCCCCCAGCGCATGCCCCAGCGAGACGATGCTCGACACGATTTCGCGGTCGCGCCTGTTGGTTTCGATATGGGCGACAAAGCTGCGGTCGATCTTGAGCCGGGTGAACGGCAGATCCTTCAGCAGCGACAGCGTCGAGAACCCGGTGCCGAAATCGTCCAGCGCGATGGACACCCCCAGCGCCCGCAGTCGCGACAGGCTGCGCCGGCCCGGGTCGTCGGCCAGCAGCAGCATGCTTTCGGTCAGCTCCACCACCAGATCCTCGGGGCGCACCGCGTAATCGGCGCAGCAATCGGCCAGGAACCGCACGAACCCCGGTTCGGTCATGGTCGCGGCGGACACGTTCACCGAAATGGGCAGGCATCCCCGGCTGCGGTCCTGCCATTCCGCCATCTGCGCGCAGACCTTGCGGATGATCGCACGATCGATGTCGCGGATCTGGCCCGTGCCCTCGGCCGACGAGATGAACGAGGCCGGGAACAGCAGCCCGTGGCGCGGATGCTGCCAGCGGCACAGCGCCTCGGCGCCGATCATCTCGCGGGTGGCAAGATCGACGATCGGCTGGAAATAGGGCACGAAACTGTCGCTTTCGATCGCGTCGTCCAGGTCGGCCGCATGCGCGTCGGCCTGGGTGGGCCGGTCAAGCACGGCACGGGCGGCGGCAAACAGCGACACCCGGTTGCGACCCAGCTGCTTGCACCGGTACATCGCCGCATCCGCCCGGCCCAGTAGCCCGTCGAAACTGTCGCCATCGTCGGGAAACAGGCTGGCCCCGACGCTGACGCTCAGCCGCAATGTCTCGTCCTGGATGGCAAAAGGCAGCGACAGCGCGCCACGGATCTCCTCGGCCAGCGCCTGCACGTCGGCGGGGCCTTCCACGTCTTCGCAGACAATGACGAATTCGTCGCCGCCAAGCCGCGATATGATATCGCCCAGGGGTACGATGCCCCGCAGCGTTTCGGCCACATGGGTCAGCACCGCATCACCGAACTGGTGGCCGCGCCGGTCGTTAAGGCTTTTGAAATCATCGAGATCCAGCAGAAGCAGTCCCAGCTTCTGCCCCTGCCCCCGGCAGCGTTCGACGGCCAGCTCGGCCTCGGCCTCGAGATAACGGCGGTTGAACAGGCCGGTCAGCGGATCCTGCAGCGCGCTGCGTTCCAGTTCCTTCTTGGTCATCACCAGTTCGGACACGTCGAAGGCCAGGAAGGTGTACCCGACCACCTGGTCATCGGCATCGCGCAGCGCGCGCACGACGGTCTGTTCGGGGAACAGGCTGCCGTCCTCGCGGTGGCCCCAGGTCTGCCGGCTCCAGGTCTTGCCACGCTCGGCGGCGCGCCGGGCCTCTTCCCAGAAGGCGAAATCGGCCAGCCCGTCCAGCGCGCTGATCTCGTCCAGGCGGCAGCCGACAAGCTGCGCTTCGCTGCGGCCGGCCATCTTGCGGAAAGCGGCGTTGGACCGGACGATGCGGCCTTCGATGTTCAGGATGACGGTGACTTCGGGGCGCTGCTGAAAAAAGGTTTCGACATCGCTGTTGCCGTCGTCGCGCCCCCGGTCGGCGGTGTCTTCGTCCCGCGTCACGCCCCAGATCTCGCGCAGGGACAGGCCGACCATGCACAGCACGACGCCCCAGCCCAGCCCCCGGATCCACGGGGCCGAAACCGCGGCCGGATCGGCCGTCAGCGCCCAGACGACCGGCACGATTGCAACAGCGGACAGGCGCAGCACGGCTGTCCCCGAGATCGGTTTGCGGTGCTGCATAACAACGCTCCTCAGGCGCAGTCGGCCCCCCGCCCGACCAGGTATCCTGGCGCGCCGGTAGGAGGTGCAGATCTGTATGATCGCGAATTGCGCTCATCTGGCACCGCAAACGGTTAACAAAGGGTTTATGTTAATCCTTTCTTCGTCATATCAGCGAACGGCTGCCGAACCGCGTTCAGATTTCGTCAATCGCTTCCAGGCTTTCGGGAAGGATCTGACCACCGTCCACGACAATCTGCTGGCCGGTGACATAGGCGGCCTCGTCCGAGGCGAAGAACAGCGCCGCATTGCCGATATCCTCGACCGCGCCCAGCCGTTTCAGCGGGATCGAGGCGGCCATCGTGTCCAGGTAATCCTGCCCCAGATCCTGCAGCCCTTCGGTAAAGATGTTGCCCGGCATCACCGCGTTGATCGTGGTCTTGTAGCGGGCCAGTTCCATGGCGGCGGTCTTCAGGAACCCCAGCTGGCCCGATTTCGACGCGCCGTAGTGCGCCCAGCCGGGAAAGCCGGTGACCGGCCCGGTGATGGACGATGTGACCACCACGCGGCCCTTGCCCGCCGCCTCGAACGCCGGGATGCAGGCCTTGACGCACAGAAAGGTGCTTTTGAGGTTGGTGTTCATCACGTTGTCCCAATCGTCGGGCGACATGTCGATCAGCTTGATCTGCGGGAAGATCCCGGCGTTGGCGCACAGGATGTCGACGCCGCCGAAGGCCTGGGTGGTGGCGGCGACCATGGCCTGCACGCTGTCCCAGTCGGCCACGTCGGTCTGATGGAAGGCAGCGGTGCCGCCTGCGGCCTCGACCTCGGCCACCGCCGCCGCGCCCGCCTCGGCGCCCCGCGCGGCGATCATGACGCGCGCGCCTTGTGCCGCGAAGACCTTCGCGATGCCCTTGCCGATGCCCTTTGATCCGCCCGTGACGATGGTCGATTTGCCCGCGATGGATGTCAGCATGCCCCTGTTCCCCTTGACGTTGCCTGGTGTTTTCGGCTGCTTTTGCAGCAGCGCCGCCCAACTGAACCCGGGGCCCGCGCTGCTGGGCAAGGGGTGGGCTTGTCTTGCCGGGCGGTCCTGCCTAGCGAGGAAAGGGAACGCCGAAGAATAAGGCAGGCGATGACATGACCGGACTGTACGACGATGCCTTCGTTGAGCGCCTGCGCCGCGGCGCGCAGGAGTTGGCGCCGCTGTGGGGGCTGGGGCCCGACACCCGGGTCCGGCTGTTGACCCTGTCCGAAAACGCGACGTTCCTGGCCGAGGATCCCGCGCTGGACGCGCCGGTGATCCTGCGGGTGCATCGCCCCGATTACCACACAAGGGCCGAGATCGAGAGCGAGCTGGCCTGGATCGAGGCGCTGCGCGCCGAGGATGCGGTGGACACGCCCGAACCGCTGCGCCTGTCGGCCGGCGGCCATATCGCCGCCTTCGAAGACGGGGTCCAGACGCGCCATGTGGTGGGCTTTCGCTTCATGCCCGGGACCGAGCCCGGAACCGATGCGCGGCTGACGGCGGGGTTCGAAATGCTGGGCGCGATATCGGCCCGGCTGCACGGGCACGTGCGGCGCTGGACGCCGCCCGAGGGGTTCGTGCGCAAGACCTGGAACTGGGACAGCGCCTTTGGGGACCAGCCCTTGTGGGGCGACTGGCGCGCGGCCCTGGGTCTGACGGAGGCCGGGCGTGCGGTGCTGGACCGGCTTGCCGGGTCCTTGCGCACCCGCCTGGCCGCCTACGGGTCCGGGCCGGACCGGTTCGGGCTGGTGCATGCCGACCTGCGGCTGGCCAACCTGCTGGTCGACGGCGACCGGCTGGGGGTGATCGATTTCGACGATTGCGGGTTTTCCTGGTTCGCCTATGACTTCGCCGCCGCGATCTCCTTCCTGGAAACCGAACCCTACATCCCCGACCTGCAGGCCGCCTGGCTGCAGGGCTACCGATCTGTCGCGCCGCTGGATGCGGAACACGAAGCGATGCTGCCCACCTTCATCATGTTCCGCCGCCTGCTGCTGACCGCCTGGATCGCCAGCCACGCGGAAACCGAAACCGCCGCCTGGGCGGGGCTTGAAACCTTTACCGAAGGCACCGTGGCCCTGGCCGAGGATTACCTGGCGACGGTGCCCGCATGAGCGACGAGATCCGCCAGATCCTGGACATGAACGCCTTTCGCCCCGGGGCGGAAGCCCAGGATCCGGCGGTGACGCGGCGGCTGGGAAACCTGGGCGCGGCGTCGGTCCTGTTCTACCGCGACCCGATCGAGATGGTGTCGGCCCATGGCGCCTGGATGGAGTCGAAGGACGGCACGCGCTACCTGGATTTCTACAACAACGTGCCATCGGTCGGCCATTCCCATCCCGAGGTCGTGAAGGCCGTCAGCGACCAGATCGGGCGGCTGAACACCAACACGCGCTACGTGGTGCAGGTGGTCGACGATTACATCGATGCGCTGAAGGCGAAGTTGCCCGAGGGGCTGGAAAACGTGGTGATGACCTGTTCGGGGTCCGAAGCCAACGACCTGGCGATCCGCATCGCGCGGGCGGCGACGCGGGCGGCCGGCGTGATCGTCACCGAAACCGCCTATCACGGCAACACCGACCTGGTGACGCAGGTGTCGCCATCGGCCTGGAAGCGCGGCGGCGCGCCCGACTGGCTGGAGGTCATTCCCGCGCCCACCACCCGGACCGCGCGCAGCTTCGGCGAAAGCGTGGCGCGGGCGATGGCGGCGCTGCAGGCGCGCGGGCACCGGGTGGCGGCGCTGCTGGTCGACAGCATCTTTTCCTCGGACGGGGTCTTTGCCGACCCGCCCGGGTTCCTCGAGGCCGGGGCCGAGGCCGTGCGCATTGCCGGCGGCCTGTTCATCGCCGACGAGGTGCAGCCGGGCTTTGCCCGCACCGGCACGTCGTTCTGGGGCTTCGGGCGGCACGGGGTGACGCCCGACATCGTCACCATGGGCAAGCCCATGGGCAACGGGTTCCCGATGGCCGCGATGGCGACGCGGCCCGAATTGCTGGCCGTCTTCTGTCGCGAGGTCGGGTATTTCAACACGTTCGGCGGCAACCCGGTGGCGGCGGCGGCGGGCCATGCCGTGCTGCGGGTGATCGAGGCCGAAAAGCTGCAGGAGAACGCCGCCTATGTCGGCGGGCGGCTGAAATCGGGGCTTTTGGCGCTGGCCCGGACGACGCCGTTGATCGGCGAGGTGCGCGGCGCGGGGCTGTTCCTGGGCGTGGACATCCGCAAGGCCGACGGCGCCAAACCGGACCCCGATGCCACGACGCGGATCATCAACGGGCTTCGGGGCGAAGGCGTGCTGATCGGCGCCGCCGGGAAATACGGCGCGACGCTGAAGATCCGCCCGCCGCTGTGCCTGAGCACGGCGGAGGTGGATCATTTCCTGCGCGCCCTGGGGCGGGTGATGGACGCCTAACCCAATCGTTCCGCAGTGACGGCCAGCGCGTGCCAGATCGACCCGGCATAAGACCGCATGCCCATCACCGTCAGCGTCCCTTCGGAGCGGCGCAGGATGAAGACGGTCATGTGGTGCATCAGCGTGCGCGTCGCCTTGCCGGGCGCCAGCGCCGCCGCCGGCAGGTTCACCAGCCGCTCGCGCATCCGTTCCAGCGCCTCGGCCGGTCCGTCGATGTCGACGATCACCCAGCCATCGGTCTGCTCGGTCACGGAACAGCCCGGCGCCTGGGCCAGAACCTCGGCCGCGAAATCCGTCGCGGCCTTGCCCTGCCCTTCGATCATCCACTGCCCCGGCGCCATCCAGAAACAGCCCGTGGCCTCGCCCGCCACGCAGGTCCCCGGTTCCGCCAGGGTCATCCCGAAGGGCGTGGGCTGATCCCCCGAGCGCAGCGCCAGGGACGCCAGGCCCAGGTCCATCCGTTCGGTCAAGGTCACGGGGCCCAGGCGGTCCACCCGGGGCACGGTGCCCCCGAACGCGGTCGATGCGACAAGCTCAGTCACGCAGGCGTCCTCCTTCGGGATCCACGAAATGGGCCGACACGACCTTCAGCCGCGCCTCGGTCCCTTCCAGCGGGTTCGCCGCCACGATCACCTCGTCCATCCGGTGATCGCCTTCCCTGAGGTAGCCCAGCCCGATGGAACATTCCATATGCGGCGAATAGCAGGCCGAGGTGATCCAGCCTTCGTCTGTCGCCATCGACCGGGCCGCGCCGTCGGTGAACAGATGCGCGCCGGGCACGACCTTGTCGTCCGGGTGGATGGGCATCAGCCCCACCAGCCGCCGCGTGTCGTCCGCCAGCCCCGGACGGCGCGACATCACCGCGCCGATACTGTCCTTCTTGACCGACACCATCCGTCCCATCCCCAGCATCTGCGCCGTGGTCTGCCCGTTCAGTTCCGACCCCGCCGCATGGCCCTTTTCGACACGCAGCACGCCAAGCGCCTCGGTCCCGTAAGGGGTAACGCCCAGGTCCGCGCCCAGCTCCATCAGCCTGGCCATCACCGCCGCGCCATAGCGGGCGGGCACGGCCAGTTCATAGGCCAGTTCACCCGAGAACGAGATCCGGAAAAGCCGCGCGCGCAGGCCTCCGGCGACGGTGACCGCACCGCAGGCCATGAAGGGAAACGCCGCGTTCGAGACATCGGCCTCATCGACGATCCGTTCGATCAGGGTGCGCGATTTCGGCCCCGCCACGGCGATCTGCGCCCAGGCGTCGGTGGTCGACACGATCTGCACGTCCATGTCCGGGAACAGCCCCTGGCGCGCGAATTCCATGTTGCGATAGACCGGCCCGGCATTGGCGGTCGTGGTGGTGACCACGTAATGATCTTCGGCCAGCCGCGCGCAGGTGCCGTCGTCGTACAGGATCCCGTCCTCGCGCAGCATCAGCCCATAGCGGACCTTGCCGACCTTCAGGCTGGCCATGGCGTTGGAATAGATCCGGTCGAGGAACGCGCCCGCATCGGCCCCCTGCACGTCGATCTTGCCCAGCGTGGTCACGTCGCAGATGCCCACGTCCCTGCGCACGGCCAACGCCTCGCGGTCGACGCTTTCGCGCCAGTGGGTTTCGCCCTTTTTCGGGAAGTACTGGGCGCGCATCCATTGCCCGACCTCGACGAATACGGCGCCCTGCTGTTCCGCCCAGTGATGGGTCGGCGGTAGGCGCGTGGGGCGGAAATGCGGGCCACTGTCGCCACCGCCCAGAACGCCCATCGACACCGGCGTGAAGGGCGGCCGATAGGTGGTCGTGCCGGTTTCCGGGATCGTCTGGCCGGTCAGTTCCGCCATCACCGCCAGCGCGGTGACATTGGCCGTCTTGCCCTGGTCCGTCGCCATGCCCAGCGTGGTCCAACGCTTCAGATGCTCGACCGACACCATGTTTTCCTGGTGCGCCAGCTTGATGTCCTTGACGGTGACATCGTTCTGCTGATCGACCCAGGCGCGCCCCTTGCCCGGCACATGCCACAGCGGCGCGATGGCCTGCGGCAGATCCTCCGCCGAAGGGAGATCCACTTTCGGGGTCGACAGCCCGAGCGCAGCGAGGGCCTCCGCCGCCACCCGCTGTCCATCCACCAACGCGGCCGCGCAGCCGCCGCGCCCGGCCGCCGCGCCAGCGGCGGCAAGGCCCGCAGGGCCGCCCTGCCCCGGCACGAAGGCCTGCAGGGTTTCATCCCAGGCCGGCTTGCTGCGGTGATGCCCGGTCAGGTGCAGCGTCGGGTTCCAGCCGCCGGCGACCCCAAGCGCCGAACATTCCAGCCAGGTCCCCACACCGTCCGCCCCGGTCACCTCGATGGCGCGCAAGCCGCGCCGCCCCAGCGTGCCGGTGACCTGCGCGCCCTTGATCAGGGTGTAATCGCCGAACCGGGGCGCATCCGGGCGCGCGTCGATGACCGCCAGAACCGGCACGCCCTTCGCCACCAGGTCCACCGCCGTCCGATGCCCGTCGTCACCGCTGGCAAAGATCGCCACCCGCCCCTCGGGCGCCACGGCCCAGCGGTTCAGATAGGCCCGCATCGCGCCCGCCAGCATGATCCCCGGGCGGTCGTTGTCGCGGAAGGCAATCGGGCGTTCCATCGCGCCCGCCGCCAGAACCGCCCGTTTCGCCGTGATCCGCCACAGCGTCTGGCGCACCGGACCGGGCGCAACTCCCGACGTGTCTCCGGGCGTGGCCAGATGATCCGACACCCGTTCGACCGCGCCGAAAACCCCGTGGTCATAGACCCCGAAGACCGTCGTCCGGCCCAGGATCCGCACGTTCTCCATCGCGCGCAGCTCGGCCTCGGCCTCCGCCACCCACTCCGCCGCAGGCCGGCCATCCAGCGTCTGGCTTTCGGACAAAAGCCGCCCACCCAGCCGGAAATCCTCGTCCGCCAGCACCACCTGCGCGCCCGCGCGGCCCGCCGTCAGCGCAGCCGCCAGACCGGCGGCACCGCCACCGATCACCAGCAGGTCGGCGTGCAGGAAGGCCCGGTCATAGGCGTCCGGGTCCGCTTCCATAGACAGCGCGCCAAGGCCGGCGGCCTTGCGGATCACCGGCTCATAGACCTTCTCCCAGAAGCTCTTTGGCCACATGAAGGTCTTGTAATAGAACCCCGCCGTCAGGACCGGCGCGAACAGGTCGTTGACCGCCAGCGCATCGAAGGCCAGCGTCGGCCAGCGGTTCTGGCTCTGCGCTTCAAGCCCCTCGTATAGCTCGGCCACCGTGGCCCGCGTATTGGGTTCGCGCCGCGCGCCGAAGCGCAGTTCGACCAGCGCGTTGGGCTCTTCGGACCCTGCGGTCAGAACGCCCCTCGGCCGGTGATACTTGAAGCCGCGGCCCATCAGCTGCACGCCATTGGCCAGCAGCGCCGAGGCCAGCGTGTCGCCCTGGAACCCCGTCATCGTCTTGCCATCGAACCGGAACGACAGGCTTTGCCCCCGGTCGATCAGGCCACCGTCGATCCGTTTCATGCGCCCGCCCCCTTCACCAGTTCGGCGCCCAGGATCGCGTGCGTCGTGGTATCGCGGGTGACCACCAGCCAGGACCGGTCTCCATGTTCATGATACCACAATTCGCGGTGCACCCCGGCCGGGTTGTCGCGCAGGTAGACGTAGTCGTGGAACGTTGCCGCCGCGCCCTCGGCCAGGCCGTCGGGACGGTCCAGCAGGCGCGCATCGCCAAGGTAGGTGAATTCCTGCGCGTCGCGCGGGCCAAGGATGGGATGCGGGATCAGCATGAGGCCAGGCTCCGAGACCGGCCTGCAAGGGCCGGGCGAGGCGCGCCGGCGCCCCCGGTTTCGCTTCGGCGCGGGTCGCCCCCACCCTCGATCAGGAAAGACATCGCCCGCCCCTCAGTGCAAATTCGGCTGGGCGCCCACGCCCTTTTCGTCGATGACATGGCCGGTCTCGAACCGGTCCAGCCGCATGGCCCGCGCCGTGGGATGCGGTTGGTCCCTGGCCAGCAGGTGGGCAAAGCAATAGCCCGACGCCGGGGTCGCCTTGAACCCGCCGTAACACCAGCCCGCGTTCAGATACAGCCCGTCCACATGGGTCTTGTCGATGATCGGCGTGCCGTCCATCGACATGTCCATGATCCCGCCCCAGGACCTCAGCAGCCGCGCGCGTCCGATCATCGGCATCAGGGCCATGCCGCCCTCGGCCACGTCCTCGACCACCGGCAGGTTGCCGCGTTGGGCATAGGAATTGTAGGCATCCAGATCGCCGCCAAAGACCAGCCCGCCCTTGTCGGACTGGCTGACATAGAAATGCCCGGCGCCGAATGTGATCACACCGTCGATACAGGGCTTCAGCCCCTCGGTCACGAAGGCCTGCAGCACGAAGCTTTCGATCGGCAGCCGCATGCCGGCCTGCGCCATCACGCGGCCCGTGGACCCGGCCACCGCCACGCCCACCTTCTTGGCCCGTATCGTGCCGCGCGTGGTCTCGACCCCGTGGCACACCCCGTCCTCGATCAGGAACCCGGTGACCTCGCAATTCTGGATGATGTCGACGCCCTTGCGGTCGGCCCCCCTTGCATAGCCCCAGGCCACGCCGTCATGGCGCGCGGTGCCGCCGCGCCGCTGCAGCAACCCGCCCTTGATGGGAAAACGCGCGTTGTCGAAGTTCAGGAACGGATACATCGCCCGCACCTGGTCGCGGTCCAGCAATTCGGCATCGGCGCCCGACAGGATCATCCCGTTGCCCCGGCGGCGGAACGCATCGCGCTGCCCGTCGGTGTGATAAAGGTTCAGAACACCCCGCTGCGACACCATGGCGTTCAGGTTGAAATCCTGCTCCAGCCCCTCCCACAGTTTCATCGAGAATTCGTAGAACGGCTGGTTGCCCTCCAGCAGGTAGTTCGACCGGATGATCGTGGTGTTCCGCCCGATGTTGCCCGACCCCAGCCAGCCCTTTTCCAGCACCGCGACCCGGGCCTGCCCAAAGACGTTGGACAGGTAATAGGCGGTGGCCAGCCCGTGCCCGCCGCCGCCGACGATGATGATGTCGTAGTCGGACTGCGGCTGGGGGTTGCGCCACAGGGGCTTCCAGCCCGTATGCCCGCGCAGGGCCTCGGCCAGGATGCGGAAACCGGAATATGCCATTGTTATCAGATGTCGAGCGTGTGCTCGCGCTCCCATTGCGAGAAATGCGAGACGAAACTGTCCCACTCCTGATGCTTCATCTTGATGTAGGAGGCGGCGAATTCTGATCCCAAAGCGTCCTTGAATGTCGCATCCGCATCAAAGGCGCGGATCGCGTCCAGAAGGTTCAGCGGCAGCCTGGGCGCGTCCTTCACCTTGTAGCCTTCGGCATACATGTCGATGTCGTGGCGCGGGCCGGGATCGGCTTCGGTGTCGATCCCCGAAAGGCCGGCGGCGATGATCGCGGCCTGCAACAGATAGGGGTTCGCCGCCCCGTCCGGCAGGCGCAGTTCGAACCGGCCGGGGCCTGGAACGCGGACCATGTGGGTGCGGTTGTTGCCGGTCCAGGTGACGGTGTTGGGCGCCCAGGTGGCGCCGGACGTGGTGCGCGGCGCGTTGATGCGCTTGTAGCTGTTGACCGTCGGGTTGGTCAGCGCGGCCAGCGCGGTGGCATGTTTCATGATGCCGCCCAGGAAATTGCGCCCCTTGGCCGACAGCCCCAGTTCGGCGCTGTCATCGGCAAAAGCATTGGTCTTGCCGTCCGTCGTCCAGACCGAGATATGGGCGTGGCAGCCGTTGCCGGTCAGCCCCTGGATGGGCTTGGGCATGAAGGTGGCGCGCAGCCCGTGCTTTTCGGCGACGGACTTGACCATGAACTTGAAGAAGGAATGGCGGTCGGCGGTGACCAGGGCGTCGTCGAAGTCCCAGTTCATCTCGAACTGGCCATTGGCGTCCTCGTGGTCGTTCTGGTACGGGCCCCAGCCCAGGTCCAGCATGTAATCGCAGATCTCGGCGATCACGTCATAGCGGCGCATCACCGCCTGCTGGTCGTAACAGGGCTTCTCGGCGGTGTCGGCGGCGTCCGAGATCTCGGTGCCCTCGGGTGTCAGCAGGAAGAATTCCGCCTCGACCCCGGTCTTGACCCGCAGCCCCTTGTCGGCGGCCCGCGCGACCAGCTTGCGCAGCACGTTGCGCGGAGCCTGGGCGACCTCGGCGCCCTCCATGATGCAATTCGCGGCGACCCAGGCGACCTCGGGCTTCCAGGGCAGCTGGATCACGGTGTCGGCGTCCGGCACGGCCAGCATGTCCGGGTGGGCCGGGGTCATGTCCAGCCAGGTGGCGAAGCCGGCGAACCCGGCGCCCTCGACCGCCATGTCGGCGATGGCGCGCGCGGGCACCAGTTTCGCGCGCTGGCCGCCGAAAAGGTCGGTGTAGGAGATCATGAAGTACTTCACGCCCTTTTCCTGGGCGAAGGCGGCGAGGTCGGTCATTGGTCTTTCCCTGTCTGTTCCGCGGCGATGGGTGCACAGCACCCATCCTGCGGTTTCCTTTTCTCCCGGCCGGCGGTGGGCGTAGGATGGGTGCTGTGCACCCATCGCCCCCCTCAGAACCCGCCCTTGCCCGGTATCCAGTTGGTGCCGGCCAGCGGCACCTGGGCCATTGCCGCCGCCTCGATGGTCAGCGCGCACAGGTCCTCGGGTTCAAGGTTGTGCACGTGGCTTTTCCCGCAGGCCCGCGCCAGCGTCTGGCATTCCAGCGTCAGCACGTTGAGGTAGTTGCGCAGCCGCCGACCGGCCTCGACCGGATCCAGCCGCGCCATCAGGTCCGGGTCCTGCGTGGTGATCCCGGCCGGATCGCGCCCCTCGTGCCAGTCGTCGTAGGCGCCGGTGGTGGTGCCCAGCTTCTGGTACTCGGCCTCCCATTTCGGATCATTGTCGCCGATCGCCACCAGCGCCGCCGTCCCGATGCTGACCGCATCGGCGCCAAGCGCCAGCGCCTTGGCCACGTCCGCCCCGGTCCGGATCCCGCCCGAGACCACCAGTTGAACCTTGCGGTGCATGCCCAGGTCCTGCAGCGCCTGAACGGCAGGCCGGATACAGGCCAGCGTCGGCGTGCCGACGTTCTCGATGAACACATCCTGCGTCGCGGCGGTGCCGCCCTGCATCCCGTCCAGCACGATCACGTCCGCGCCCGCCTTCACCGACAGCGCCACGTCGTAATAGGGCCGCGCGCCGCCGACCTTGATGTAGATCGGCTTTTCCCACTTGGTGATCTCGCGCAGCTCGAGGATCTTGATTTCCAGGTCATCGGGCCCGGTCCAGTCCGGGTGCCGGCAGGCCGACCGCTGGTCGATCCCCACCGGCAGGTCGCGCATGCCGGCAACCCGTTCGGTGATCTTCTGCCCCAGCAGCATGCCGCCGCCGCCGGGCTTGGCGCCCTGCCCCACGACCACCTCGATCGCATCGGCGCGGCGCAGGTCGTCCGGGTTCATGCCGTAGCGCGACGGCAGGTACTGGTAGACCAGCTTTTCCGAATGCCCGCGCTCTTCCTCGGTCATACCGCCGTCACCGGTGGTGGTCGAGGTGCCGGCCATGGACGCACCGCGCCCCAGCGCTTCCTTCGCGGGACCGGACAGCGACCCGAAGGACATGCCCGCGATGGTGATCGGGATCTTCAGCTCGATCGGTTTCTTGGCGAACCGCGTGCCCAGCGTCACGCCGGTCTCGCACTTCTCGCGATACCCTTCCAGCGGGTAGCGCGACATGGATGCGCCCAGGAACAGCAGGTCGTCGAAATGCGGCACGCGCCGCTTGGCGCCGCCGCCGCGAATGTCATAGATGCCGGTGGCCGCCGCGCGGCGGATTTCCGAATTGACCTCGTTCGAAAAGGTCCAGGACTGGCGGGGCATCGTCGGGGGTGTCTTTTCCATCGGTGAGCCTTCAGTATTCGCCAGCGTGGTCGATGTTGAAATTGTAAAGCTTGCGGGCCGAACCGTAGCGCTTGAACTCTTCCGGTTTCGCGTCGGCCCCGGCTTTCGTCAGCAGGTCCGCCAGCAGCTCCAGGTGTTCGGGCCGCATGTCCTTCTCGATGCAATCCGCGCCCAGCGACTTGACCGAACCGCGCACGAACAGCCGCGCCTCGTACAGGCTGTCCCCCAGGGCATCGCCGGCATCGCCCAGCACGACCATGTTGCCCTTCTGCGCCATGAACGCCGACATGTGCCCGATGTTGCCGTGCACCACGATGTCGATGCCCTTCATCGAGATCCCGCAGCGCGACGAGGCATTGCCCTTGATCACCAGCAACCCGCCATGCGCCGTGGCGCCCGCGTATTGCGAGGCGTCGCCGTCGATGATCACGGTGCCCGACATCATGTTCTCGGCCACGCCGGGCCCGACAGAGCCTTGCACGTGGATCGTGGCCTGCTTGTTCATGCCCGCGCAGTAATACCCGGTCGATCCCTTCACCGTCACGTGGATCGGCGCGTCCAGACCCACGGCGATGGCATGCGCCCCGCGCGTGTTGATGACCTCGAACGCCATGTTCGATCCGGCGGCCGATTGCAGGGCCTCGTTGATCTCGCGCAGTTCGGTGGCGGTCAGGTCCAGGGTGGTCACACCCGTTTCAGACCCGGTGTCGGATGGCATCGTCGTCGCCTCCATGATCAGCGTTCCCAGAAATAGACGGTGGCCGGTTCCGGTTCCCAGACCTTCGCGGTCTCGATCCCCGGCAGGTCGGCGAAGGCGCGGTATTCCGATCCGAAGGCCACGTAATCGTCGGTTTCGGCCAGCACGGCCGGCTTGCAGGCGATCGGGTCGCGCACCACGCCAAAGCCGTTTTTCGTGCCCATGACGAAGGTAAAGAACCCGTCCAGATCCTGCAGCGTGCCTTCCAGCGCCTCGCCCAGAGTCGCGCCCCCGGCAATGCGCGAGGAGATATAGGCCGCGCCGACCTCGGTGTCGTTCTCGGTTTTCACGGTGAACCCGTTGCGCGCCAGCGACCGGCGCAGGCTGTTGTGGTTCGACAGCGATCCGTTGTGCACCAGGCATTCGTCGGACGCGGTCGAAAACGGGTGCGCGCCCAACGTGGTCACGGCGCTTTCGGTGGCCATTCGCGTATGCCCGATCCCGTGGCTGCCGCCCATCGACCGCAAGCCGAACCGCGCGGCCACATCCCTGGGCAGGCCGATCTCCTTGAAGATCTCCATCGAGGCGCCGCGCGCCATCACCCGCAGGTCCATCGCCTCAAGCGCCGCAACCGCCGCATCGGCCGAAGCCTCGGGCACGGTCAGCACCGCATGGGTGTCGATGGCCTTCATGCTGACCGGCGCGCCGATCGCCGCGCCCAGCGTGGCGTCGAGCCCCTCGAACACGCCCGGATCGTCGGACTGGACGGTGATCTTCACCCCCTCGCCCTCGGCGCCGTAGATCGCGATGCCCGCAGAGTCGGGGCCGCGGTCGGTCATGGTGATGAGCATGTCCGTCAGCATGTCGCCAAGCTTCGGACGCAGGTCATCGTTTTTCAGGAACAGGCCGACAATGCCGCACATGGGTCCACTCCGGTATCAGACAGGCCAGATCGGCCATTGACCCGAGAGTTAGACGGTGTACGCTTTCCCCGCAAGAAAAAAACTTCACCTCACAGAAAGCCCACATGCCCGCCCGGCGGTTGCCCAACGCATGAGCAGTCCCGGCGCCGTCCGGGGGCAAAACCCGGTCAAACCCGGTGCGCAGCCGTCATTTCTGTTGTGGATACGAGATGATGGACAGGTAGCGCGCCGGCAGATCGATCAGCTCTTCGGGTCCATGCGGGGCGTCGGCGTCGAACAGCAGGGAATCGCCCGGCGCCAGCGGATAGATCTGGTCGCCATGGCGGTAATCCACCCGGCCTTCGAGCATGTAGAGGATTTCGATCCCTTCATGCTGGAAGGTCGGAAAGCGGTCGCTCTCGCTGGTCAGCTCGATCAGGTAGGGTTCGACCACGACGCCGCTGTCGTTGGACCCGATATGGCCCAGCAGCTTGTACTGATGCCCCGCCCGCGTCCCGGCGCGGGCGATCTCGACGCCTTCGCCCGCCTTCACGTGCATCGCGCCGCGCGGTTCCTCGAAGCCCGAAAACAGCTGGATCAGCGGCACGCGCAGCGTATTGGCCAACGTCTGCAGCGTGGCCAGCGACGGAGAGATCACGCCGTTTTCGATCTTGGACAACATGCCGACGGACAGGCCGGTCTGCGCGGCCAGTTCCGATCCGGTCATGCGCTGGCGCTTGCGCAGCTCGCGGACCTGGCGGCCGATGGCGACTTCCAGCTTCTTCTCCTTGACCTCCCGGACCGCATGCGGGTCCTGGGTCAGGCGGGTTTCGGAGACGTCGGGTTTCTTGTTCATGTTGCGCCCCTCCCCGGGCGATGGGGGGTGAGTATGGCAGAGCTTTGGGGCAACTCAAAGACGCCAGCCGCCCCGCACCCCGGGCAGCCCGTGGCAGCGGGGTGGGTGGGCGGGAGCTGCCACGGGCTGCCCGGCGTCCCCAAGGACGCCCCGGCACATGCCCATTTCGCCCCCGCGCCGCTCATCCCTCGAAGCACCGCGCGATCAGGGGCCGCAGGTTCGCCTCGGTCAGCTCGACCGGATTGCCCCCGCAGGACGGATCGGTCAGCGCCAGCCGGGCCAGTTCGTCGATATCCGGGTCCGTGATCCCCAGCCCGCTCAGCGAGGACGGAATGCCCAGTCCCTCGATCATCTGCGCGACAAACCCCGCGAAGCCGTCGAAGCCGCCGGCAATGCCCATGTAAGCCGCCGCCGCCGCGATCCGGTCTTCGATGGCGGGTCGGTTAAACCGCAACACGTTGACCATGACCGCGGCATTCGTCGTGCCGTGATGGGTGTTGTAGATCGCGCCCACCGGATGCGAGATCGCGTGGATCGCCCCCAGCCCCTTCTGGAACGCCGTGGCGCCCATGGCGGCGGCGGCCATCATCTGGGCGCGCGCCTCGATATCGGTGCCATCCGCGTAGGCCTTCGGCAGGTGGTCCCGGACCGTCCGCATCCCTTCCAGCGCGATGCCCTGCCCCATCGGATGCCACAGCGGCGAACAATAGGCCTCCAGGCAATGCGCAAAGGCGTCCATGCCGGTGCCGGCGGTGATCGCGGGCGGCATGCCGATTGTCAGTTCGGGGTCGCAGATCACCACCTGGGGCAGCATCCCGGGGTGGAAGATGATCTTTTTCATGTGGGTTTCGGAATTGGTCAGCACCGTCGCGCGCCCCACTTCCGACCCGGTGCCGGCGGTCGTCGGCACGGCGATGATGGGCGCGATGGCGTCGGCATCGGCGCGGGTCCACCAATCGCCGATATCCTCGAAATCCCAGACGGGGCGCGTCTGCCCTGCCATGAAGGCCACCGTCTTGGCCAGGTCCAGACCCGATCCGCCGCCAAAGGCGATCACCCCGTCATGTTCGCCCGCCTTGAAGGCGGCGATGCCGGCGCCCAGGTTGGCCTCGGTCGGGTTGGGGTCGACGTCGGCAAAGATCGCGCGGGAAAAGCCGTGGCTTTCCAGGATCGACAAGGCCAGGTCGGTGATCGGCAGCGCCGCCAGCCCCCGATCGGTGATCAGGATCGGGTTGGTCATGCCGGCGGCCCTGCAGGCCGCGCCCAGTTCCTGGATGCGGCCGGCGCCAAAACGGATCGGGGTCGGATAGGACCAGTTGGCGGTCAGCGTCATCGTGTCGTCCTTTGGTCTTGCATAGCCGTGATCATGCGCGTTCGAACCCCCGCTTGATTTCCCAGTCGGTCACCGCGCGTTCGAATTCCTCCTGCTCCCATTCGGCGCAGCGCACGTAGTGATCGACCACCGCGTCGCCCATCGCCTTGCGCAGCATGTCCGACCCGCGCAGCGTCTCGATCGCGCCGGGCAGCGAGGTCGGGATTTCGGGCACATGGGCGGCATCGTAGATGTCACCATCGACGGCGGGTTCCAGTTCCAGCCCCTCCTCGATCCCCGCGATCCCGGCGGCGATCAGGGCGGCGATGGCCAGGTAGGGGTTCAGGTCCGACCCGCCGATGCGCGCCTCGACCCGCACCGCCTTGGTGCCTTCGCCGCACAGGCGGAAGCCGGCGGTGCGGTTGTCCACCGACCAGGCGATCTTGGTCGGCGCAAAGGTGCCCTTGCCGAAGCGCTTGTAGCTGTTGACGTAGGGCGCCAGGAACACCGTCATGTCGCGGGCGTATTTCAGCTGTCCGGCCATGTAGGATTTCATCAGCGCCGACATGCCCAGGGCATCGTCGGGGTCGTGGAACGCGTTCGCCCCGCCCGACCACAGCGACTGGTGCACGTGCGACGACGATCCCACCTTGTCGGGCGCCCATTTCGCCAGGAAGGTCGCCGACACCCCCTGCTGCCAGGCGATCTCCTTCACCGCATGCTTGGCGATGGCGTGGTATTCCGCCGTCTTCAGCGCCTCGTCATAGCGGATGTTCAGCTCTTCCTGGCCAGCCTCGGCCTCGCCCTTGGAATTCTCCACCGGGATGCCGGCCGCCCACAGGTGGTTGCGGATCGGCCGCATCACCGCCTCCTCCTTCGAGGTCTGGAAGATGTTGTAATCGCCGTTGTAGTCGGCGAACGTCTTAAGCCCGGCGTATCCCTTGGCCCAGTTCTCCTTCAGCGTGCCTTCGAACAGGAAGAATTCCAGCTCGGTCGCGCAGAAGGCGGTATAGCCCATGGCCTCCAGCCGCTTGACCTGGTGCTTGAGGATCGCGCGCGGGGATTGCGGGATTTCCGCGTGTGTGCGCGCATCCAGCAGGTCGCACAGCACCATCACCGTGCCGTCAAGCCAGGGCAGCGGGCGGATGGTGGCAAGGTCCGGCTTCATCTCGTAATCGCCATAGCCCTTCACCCAGCTGGTCGTCGCATAGCCCGGCGGCGTCGCCATCTCGAGGTCGGTGGCGATCAGGTAGTTGCAGCAATGGGATTCCCTGTAGGCGCTGGCCAGGAAATGGCCGGCGGTAAAGCGTTTGCCCATCAGGCGGCCCTGCATGTCCACGATGCAGGCCAGCACCGTGTCGATCTCGCCGGCCTTCGCCTTGGCCTTGAGCGTGTCGAAAGTCATCGGTCCGGGCATCGCGTCGTCTCCTTCTCCTCGGGTCTCAGGACTTGAGCCTGAGATTTCCGGGATCGTAAAGGGGGCGCAGCGTGACATCGCAGGGGATCCGTTCGCCCGCGACGTCCAGTTCGTAGCTGCCGGCGGCGATCCAGTCGGCCGTCACGCCATCCGGATCGCGCAGATAGCCCATGCCGATGGCCCGCCCCAGCGTGTGCCCATACCCGCCCGAGGCCAGGTAGCCGACGCGCTTTCCATCGCGAAAGATCGTCTCGCGTCCCAGCAGGATCGCGTCCGGCCCGGCGGTGAAGGTCGCCAGCCGCCGGGTCAGCGGCTGCCCCTTCAGTTTATCCAATGCCTGCTTGCCTTTGAAGGCCGTGGTTTTCCGGCAGGCCCAGCCCAGCCCGGCCTCAAGCGGCGTGGTATCCGGGCTGATTTCGCCGCCCCAGGCGCGATAGCCCTTTTCCAGGCGCAGCGTTTCGATCGCGCGATACCCCGCGTCGGTCAGCCCATGCGGCGCGCCGGCGGCGTGCAGGACGTCAAAGACCGCGATGGCGTATTCCGACGGCATGTGCAGTTCCCACCCCAGTTCGCCCACGTAGGACAGCCGCAGGGCCAGGACCGGGGCGCCGGCGATGAAGATCGTGCGATTGGTGCCAAAGGGGAAGGCCTCGTTGCTGACATCATCGGTCGTCACTGCCGAAAGGATGTCCCGCGCCTTTGGCCCCATCAGCGACAGGACCGCGTTTGCGGATGTGACATCGACCAGTTGCGCGTTCATGCCTTCGGGGATGTTGCGCGCGATCCAGTCGAAATCGCGGGTGGCAAAGCCCGTGCCGGTGGTGATGTAGTATTCCGTGTCCGAGATCCGCGCGCAGGTCACGTCGGCCTCGATCCCGCCGTGATCGTTCAGCAGCTGCGTATAGGTCAGCTGCCCCACCGGGCCCGCCACGTCCCCCGCCGCGATCCAGCTCAGCGCCGCTTCGGCGTCCGGCCCCTTCAGCAGGAACTTGGCGAACGAGCTTTGATCGAACAGCGCCGCCGCCGCGCGGCAGGCCCTGTGTTCGCGGGCCACGGCGGTGAACCAGTTGGGGCGGCCATAGGTATAGATATCGCGCGCCTCCTCGCCCGGGGCGGCGAACCAGTTGGGCCGTTCCCAGCCCATCTTTTCCCCGAACACCGCGCCCCGCGCCGCGATCTGCGCGTAAAGCGGCGAGCGGCGGTTGGGGCGGCCCGAGGCATGTTCCTCGGACGGCCAGGCCATTGTGTAGTGCTTGGCATAGGCTTCGGTGGTGCGGGTGCGGACCCAGGCCGTATCGCGGTGCGGCCGGCCGAACCGGCGGATGTCCACGGGCCACAGGTCGAAGGGCGGCGCGCCCTTGGCGACCCATTCGGCCAGCGCCATGCCGGCCCCGCCCCCCGACGCGATGCCGAAGGCGTTGAACCCCGCACCGACGAAGAAGCCGGGTTGTTCCGGCGCCTCGCCCAGGATGAAATTGCCATCGGGCGTGAAGCTTTCCGGCCCGTTGACCATGGTCTTGATACCGGCCGTTTCCAGCGCGGGCACCCGGCCCAGGGCCTGTTCCATGATCTGTTCGAAATGATCCACGTCCGTATCCAGCAGCGAAAAATGGAAGCCTTCGGGAATGCCGTTGACCGCCCAGGGCTTGGGGTTGGGTTCATAGCCCCCCATCACCAGCCCGCCGACCTCTTCCTTCCAATAGGTCAGCCGGTCGGGATCGCGCAGGGTGGGAAGGTTGGACGTCACGCCTTCGATGCGCTCGGTCACCAGGTACTGGTGTTCCATCGACACCAGCGGCACGTTCACCCCGTAGCGCCCGGCGAATGCGCGGGTCCACTGGCCGCAGCAGGCGACGACCTTGGGCGTTTCGATGGTGCCCCGCGACGTCTGGACCCCCTTGACCACGCCCTTGTCGATGACGACGCCGGTCACCTCGGTATCCTCGATGATCACCGCGCCCGCCATCCGCGCGCCCTTGGCCAGCGACTGGGTGATGTCGGACGGGTTCGCCTGCCCGTCCGTCGGCAGGAACGCAGCCCCGATGACGTCCGAGACGTCCATCAGCGGCCAAAGATCCAGCGCTTCCTTCGGGGTCAGCAATTGCATGTCCAGCCCGAAGCTTTGCGCGGTGGTGGCCTGCCGCCTGACCTCGGTCCAGCGGTCTTCGGTGCAGGCCAGCCGCAGCCCGCCGTTGCGTTTCCATCCCGTCGCCTGACCCGTCTCGGCCTCTAGCCGGTCGTAAAGGTCCACGGAATAGCCCAGCAATTCCGTGATGTTGGCCGACGATCTTAATTGCCCAACCAAGCCCGCTGCGTGGAAGGTGGACCCCGAGGTCAGCTTGTGCCGTTCGATCAGCACCACGTCGACGCCCAGCTTTGCCAGGTGATAGGCGGTCGAACAGCCGATGATGCCGCCGCCGACGATGACGGCCTGTGCGGTGGAAGGAAGGTCTTTCATCACATGTCTTTCCAGGCGGCCAGCGCCGCGTCGTAGCGCGCAAGGTTTTCGGCCGTGTAGGCCGCGTAATCGAAATCCAGCTCCGAGGTGATCTCGGATACCATGGACCACATCGTTTCGCGCAGGAGGGATCCGCATTTCATGGCGGCGTAGCTGTAGAGGAACCCGGTGTCAGGCATGTGACCGTAGTAGCGCGTCAGCATCTCGGCTTCGGCCTCGGGCGGCAGACCGGCGTTGGAGGCCAGCCCGCCCAGGTCGAAGAGTTCGGAATTGAAGCCGCCGTATTCCCAGTCGACCAGCCACATGCCGTCATCGGCGCGGATGAAATTTGCCGGCAGCAGGTCGTTGTGGCCCAGCGTCAGGCGCACGGGGCCGACGCCGTCCTCCAGCGCGGTGGCATCGGCCATCAGCTTGTCCAGCATGGGCGCGTAGCCCGAGCCGTTTTCGCGCAGGAAGGCGGCGTAGTCGCGGCAGACGTGGAAAACCCAGAAGGTCAGCACCGGGCCGCGCAGGCGCGGCGTGACCTCGCGGTGGACCTTGGCCACCAGATCCGTGGCCATGGCCAGCGTGGCGGGGTCGTGCAGCGCCGCTTCGCTCAGCGCCTCGCCCTCGACGAAATCGAAGACCACGGCGCCGGGTTCGGTATGGACCACCCCGGGCGACACACCGGCAGAGGCGGCCGCACAGGCGACGGCGATCTCGTTCCAGCGCAGGATGCCGTGTTCGGGAATGTCCTGGCCCAGGCGCACGACATATTTGCGCCCCCCGTCGATCACGGTGGCGTTCAGGTTGGTGATGCCACCCGTCAGGGGCGCGATGTCGGTCGGGTCGGTCCAGCAGCTGAGCGCCAGGACGCGGGTTTCGAGGTCAGTCATATTCCCCCTTGGCGCGGGTCTTGCCGGGATCGAAATGCGGGAACGGCACGACCTTTGCCTTCAGCCGCTTCTGATGACCGTCCAGCTGGCCGACCTCCAGCGCGGTGCCGGGCGCGGCATGGTCCACGAACACCCGGGCCAGCGCGATGGTCCTGTCCAGGATGGGCGAGCGGGTGGCGGATGTGATCACACCCACCTGCACCCGGCCCAGACGCACGCAATCGCCGTGGGCGGGCACCTCGTTCGCCTCGATCTCCAGCCCCACCAGAACCCTTTGCGGCGCGGCCTTGCGGGCCTCCAACGCGGGGCGGGCGATGAATTGCACGTCGTTCTTCAGCGGCACGGTAAAGCCGATGCCGGCCTCGAACGGGTCGGTCTGGTCGTCGAATTCGTGGCCCGCGAAGGCCAGCCCGCTTTCGATCCGCAGGATGTCCAGCGCGGCCAGCCCCAGCGGCTGCATGCCCTTCGGATGGCCCGCCGCCCAGATCGCATCGAAGACCTGCGTGGCGTGTTTGGGGTGGCAGAAGACCTCGTAGCCCAGTTCACCGGTATACCCCGTCCGGCTGATGACGACGGGGATCCCGTCATGGCCGCCGATGCGGGCGATGGTGAAGCGGAACCAGCCCAGTTCCTCGACCGTAGGCTGGGCGGGCGGTGTCCAGAAGACATCGGCCAGGATCCCGCGTGACAGGCGGCCCTGCACGGCGACATTGCACAGCTGGTCCGACGAATTGCGCACATGCGCGTTCAGCCCGTGTTTCTCGGCCATGTCACGCAGCCAGAGGCCGGAATCGTCCGTGCCCCCGATCCAGCGGAAATTGTGATCGCCCAGCCGGAAGATCGTGCCGTCGTCGATCATGCCGCCGTGATCGGCGCAGATCGCGGTATAGACCACCTGCCCCACGGCCAGCTTGGCGATGTTGCGCGTGGCACAGAGCTGCATCAGCGCCTCGGCATCCGGCCCCGTGACCTCGTACTTGCGCAGGGGCGACAGATCCATGATCGCCGCCTTTTCGCGGCAGGCCCAGTATTCGCCCAGGGTCCCGACACCGGGGAAGGTGTTGGGCAGCCAGTAGCCGTGGTATTCGACGAAATCGCGGGTGTGGCGGGAAAAGGCCTGGTGAAAGCCGGTTTCCTTGGTCTGCTGCACGTCATCCTCCGGGGTCTTGCGCCACCCGATGGAGCGCGGGAAGCGTTCCGTGTCGCGATAGGTGCGCAGCTGGATTTCGGTCGGGTTCCAGCCGTTGGCCGGGTCGATGTCGTCCGGACAGGCGGTAGAGACGCAGACCAGGTCGGTGAGCGCCTTCAGCAGCACGTAATCGCCGGGTCGCGACCAGGGTTCGTCGGTCGCGATGGAATGCGCCGCGTCCAGCTGGGTGTTGAAGAAGAAGTTGATCGCGGGCCAGCCGCCGCGCGCGGCGATTCCGTAGGGATCAAGCGCGGCGTTGATGTTGTCGGTGCAATTGACGTGGCCCGGATAGCCCATGTCCTCGTAGAAACGCGCGGTACAGGCGAGGCCGAAGGTGTCGTGGCGCCCGCAGGTGTCCTGCACGATCTCGACCAGCGGTTCCAGGTCGGTGTTCCAGTATTTCGCGTGCAGCCCCGGCATCGGGTAGATGGAGCCTGTCATCGACCGGGTCGCGGTCGGGTCGATTTCCCGCGCCAGGCCCTTGTCGACCGAGCGGGCGGAAAACGCCTGGAAGTCGGAACATTCCCGGCCCTGCACGTCCAGGATCTGGATCCAGGCGCCGGCGGGCACCTCGTAGACGAAGGCCTGGCCGGGCTGGATGGTGCGGTCGACCAGCGGGTCGGCCAGGGGATCGGGCGGCAGAAGCAGGGCGGAATTGCGGGGATTGGCGCGGCGGACATACAGGTAGAGATCGGTCGGCACGTCCTGCGCCTGCGGCTCCATCGGCCCGCCCGGCGCGGCCAGCACGATCAGCGCGTCGCCCTGCACGGTAAAGGTGGCCCTGTCACCCGGCCTGCTCTCCGGTCCGTGGACGGCAATGGCCTGCGCGCTGTCCAGGTCGCACCCCGCTTGTCTCAGCACGGCGGCCACCGCGGTTCCGGACCGGCTCGCCATCAACGCGGCCTGCAGGCCATGGGCCGGCCCCGTCGCCTGCGCGCCCAGAAGCCCCGCATCGGCGCGACCATCGCGCCCGAAGGCCGCGAGTTCCCCGCATTGCCCGCCTTCGCGGTCGATCACGATGACCTCGTCGCCGGATGACACCTGAACCGCCCGGGACCCGCCACCGGGGACATGGTGGCGTTCGGTCCCGGGCGGCAGGAGGGGCAGGCCGGGTTGCACAACGCCCGACCGCTCGCCCGGCCGTTCCAGAAGGCCCATTATTCCGCCGCGTCCGCCGCGGTCTGAAGGTAGCTTTCCAGGCTGTCGTCCAGCGCGTCCTTCCACCGCGTGTGATGCGGCGGCGCCATGGTGCCCGTCATGGGCGACACATAGCCGTGGTCGCGGAACGACATGATCCCCTTCTTCTTGTGCTTCTTCCACTGGAAGAACGCGGTGTTCGCGGCGTCAACGTCAAACGACGGATAATCCGTCTCGGCGATGAGTTCCTTGACGTAATCCCCCTGGTAGACGATGGCGCCGTAATCATCGGGCACCGCGTCCTCGTCCGCCTGACGCGTCTTCCAGTCGGCGTCCATGGTGACGGCATCCGGCAGGGCGATGCGCCCCAGGATCACGTCGCGCACCCACCAGGCCTGGGCGTCGAACATGTTGAACGTGTACCACTGGTCCTGCATGCCGATGTAGAAAAGGTTCGGGTTCCCGGTCCAGACGACGCCCTTGTACAGATCGGTCGTCGCCAGCCGGTTCGCCGTCTTCAGCCGCAGATCGTCGGGCAGGAACGGGAAATGGTGCTTGTAGCCGGTGCACAGGATGATCGCGTCCACGACCTTGGACGTGCCGTCCTTGAAATACGCGGTCTTGCCTTGGACCTTTTCCAGCGCGGGCACTTCCTTCCAGTTGACCGGCCAGTCGTGGCCCATGGGCGCGGTGCGGTGGGCCACCGTGATCGACTTGGCCCCGTATTTCCAGCATTGCGACCCGATGTCCTCGGCCGAGTAGGACGTGCCCAGGATCAGGATGTCCTTGCCTTCGAATTCGCGGGCATCGCGGAAGTCGTGGGCGTGCAGGACGCGGCCGTTGAAGGCTTCGAATCCCGGGTAGTAGGGCACGTTGGGGAACGAGAAATGGCCCGACGCGACGATCACCTTGTCGAAAACTTCGCGCGTCTCGGTGTCGGTCTCGCCGTTGCGGGCGACGACGGTGAACTTGGCGGTTGTTTCGTTGAAGGAAACATCGCGGACCACGGTCGAAAACTGGATCCAGCCGCGCACGCCGGCCTTCTTCACCCGGCCTTCGATATAGTCGAACAAAACGGCGCGCGGCGGGTAGGACGCAATCGCCTTTCCGAAATGTTCGTCAAAGGAATAATCAGCGAATTCAAGACCTTCTTTCGGTCCATTCGACCACAGATAGCGGTACATCGAGGCATGGACAGGATTGGAATATTCATCCACCCCGGTGCGCCAGTCATAACGCCACAATCCGCCCCAATCGGCCTGCTTTTCATAACAGACAATCTCGGGGATTTCCGCGCCCTTCTGCTTGGCCGATTGAAAGGCCCTGAGCTGCGCCAGGCCCGATGGCCCCGCCCCGATCACGCATATCCGCATCACCCTTCTCCCCGTGTTATTCAAACCATGCCAATTTTTTCCTCATGGTGATTTGAGTTTCCCAAGAAGCAACTTCTTTTTCTGGACGTCGCTCGCATGGAATGTGATTTCTGGGACGACGCAGAGGCTGTGCCCAATGATCGGGCAAAGCCGCGATATGGCCGGGGAAACGCCCCGGATGGAGGCCCATGCATTTTCTGGTTTTGCAGCACGACCGCAACACGCATCCGGCGGCCTTCCTGCCGCTGATCGCGCAGGCGGGGCATAGCATAAGCACGGTCGAACTGGACGAGGGCGAGGCCCTGCCATCGCTCGACGGGGTCGACGCGCTGTGGGTGATGGGGGGCGCGCAGGATGTGTTCGAGGAAGACATCCATCCCTGGCTCATCGACGAAAAGGCGTTTATCCGCGCGGCGGTGGTGGATCGGGGCCTGCCCTATTTCGGCATCTGCCTGGGCCACCAGCTGCTGGCCGACGCGCTTGGCGGCACCTGCGCCTATGGCGGATCCGAAACCGGGGTGAAACAGGTCACCCCCCTGCCCGGCTCGGTCCTGTTCGACGGGATCGCGTCGCCCTTTCCGGTCGCCCAGTGGCACGGCGTCCAGGTGACCGACCTGCCCCCCGGCGGCGCCCTGATCGCCACCAGCGCGGTCTGCCGCGTGCAGGCCATGCGCGTGGGCGACAAGGCGTTTTCGGTCCAGTCCCACCCCGAGGTCGAGCCCGGCACGATCACCCACTGGGCGGAATTCCCTTCGGCGGCGGTGCTTCTGGACAAGGCCTTCGGCCCCGGCGGCGCCCGGATCTTCGAGGCGGACGTCAGCGCCCATGCCGCGCCCTTCGCCGCCAACGCCCGCCGCATGTTCGACAATTGGTGCCGCGCGACGGGGATCCCCGGCATCCCCGCCGGCCGCCACGAAACCCCCGGCACAGCACAGGAAATCCGCACATGACCGACCCAAGGATATACAAGGCCGGCGCCGTCGTGCTGCAATCGGGCCTGACCCTGCCGGATGCCCGGATCGCCTATGTCACTTACGGCACGCTGAATTCGAACCGCGACAACGTCATCGTCTACCCCACGCGCTATGCCGGCACCCACATGGACCAGCCGCCGCTGATCGGGCCGGGCATGGCGCTGGACCCGGCGAAATACTTCATCGTCGTGCCCAACACGATGGGCAACGGCGCCTCGTCTTCGCCGTCGAACACGCCCGCGCCGCTGTCCGGTCCCGATTTCCCGCTGGTCACCCATTACGACAACGTCATCGTGCAGGAACGCATGCTGCGCGACCTCTGGGGGATCGAGGAAATCCGCCTGGTCTGCGGCTGGTCCATGGGCGGGCAGCAGGCCTATCACTGGGCCGCCACCTTCCCCGACCGGGTCCGCGCCCTGTCGTGTTTCTGCGGCCAGGCGGTGACGGCGCCCCACACCCATGTCTTCCTGGAAGGCGTGAAATACGCGCTGATCACCGATCCCGCCTGGATGAACGGATACTACAAGGAACAACCCTGGCGCGGCTTCACCGCGCAGGGCCGGGTCTGGGCCGGATGGGCGCTGAGCCAGGACTGGTACCGGCAGGAAGGCTGGCGCGACCTGGGGTTCTCCTCGCTGGAGGATTACCTGAAACGCGCCTGGGATGGCGCCTATTTCTCGCGCGATGCCAATGACATGCTGTCGCTGATCGCCACCTGGCAGGCCTGCGACATCTCCGACAACCCGATCTATCAGGGCGACAGGGCGGCGGCCTTCGGCGCGATCACGGCGCAGTCGATCATCATGCCCGGCCGCACCGATTTCTACTTCCCCCCCGAGGACAACGCCCTGGAAGTCGCGCAGATGCCAAATGCCGAACTGCGCGTGATCGAGTCGATCTGGGGCCATTACGCGGGCGGCGGCAAGGCCAAGTCCGACCTGGATTTCGTCGACGCCGCCCTGAAAGAGCTGCTGGCATGAACTACGACGTCATCGTCGTCGGCGCGGGCTCGGCAGGCTGCGCGCTGGCCGAAGGGCTGACGCGCGATCCCACCTGCAACGTGCTGCTGATCGAGGCCGGCCCCCCGGCCCGCCACCCCTACCTGTCCATGCCCGCCGGCGTCGCCAGGGCCATCGCCGCGCCGCACTGGAACTGGCATTACGAAACGGTGCCGCAGGCGCATATGGACGGCCGCCGGCTTTACGTCCCGCGCGGCCGCGTGCTGGGCGGATCGTCGGGCATCAACGCCATGGTCTGGGTCGTGGGCCATCCGTCCGATTACGACGCCTGGAACTGCCCCGGCTGGGACTGGCCATCGCTCGCCCCCGTGCTGGCCGAGGTCGAAGACATCATGGCCCCCGCCATCCCCCCCTCCGGCCCCGCCTACGACGCCTTCATCGCGGCGGGCGGCGAGATGGGGTTTCCCGTCCATCCCGTGATCGACGGACGCGCCGAGGGCTTTGGCCTGTTCCGGCTGAACGTGCAGAACGGCAAGCGCCATTCGGCCGCCGCCGGATTCCTGGGCCGGGCAAAGGGCCGGGCGAACCTGACCATCCGCACCGGCGCGCAGGTCCTGGGCCTTCTGGGCGGCGCCAGGATCGACGGCGTGAAGCTGACCGATGGCGACCTTCGCGCCGGCCACGTGGTGCTGGCGACGGGCGCCATCGGCACGCCGCAGCTGCTGATGCTCTCGGGGATCGGTCCCGCCGATCACCTTGGGTCGCTGGGGATCGACGTGCAGGCCGACCTTCCGGGCGTGGGCGAAAACCTGCACGATCACCTGGAGGTCAAGGTCAAGCACCGCATGACCGAACCGCTCTCTCTCTGGGACCATGCGAAGTTTCCCAATTACCTGCTGACCGGCGCGCAATACCTGCTGACCGGCACCGGCGCCGGCCGTCTTCAAGGGCTTGAGGCCGGCGCCTTCCTGCGCCTCGACGGCACCGAGGGCCCGCCGGACACCCAGCTGCACTACATCAACGCGCTTGCCTTCGACGGCGCCACCGCCGACGACAAGGGCCACGGCTTTGCCATCGACACCACGCAGCTGCAGCCCGAAAGCCGCGGGACCCTGCGGCTCGCCTCTGCCGATCCGGCGGCGAAACCGCTGATCGACCCGAACTACCTGGCCACAGACACCGACCGTCGCCTGCTGCGCGAGGGCCTGAAGATGCTGCGCGCGCTTTGCCGCCAACCCGGCCTTGCGAAGATCACCGGAGACGAACTGCGCCCCGGACCCGGCAAGGTCAGCGACGCGGATCTGGATGCCGTCGTCCGGGCGACGGCGGATTCCATCTATCACCCGGTCGGCACGGCGCGGATGGGCACCGACGAGATGTCCGTGGTGAACCCAGAATCGATGGCCGTGCATGGTGTCGAGGGCCTGTCCATCGCCGACGCCTCGGTGATGCCGCGCATCACCTCCGGCAACACCAACGCGCCGTCGATGGTCATCGGAACGCTGGCGGCCCGCAGGATCGCGGCTGCCCTGGGCCGGTGACCTGCGCGGGCCGCAGTCCCGACGCTCTAGCCCGGATGGTTGCCGTCTCAAGACCTCGTGGCCCGGTCGGACTGACCTCGACCGTAGCGCCCGTGGCAAGGGTCGTCTGAGGTATTTTCGCCAAGAAGAAGACAGGGGCCCGCGCCACCCCGGCCGGTCCGCCGGTCGGCGGAGGCGCGGGGTGGGTGGGCGGGAGCGCCGCAGTCGAGCGGTGGACCGGCCGGCTTAGCGGGGATCGAATGCGATGGGCAGCGAGATCGGGCCGGTGTTGCCGCTGTCGGCGAGCCAGGTCGCTTCTCCGGCCATGCGTGGGGTGGTGATGCGCTGCGACAGGACCCGGTAGGCCACCGCCATGTCGTTGCGCGCCACCAGGTTGCCCAGGCAATGGTGGATGCCGCCGCCGAAGCCGTAGTTGCGCGCGCGCTTTGAGGTGATGTCGAAGGGGGCGTTGTCGAACACCTCGGGATCGGTGCCGGCGCTTTCCGAGTAGAGGTGGATCACCGTGCCCCTGGGGATCGTGACGCCGCGATACTCGAAGGTCTCGATCGCCTCGCGGGTGACCCAGGTGATCGTGGGGCGCATGCGCATGACTTCGGTCGCGGCCGCCGCGTCCAGCGAGGGATCGGCCGACAGCGCCGCCCATTGGTCGGGGTGGTCGGTGAACATCGACATGCCCAGGCCCAGCTGGTTGCGCGTGGTGTCCACGCCCGCGAAGGCCAGCATCAGCGCCAGGTTCCGCAGTTCCGCGGTGCTGAGCCGGTCGCCGCCTTCGGAGGCCTGGACCATGATCGACAGGATGTCCTCGCCCGGGGATTTCTGCCGCTCGACCAGCACCTCGTTGATGTAATCGCCCAGTTCCTGCGTCGCCGCCTCGATGGCGTCGATCTGGTCGCGGTAGGTCACGCCAAGCGCCAGGCCCATGGTCGCCGAGGTGCGCAGGATGAAGGGGGCCTCGGTTTCCGGCAGGCCCAGAAGCAGGCACAGCACGCGCGCCGCGTAGGGATCGGCGAATTCGGCCATGAAATCGCAGGCGCCGCGGTCGATGAAGGCATCCGTCAGCGCGTTCGAGATCCGTTCGAATTCGGGCGACAGCGCCTTGACCACCCTGGGCGAAAACGCCGGGTTCACCAGCCGCCGCAGCCGCCAGTGATCCTGGCCTTCCGTCACCAGGATCGAGTTGTTCCAGAAATCCGCGAAGACCCCGGTCGGCACCCCGCTGAGCGCCGGCCAGTTGTGCGAGCCCTGGATCAGGCTGTCGTGGGTCAGAAGCTCGCCCATTTCCTTGTGGCGCAGCACCGCAAGCCCGTAGGGCGTGCGGGCGAACCAGCTGGCCTCCCGCGCCTTGCGCACCGGGTCCGACCGGAGCGAAAAGGCCGGGTTGGCGACGTCGAGAAAGGGCGCGTCGTCGAGCGCGAGGCTCATGGCAGGCACTCCATGTAGGTGTCCTTGTCCCAATCCGTCACGGTGGACATGAAGCGCGCCCACTCGTCGGTCTTGTATTCATGGTACAGGCGGAACATCTCGCCCGGAAGACCGCGCTGGACGACCTCGTCGTTTTCCAGGTGGATCAGCGCCTCGCCCAGGGACATCGGCAGTTTCTTGACCTTCTTGCCCTGCGCCATGGCGTCGTAGATGTTGCGTTCCTCGGGCTTGCCGGGGTCCAGGTTGTTGTCCAGCCCGTCATCCATCGCCGCCAGCAGGGTCGAGCCCATCAGGTACGGGTTCACCATGGAATCCACCGACCGGTATTCGAACCGCCCCGGGGCAGAGACGCGCAGGCCGGTGGTGCGATTCTGGAAACCCCAGTCGGAAAAGACCGGCGCCCAGAAGCCCGTATCCCACAGGCGGCGGTACGAATTCACCGTCGACGCGCCGATCGCCGTCAGCGCCTGCAGGTGCGCCACCACGCCGCCGATCGCCTTGAGCCCCGTGGCGCCGGGCATCTGCGGATCGTCGGTGTCGGGCATGAAGGTGTTGTCGCCGCCCGAGACGTACATGTAGTTGTCGGCCATGCCCGGCAGGTTGTCGGGATCGTTGCCGGTTTTGCGGAAGATGTCCTCGCCTTCGGTCCACAGCGACATGTTGTGGTGGCAGCCGGACGCCGAGACGCCCATGAACGGCTTGGTCATGAAACAGGCGAAGATGCCGTTTTCCCGCGCCACCTGGGCGCAAAGCTGGCGGTAGGTGGTCAGACGGTCGGCATTCCTGAGCACGTCATCGAAGGCCCAGTTCAGTTCCAGCTGGCCGGGCGCGTCCTCGTGGTCGCCCTGGATCATGTCCAGGCCCATCTTGCGGGCATAGCGGATCACCTGCATCGACACGGGGCGCAGCGATTCAAACTGGTCGATATGGTAGCAATAGGGCTTGGAATAGCCGTCCGATGGCTTGCCGTTCTCGTCGTACTTCAGCCACATCATTTCGGGCTCGGTGCCCATGCGCAGCTGCAGACCGTGTTTCCTGGTGAATTCCTTGTGCATGCGCCGCAGGTTGCCGCGGCAATCGGCGGTCAGGTAGGCGCCCGGATCGACCTTTTCCTCGCGGTTGCGGAACAGCGTGCAGTAGAAGCGGCCGATTTCCGGCGCCCAGGGCAGCTGCATGAAGGTTTCCGGTTCCGGAATGCCCACCAGTTCGGCCGCCTCGGGGCCATAGCCCATGTAATCGCCGGCCCGGTTGGTGAACAGGTTCATCGTCGAGCCATAGACCAGCTGGAACCCCTTCTTCGCCACGCTTTCCCAATGGTCGGACGGGATGCCCTTGCCCATGATCTTGCCGGTCACGGACACGAATTGCAGATAAAGGTATTCGATCCCCAGCGCATCGATCCTGGCGCGCACTTCCCTGATCTTTTCGTCGCGGCCGTCTTCTTCAACGAAGTCTTCGATATCCATCAGCGCCCGTTCCTTTCCCTGTTGTCTTTCGACGGACCCACCGGCCCGGCCCTTTGTGCCCTCAGACAGAGCCGACGAATCAAATCCTGTCCACGGATAGATATTACCAAGGGGAAAATTTTCTTCCCACCAGTGTAATTGTCACCGAATGCGGCATTCCGCGTTTACGGCCTGCCCAATCAATGGGCGCTTGGAAGGCGGGCGGGGCGTGGAACGGGCAGCGTCGCGGAATCAATGGGCCGTTCCCGAGTCGTCCTTTTGTCTCTCGGGAAACATATTTCACTCTGACGCAAGGGGTGGCCGGGTCTGTCGAAAGGCTGCGGAAACACCCGTGGAAACGATTGGGATAGAGACAATGGAACAACAAATCGCCGAGTTGACGGAGAAGATCTCCGCGCTCGAAGCCGCACAGGCAATGTCAGGTACGATCAACTCCGAAATATTCTACTGGTGGTGTATCGCGCTGATGATCGCGATCCACGCCGGGTTCCTGGCCTATGAAATGGGCGCAAGCCGGGTGAAGAACGTCCTGGCCTCGGGCATCAAGAACATTCTTGCCTTCGCCTTCATGGTGCCGACGTTCTACTTTTTCGGCTGGTACATCTACCTGGCCTTCTACGGTGGCCTGATCCCGTCCTCGGACGGTCTTGTCGGCCTGCCCTGGGACGCATCCATGGGTCCGAACCTGGCCGACAACGCCACGGGCATCTTCTGGGCGGCCTTCACCCTGTTCGCCGCCACCACCGCCTCGATCATGTCGGGCGCCGTCATCGAACGCATCCAGACCGCGGGCTTCCTCATCCTCGCGATCCTGCTGGGGTCGGTCGTGTGGATCCTGGGCGCGGCCTGGGGCTGGCACGGCGCCGGCTGGCTGACCGTCAAGTGGGGCTTTCACGACGTGGGTGCCGCGGGCTGCGTGCACATGGTCGCGGGCTTCTTCGCGCTTGGCGTGTTGATCAACCTTGGACCGCGCGTCGGCAAGTTCAACGCGGACGGATCGGCCAACGTGATCAAGGCGCACAACGTGCCCTTCACCATCACCGGCCTGATGCTGATCATCGTGGGCTTCTTCGGCTTCCTCGGCGGGTGCATCATCTACATGCCGGGCGCACAGTGGATCAACATCTACGGCCAGCCGACGACGCTGTCGGCCTTCGCCTTCAACACGCTCATGGGCATGGCCGGCGGCATCATCGGCGCCTGGGTGAAGACCCGCGATCCGTTCTGGATGATGTCCGGCGCGCTGATCGGCATCTTCTGCGCGGCCTCGGGCCTTGACGTCTATTACCCGCCGCTGGCGTTCCTGCTGGGCTGTTTCGGCGGCTTCGTCATCCCGATGGTCAACCAGTTCGTCGAGAAGATGGGCATCGACGACGCCGTGGGCGCCTTCCCGGTGCACGGGATCGGCGGTCTGATCGGCGTGGTCGGCGCGGGGGTCTTCGCCTCCGGTTACCCGAACGTGATCGAAGGCGCGCCGCCGGTGAACTTCTTCGGCCAGGTCGGCGGCGCCATCGTGATGGGCGCGCTGGGGTTCATCCCGGGCTTCGTGGCCTCCTACATCCTGAAGGTCTTCGGCCTGCTGCGCGTGCCCGATCACATCCAGGTGCTGGGTCTGGACGTGGTCAAGGTGCCGGTCGAAGCCTACCCGGAAAGCTACATCACCGGTCCGGTCACTACGACCGACCCCATGCCCACCCCTGCGGAATAAGGAAAAGACCACATGCATACTGCACCGATCGACAGCTGGGACGGGGCCGAGGCCTATTTCACCTTTGCCCACAACCCCGGCATCATGATGCTTATCCTGCTTGCATCCGTGGTGGTGACCTTTGGCGCGGTCGTGATCGCCGCCAAGCATGAAAAGCACGCCTATTCGAACCACAAGTAAGTTCGGGTTCCGAAACGCGTTCGGGCGTTCCCCTTCGGGGGGCCGCCCTTTTGCTTGACCGGTCCCGGGGCAGATGGGTCGCAACGACCCATCCTACACCACCCGCCCGGCCCTGAAGACCTGGCGCCAGTCCAGCACCGTGACCCGCGCGCGCAGGCCCGTGGGCCAGAACGGATCGGCCCGCACCAGGGCATGGGCCGCCTTGGCGTCAGGCACATCCACCACCCAGGCCCCGCCGCGCCCCACACCATCGCCAGCGCCAGCGCCATCGCCAGCGCCAGCACCATCGACATCGGCCGCGAACAGCGGGCCGGCGTCGATCACCGCGCCATCCTGCGCGGCCAGGAACGCCAGGTGGTCGGGCATCAGCCGGTTCCGGATCGCCGGATCGGCCTCGGGATTGTCCTCGAAAAGGATCAGATAGGGCATTGCAAACCTCCTTTGCCGCCGCGCCAGCCTGCCTTCCCCGACGCCCCGATTGAACGCCCGCCTTCGCCGCCCTAACCTGCGGATATGCAGGATCACGACTGGGACGATCTGAAATACCTTCTGGCCGTCCACAGGACCGGCCGCCTGTCGGCGGCTGCCCTGCGCACCGCCACCAACGAAACCACCGTCGCCCGCCGCATCCGCCGGCTCGAGGCGGCCCTGGGCGGGGCCCTGTTGCAGCGCGATCCGTCCGGGCGGTTCGAACTGACCGCGCTGGGGATCGAGCTTTTGCCGCTGGCCGAGGACACCGAACGCGCCCAGCAGGCGATCCGCGACGCCGCCGACCACAGCCGCGACAGCCAGGCCATGACGCTGCGCATCACATCGGTGCCGATCATCGTGAACCGCATCCTGCTGCCCAGCCTGGCGGGGCTGCGCGCCACCCATCCCGGTCTGCAGGTCGACCTGCTGCCCGAGGCGCGTACCCTCGACCTGACCGCGCACGAGGCCGACCTGGCCCTGCGCTTTGCCCGCCCCGAAACCGGCGGCCACGCCCTGCACGCCCGCCGCCTGGGCGCGCTGCGCTTTGCCGCCTTCGCCCCGGCATCTGCCCCACACCCCGAGACCCTGGGCTGGATCGGCTACGCCAGCCCCTCGACCGCGACGCCCCAGGCACAATGGTCCCGGGCGCGCACCGATATCGCCTTTACCGTGTCGGATGCCGAAACCGCCCTGGAATCCGTGGCCCACGGGTTGGGCCGGGCGCTGCTGCCGGTGCGCGCCACCCTGGGCGATCCGCGCCTGCGCGCCCTGCCCGGCCCCGCCCCGATCCAGGACCGCGAAGTCTGGATGGTCTGGCGCGCCGCCGAAGACGACCGCCCGGCGCTGATCCAGTCACGCGACTGGCTCTCGACGCTCAGCTGGGACTGAGCCGTCCGCAGAAAGGGGCCGCCGCCGGTGTCGGCGGGATCCCTTGATCCAATGACGCGGGAGGCCTTCCCGGGGCTGCGCACCAGCACGCGGATCAGGAAGGCCACGCCGATCACGGCGATCATCCGCGGTGTCATCGCGATCACGCAGACCCGCGAACAAATCCCCCGCACCGGCAACGCGTCGTCGCGTTTCGGGGTCTGCTGCTCCCGACCCAAGACCCCGCGCCCGTCCCCCGCGCCCGTGCCTTCCGTGCAGGTGGCCCCCCGCCGGGTCAAAGCCGCCCTGGTCGCCCTGCCGGAAAAAGCCCTGACACATCAGGGAATTGCCCCCACATATGCCCTAACGGCAGGCACCGGCCCGGCGTGGTTCCGCCCGCGCCCGGTTTTCGCCTTGCCACCGGGCCCGCCCTGCTTCACCTCTCCGGGAACGCTCCCAAGACCCGACTGACCATGGATACGTTCTTCTTCATTGCAGCCAAGGTTCTGGGCCTGCTGCTGCGCTGCGACATCTGGCTTCTGATCCTCGCGCTGTCGATCCCGCTGGCCCTGATGCGCCGTCGCCACGGCAAGGCGATGCGCCGGTCGCTGCTGCTGGTACTGTTTTGCCTGGTGCTGGGCATGCTGCCACTGGGCAGCCTGCTGCTGCGCCCGCTGGAACACCGCTTTCCGGTCGATCCGCCGCTGTCGGGCATCGACGGCATCGTCATCCTCGGCGGGGCCGAGGATGCCACGGGCACCGCCTACTGGAACCAGGTCCAGACCCGCGACGGGGCCGAACGCTTTACCGCCACCGCCACCCTCGCCCGCCGCTTCCCCGGTGTTCCTGTGCTGTTCACCGGCGGCGACGGCCGGTTGCGCGGTCTGGTGCAGGACAGGCCTTCCGAGGCCTCCGCCGCCGAACGGCTGCTGCAGGACCTTGGCATCGCGCCCGATCGCCTGCTGCTGGAGCCGGGTTCGCGCAATACGGCCGAAAACGCACGGCTGGGCCGTGACGTCGCAAATCCCGGCCCGGACGACACCTGGGTGCTGGTCACCAGCGCCTACCACATGCCCCGTGCGCTGGACAGTTTCCGCACCGCGGGCTGGCCCGCGATGATCCCCTGGCCGGTCGATTTCCACACCGCGACCTTCTCGGACGGCATCCGCTGGGACCTGGCCGGCCACTTGGGCGAGATGAACATCGCGGTCAAGGAATGGGTGGGCCTGGTGGTTTATGCGGTGACCGGACGCTGACCGGACGCTGACTGGGCACTTGCTGGGCACTTACTGGCCGGACTTGCGCCCGGGGGGCGGGGATTGTACCCAAATCCGAACGTCACAAAGGTGCCCCCGATGTCCGACCCGTCCCCGTTCAAGACCGTGCTTGTCACCGGAACCGCGGGGTTCATCGGCTTTCACCTTGCGCGGCTGCTGCTGGCCGAAGGGTTCCGCGTGCATGGCTACGACGGGATGACCGATTACTACGACGTCAACCTCAAGCGCCGCCGCCACGCCATGCTGCTGCAATCGCCCAACTTCTCGGCGACCGAAGCCATGCTGGAAGACCGCGAGACGCTGGACCGCACCTTCGACACCATCGCCCCCGACGTCATCGTCCACCTCGCCGCGCAGGCCGGGGTCCGCTACAGCCTGGAAAACCCGCGCGCCTATCTCGACGCCAACATCATCGGCACCTTCAACGTGATGGAAGCCGCCCGCCGGCTTGACGTCGGCCACCTGCTGATGGCGTCCACCTCGTCGGTCTACGGCGCGAACACCGACATGCCCTACGGCGAAACCGACAAGGCCGACACCCAGCTGACGATCTATGCCGCGACCAAGAAGGCATCCGAAAGCATGGGCCACGCCTATGCCCACCTGTGGAACCTGCCGACCACCATGTTCCGGTTCTTCACGGTCTACGGACCCTGGGGGCGGCCCGACATGGCGCTGTTCAAGTTCGTCGACGCGATCCTCGATGGCCGCCCCGTCGACATCTACAACCACGGCGACATGTACCGCGATTTCACCTATGTCGAAGACCTGGTGCGCGGCATCCGCCTGCTGATCGACGCCGTGCCCGTGCGGCCCGAACCCGGCGTGGACATCCCCGACTGGGACAGCCTGTCGCCGGTCGCGCCGCACCGGATCGTCAACATCGGCAATTCCGACAAGGTCCGCCTGCTGGATTTCATCGACGCCATCGAAGAAACGCTGGGCCGCCCCGCCATCCGCAACTACATGGACATGCAGAAGGGCGACGTGCCCGCCACCTGGGCCGATGCGACGCTTCTGCAGAACCTGACCGGCTACCGCCCCCGGACCGACATCCGCGACGGGATCGCGCAGTTCGTCGCCTGGTTCCTCGACTATTACGAGAAGCGCTAGATGCCCAAGCCTGCCCAGATCGCCGTCATCGGCCTTGGCTATGTCGGCCTGCCCCTTGCCGTGGAATTCGGCAAGATCCGCCCGGTCATCGGTTTCGACATCGACGCCACCCGCGTCGATGCGCTGACCGCCGGCGTCGATGCCACGCGCGAGGTCGACGCGGACGACCTGGCCGCCGCCAGCCAGCTGACCTTTACCAGCGACCCGGACGCGCTGAAGGCCGCGTCGATCTACATCGTCACCGTCCCCACCCCCATCGACGCCCACAAGCGCCCCGACCTGACGCCCCTGCTGAAGGCGTCCCAGACCGTCGGCGCGGCGCTGTCGCCGGGCGACATCGTGATCTATGAATCCACCGTCTACCCCGGCGCAACCGAAGAAGACTGCGTTCCGGTGCTGGAAGCCACCTCGGGCCTGACCTTCAACGCGGATTTCTTCTGCGGCTACAGCCCCGAACGGATCAACCCAGGCGACAAGGCGCACCGGCTGCCGACGATCCTCAAGGTCACGTCAGGCTCCACGCCCGAAACCGCCGATACGGTCGACGCGCTTTACGCCAGTATCGTCACCGCCGGCACCTACCGCGCGCAATCCATCCGCGTGGCCGAGGCCGCCAAGGTGATCGAGAACACCCAGCGCGACCTCAACATCGCGCTGGTCAACGAACTGGCCATCATCTTCGACCGCATGGGGCTGGACACCCAGGCCGTGCTGGACACCGCCGGGACCAAGTGGAACTTCCTGCCCTTCCGCCCCGGTCTGGTGGGCGGCCACTGCATCGGTGTCGACCCCTATTACCTGACCCACAAGGCCGAGGCCCTGGGTTACCGCCCCGAAGTCATCCTGGCGGGACGGCGCATCAACGACGGCATGGGCGCCTTTGTCGCGCAAAAGACCATCAAGGCGATGCTGCGCCGCCAGATCCGTCTGGTGGGTGCAAAGGTGCTGGTGCTGGGGCTGGCGTTCAAGGAAAACTGCCCCGACCTGCGCAACACCCGCGTGGTCGACATGATCGCCGAACTGGAAGATTACGGCGTCACGGTCGAGGTCCACGATCCCTGGGTCGACCCGGCCATCGCGCGCCGCGAATACGGCCTGACCCTGGTCGACACCCCCGCCCCGGACACCTACGACGCCGTCATCCTGGCCGTGGCCCACGACGAATTCCGCACCAATGGCCCCGACGCCCTGCGCGCCTATGGCCGGCCCGAAAGCGTGCTGGTCGATCTGAAATCCGTCTTCCCGGCGGAAGCCTCGGACCTGCGCCTGTAAAGGCAAACAGGGATCACCGGCTGACCGGGCGCGCCATCGCCGCGCGGATATGCGCAGTCGCATCACCAAAGGAAGACAAGGTCATGACGTCAGAAGTTCTACAGATACCGCAGGGCAACGAGATGTTCGAAGGCTATCGCGCCGCCTTTGAAACGTACGGGTTTTCGCCGGCCGTCAAGTCGGGCGGGTTCCTGTTCATATCCGGTCAGGTCGGGGCGCGCCCCGATGGCAGCGCGCCGGACAACGTCGCCGACCAGACCGAATGGGCCTTGAAACGCGTCGCGGAACTGCTGCGGATTGCGGGTCTCGATCTTTCCGATCTCGTCGATGTCACCAGCTACCACGTCGATATCGAGAACACGCTTGCCGACTTCATGGAGGTCAAGCAGCGGTTCATCAAAAGCCCGTTTCCCGCCTGGTCGATCATCGGAATATCCGGGTTGAGCCGCCCGGAGCTGAAAGTCGAAATTCGCGCCGTCGCCAAATTGCGGGACTGACACCGTCCGGGGGGATGGCGTTCTGCCGGATGTCCGGCGCCCTCCCTTCGCCCCCGAACCGCCCTATTCCTTCGGCGCCGTGATCGCCGCGTAATCCTGCGGTTCGCGGTGCAGGGCAAAGTTGAAGATGTTCGCCCGGATCTCGGCACAGCGGTCCAGGTCGATCTCGGCGCTGATCACCTCGTCGCCCTGCGTCACCGCCTTGGCCACGATCTCGCCCGTGGGCGCCACGATCAGGCTGCCGCCGATCAGGTCGCATCCCTCCTCGCGCCCCGCCTTGGCCACCGCCACCGCCCAAAGCCCGTTCTGGTAGCACCCCGCCGTCACCGACAATTCGTTGTGGTAATACTGCAGGTGGTCATGTTCGGGCGCCGGCGGGTAATGCACCGGCGTGTTGTAACCCAGCAGGACCAGTTCCGCCCCGCCCAGCCCCAGCACCCGCCAGGTTTCGGGCCAGCGCCGGTCGTTGCAGATGCACATGCCGACCCTGGCGTTCATCGCGTCGAACACCGGGAACCCCAGGTCGCCCTTTTCGAAGTAATATTTCTCAAGATGCTGGAACGGCCGCCAGTCTTCGTTGGTGAAATGGCCCGGCAGGTGGATCTTGCGATACTTGCCCACGATGGTGCCGGTGCCATCCACCAGGATCGCGGTGTTGAACCGCTGCCCCTCGGGCGTCATCTCGGCATAGCCCAGGTGAAACCCCACCCCCAGCTGCCGCGCCAGGTCGAACAGGGGCTGCACGGCGGCATTGGGCATCTCGGTTTCGAACCACTGGCCGATCTCGGCGGGATCTTCTGTCCACCAGCGCGGGAAGAACGTGGTCAGCGCCAGTTCGGGAAACGTCACGATCCGCGCGCCCCGCCCCGCCGCGATCCGCAGCATGTCGCACATCCGCGCCACCGCCGAGCTGCGCGGTTCATCCCGTGCAATGGGCCCCAGCTGGGCGCCCGCCACCACGATCTTGCGCGTCATGCCGCACCCCCGGCGCGCACCGCGTCCGCCGAACAGCCCACCAGCTCGGCATAAAGCGCCGCGTCCGTGTCGCCTTCGGTGCCAAAGACCACCACCCGCGACGAGGTATGCAGATCCATCGCCACCCGCGCCTCGGCATTGCCAAGCGCCGCGATCAGCCCGGCCAGACCCGCCGTCGCGGATTCGCCCGCCACGATCGGAGGATCCCCGGCCACCGGGCGCGCCAGCCGGCCCATCGCCGCCACCGCCAGGTCATCGGCCAGCGCCATCGCCGCGTCGCCGTGATCCTTCAGGATCTCCCAGGCCAGCAGGGACACCTCGCCACAGGCCAGGCCCGCCATCAGCGTGTCCAGGTCGCCCTCGATCGCCACCGGCTTCGCCGCGCCGAAACTCTCGTACCAGCAGGCCGACTGGTCGGGATCGCACAGCACCACCAGCGGCCGCGCCGCGCCCCAGCGCCGCACGGCGTTGGCCACCACCGCCGCCGCCATGCCGCCCACGCCGGTCTGCAGGAACACATGGGTCGGCGGCTGCTCGAAGTTGGCAAAGGCCTCCTCCGCCATCAGCTCGTAGCCCTGCATCACGTCCTTGGGTACCTCCATGTAACCCGGATAGGACGTGTCCGAGACCACGAACCACCGCTCCCGCGCCGCCGTCTCCTGGGCGATGCGCACGCTGTCGTCGTAATTGCCCTCGCACCGCCGCACCTCGGCGCCATAGGCCTCGATCGCGGCCTTGCGGTTTTCGGATACGGTCGCATGGATGAAGATCACGCATTTGCAGCCAAAGGTCTGCGCGCCCCAGGCGACCGACCTTCCATGATTGCCGTCCGTGGCGCAGCACACCGTGATCCCCGCCGCCAGGTCGGGATGGGCGCCCTGGGTCACCTCGTCCATCGACACGGCCCGCCCCAGCGCCTGGCCGATCTGCTTCTGCAACAGGCGCGCCACCGCATAGGCCCCGCCAAGCGCCTTGAAGCTGCCCAGCCCGAACCGCCCGCCTTCGTCCTTGAAGTACAGCCCGCCGATCCCCAGTTCCGCCGCCAGCCCCTTGAGGTCGTGCAGCGGCGTCGGCGCATAGTCGGGCCAGCCGGTGATCGTCGCCCGCGCGGCCTCTAGCCCCGCATCGCTCAGGATCGCGTCCTGCGCCGCCGTCCAGGGCGCCTCGCGCGACGCCAGGGGGTTCATCCGGAACGGGGTGGTCTGCGTCGGTGCGGCGGTCATTCTGGGGAACGTCTCCATGGGCGGGTTCGGCGCCCATGGACACAAGGTTGGCCCCAAAGGTCAAGGGGCGCGCCCTTGGCGCCCCTCTCCCGTCTCATCGCTTGCGGTTGAATGCCTCGGACAGCGCCGCGCCCAATGCGCCGTTGCCGCCCCCATTGCCGTTGTCGGGGCGCGCCCCCTTGGGCCCGGCGGATCCGCCCTTGGGCCCTCCCTTTGGCCCACGCGGTCCGCGCGGCCCATCATTCCTGGGCCGACCCCGGTCCGCCGCTTTGTCCTGCGCGCCGCCGTCCTTGCGCATCGACAGCGCGATCCGCTTGCGAGGCACGTCCACCTCGGTCACCCGCACCTTGACCACGTCGCCGGCCTTCACCACCTCGTGCGGGTCCTTCACGAACCGGTCCGCCAGCTGGCTGATATGCACCAGCCCGTCCTGGTGCACCCCGATATCCACGAAGGCGCCAAAGGCCGCCACGTTGGTCACGGTCCCTTCCAACGTCATGCCGGGGCGCAGGTCGGTGATCGCTTCGACCCCGTCGGTAAAGCTGGCCGTCTTGAAGCTGGGCCGCGGGTCGCGCCCGGGCTTTTCCAGCTCGCTCAGGATGTCGCGCACGGTGGGCAGACCGAAGCTGTCGTCGACGAAATCCTCCGCCCTCAGCCCCTGCAGCGCCGCCTGGTCGCCCATGATCTGGCGCAAATCGCGCCCGCAGGCCTTCACGATCCGGCGCGCCACGCCATAAGCTTCGGGGTGAACCGACGACGCATCCAGCGGCTCGTCCCCTTCCCGGATCCTGAGGAACCCTGCGCATTGTTCAAAGGCCTTCGGACCCAGCCCGGTGACCTTCATCAGCGCCTTGCGCGACGGAAAGGCCCCGTGTTCATCGCGATAGGCCACGATGGACGCCGCCAGGGTCTGGCTCAGCCCCGCCACATGCGCCAGCAACGGCGCCGAGGCCATGTTCAGATCGACGCCCACCGCGTTCACGGCATCCTCGACCACGCCTTCCAGCGCCTTCGCCAGCCGCCGCTGGTCCACGTCGTGCTGGTACTGGCCGACGCCGATGGATTGCGGTTCGATCTTCACCAGCTCGGCCAGCGGATCCTGCAGCCGCCGCGCAATCGACACCGCGCCGCGCAGGGACACGTCCAGGTCCGGGAATTCCCTTGCCGCCAGTTCCGACGCCGAATAGACCGACGCGCCCGCTTCGGACACCACCACCTTGGTGGGCTTGGCCGCGCCGTCGGGCAGCAGCTTCAGCGTATCGGCCACCAGCCGTTCGGTTTCGCGGCTGGCGGTGCCGTTGCCGATGGCGATCAGTTCCACGCCGTGCCTGCGCACCATGCGGATGATCGCCTCTTCCGCGCCGCGCAGGTCGCGCTTGGGCGGGAACGGGTACAGCGTCGCGGTCTCCAGCACCTTGCCGGTGGCGTCCACCACCGCCGCCTTCACCCCGGTCCGGATCCCCGGGTCCAGCCCCAGCGTCGCCCGCGACCCCGCGGGGGCGGCCAGCAGCAGATCCTTCAGGTTCCGCGCAAAGACGTTGATCGCCTCTTCGTGCGCCCGCGCCCGCAGATCGCCCAGCAGGTCGATATACATCGACGTCGACAGCTTGATCCGCCAGGTCCAGCCCGCCGCGTCGCGCAGCCAGGCATCGCCCGGCCCGTCGCCGGCAACCCCGACCTGCGCGGCCACCATCGCCTCGGCCCGCTTGGCGCCCTCTTCCGGCTCGGGTGCGATATCCACGACGACAACCTCGTCCTTGGCCGCCCGCAGGATCGCCAGCGCCCGGTGCGACGCGATATCGGCCCAGCGTTCGGAATGATCGAAGTAATCGGAAAACTTCGCGCCCGCCTCTTCCTTGCCGGCCACCACGCGCGCGGTGATCACCGCTTCCTTCTGCATGAACTCCCGCAGCCGCCCCAGCAGGCCGGCATCCTCGCACAATTCCTCGGCCAGGATATCGCGCGCGCCGTTCAGCGCCTCCTTCACGCCGGGCACCGCCTCGCCCAGGTAGGCTTCGGCCAGCTTGGCCGGATCGGCGCGGCGGTCGGCCGCAATGGCGCGCAGCAGGGGTTCCAGCCCGTTTTCCCGCGCGATCATCGCCTTGGTGCGCCGCTTGGGCTTGTAGGGCAGATAGATGTCTTCCAGCGTCGCCTTGGTGTCGGCCCCGGCAATCGCGCGGGCCAGGTCATCCGTCAGCTTGCCCTGCGACCTGATCGACTCAAGGATCGTGCCCCGCCGCGCCTCCATGTCGCGCAGATAGACCAGCCGGTCGGCCAGCGTGCGCAGCTGCGTGTCGTCCAGCCCGCCGGTCGCTTCCTTGCGGTAGCGCGCGACAAAGGGCACCGTGGCGCCCCCGTCCAGCAGGTCGGCGGCGGACTGGACCTGCGTCGGGTTCGCCCCGATCTCGGTCGCGATGGTCCGGGCGATACGGGCAGCGATTGGGGCGGCTTGTGCGGTCTTGTCCAAGATCGGCTCCTGCATGAGATCGGGCACTCTCAATACCCCCGCACCGGCCCCCCGCCAAGATGGCAATCGCACCACCCGCACGAACCGGCCGATCCGCCGCGCCTCGGTCGCGCCCGACCTGCCGTCATCGCCAAGTTCGCTTTGCCCATGCCCGCCGCCTGCGCTACACGGTGCAGATCGCGCCCGGGCGCGCCCATGAGACCGCCGACGATGACCGATAACAGCCCCAGTCCCAAACCCAGTCCCAACCCCAGTCCCAAACCCCCGCACGAAGCCGGCTTTCACAAGGCCGACTGGCCGTTCTACTGGATCACCCAGACATCGTCGCGCTACATGCAGGTGATGGAACGCCGGCTGAAGGAAATCGGCATGGACATCGCCTATTGGCGGGTTCTGATGTCGCTTTACGAGGACCAGGCGCTGTCGATCACCGAAATCTCGACCTTCTGCATCATCAAGCCCAACACCGCGACCAAGATCATCCAGCGCATGAGCACGCAGGAACTGGTCACCACGGCACCCAGCACCCGCGACGGCCGCATGACCGAAGTCCGCCTGACCGAAGCCGGACACGTCATGCGCCGCAAGGCCCGCGCCATCGCCGACGAAGTCTTTACCCGCGCGTTCGAGGACCTGTCGCGCGAGGAACAGATGGTGCTGAACCTGCTGCTGGAAAAGGTCTTCAACAAGCTGGGTTAGCGGGCGGTCTATTGGCCCGTCTATTGGCCCGTCTGCTGGCCCGTCTGCTGGCTGGTCATCCTGTCGTACCGGGTCCGCCACTGGTCGGGCACGGCATCGCCGAACCTCTCCATGATGCCGTCGTATTGCGGCTTCAGCCCGTCGAACAGCAGCTGCTCGGTCTCTTCGGGGATCTCGGCCTGCCGCCCGACGCCGACCGCGTCACCGCCGTTCCCGATGGGCGGCGCGATGCCCAGCCTGGCGCACAGATCCGCAAGCCCGCCACTGCCCACCAGCGTCTCGAAGAACGCCACGTGAACCCGGTCTTCATCGACCGCATGGTCCAGCTCTGCCAGCGTGCGCAGGTAATCGGCCCGCGGCGCAGGCTTGTCGCCCAACGCGCCCGTGGCCTGCATCCGGCGCACCCGATCGGCGCACAGCCCCGCGAACTGGTCCTTGTCCAGCCCCCGCGCGCCCGACCGGTCGGACATCGCCATGCGGATGGCCGACCACATCCGTTCGACCGGATCGCGCAGGATGAACAGGAACTGCGCCCGCCCGATCCCGGCCATGTCCGCAAAGGCCTTTCGATCCAGGATCGAATAGGCCGGCGTGATGTCGCAGATCAGCGCCTGCCCGGCCCAGCCCTGGGTCAGGAACCGGATATAGCGGTCGTGGCTGCCCCGCGGCCCGGTGTGCATCTTCAGGTAATCGGCCAGGTACTTGGCCTTGATCAGCTTGCGCGGATCGGCCGGACTGCCCTGGGGCTGGGCGATGAGGTCGTCCAGCACCCCGTCCAGCGCCATCAGCATCTCGTCCTGGGCGCGCCGGTTGCCGGGAGTGTAGAGCGCGTCGAAGTAATGCAATTCCTTCAGATAGGGCAAATGGCAATCGCGGCTTTGCCCCAACGCCTGGTAAAGCCAGCTCGTCCCCGCCTTCTGCGCCCCGATGCAATAGAACATGCGGGCTTTATCGGGAAACTGGGTATCTGTCATATGCTTGGGATCGCAGTGGTTTTTCGGCCCAGGCCAGGGCCCCTTGTCCGGCGGGACTAGACAACATCGCCCGCCCCCCCGCAACGGCTAATTCGCCGGCACCCCACGGGCCCGCAGGCGCGCAAACCCCTACCCGGACCCCGTTTGCCCAAGGGCCGCAGGCTCCTGCGGCACCGCCAGGCCGCCGACCGACCGGCAGTCCGAACGCCCCCGCCATTAGTCACCCCAATTCACGGTTCCAAGAAATTTCATTTACACAACCCCGGAAGTAGAGCATAATTTTCCTATTGTTTTGTTATTTCTCCCTTTTGGAGACCTTGTGATGTTTCGAATTTCCAGTCTCATTGCCGCCCTTTCGCTGACAATCGGGTTCGCGCCCTCTGCCGCGCTGGCCCAGGTCCCTCCGCATACGCCCGGCTCGATCTGCTTCACCCCGAATTTCTGGTGCTGGATCGACCCGCCCGGCCCCCCGGGACACAGCTGTTACTGCTACGATTCCAGCGGCACGCCCGTGTCCGGCTATCTCAACTGACCGGAGGCGCCGCCCATGTCCGTCGACAAGGATGACAAGGCCGACAGGCTCACCGCGCTGATCGACAACGCCGAGCTTCTGATCGACTACAACGCCCAGACCCGCGTCCTGCCCAACTCCAACCTCGAAGAGGCGATCAAGCCGTTCCTCTCCGACGACCGGCCCGATTACAATTCCGACGAAACCCGGAAACTGCGCAGCGAAATCACCCGGATGGTGGGCGTCATCAAGCCGGTGACCCTGAATGAGCTGCGCAATTTCTTCCCCTACACCACCTCCAACCGCAAGATGCGCCTGCACCGCCGCCAACGCTTCTGGCGCGGCGCCTTCCGCGTGGCCTTCACCGGCTTCGCGCTCTACCTGATCGTGCTCTGCGCCACCTTCACCCTGTGGTCCAACCGCGCCTCGATCTTCCTGGGCGACGTCCAGACCGAGGTGAACCGCCTGGCCTCCGAACGGCTGAACGACATCCTCAACCGCTGGGACGTGGTGCCCACCATGACCGAGGCCGAGCTGGAAAAGACCAAGTCCCTGACCCCCGAAACCGCGGCCGAGGATTTCCGCATCGTCTATGGCTACCACCAGAAGTTCCAGGAACTCGCCGGACGGCAGCGCCGGCTGGTCAACAACAACCCCTCGTTCCTGGCGCCCACACCGGGCGTGGCGGCATTGATCCAGCGCGCCCACCCGTTGACCCCGGTCGGCAGCTACGGCGGCGCGCCCCCGGTCATCGTGGCCAAGGCCCCGACCGACACGGGCGCGACAGGCGGCGCAACCGGAACCACGGACGGCAACACGGGCCTATCCGGCGACACGGCGGATGCCGGTCAGTCCGACACGCTGGCCCAGGCCTTCTCCGGTCAGGTCCCGTCCGGGCGCAGCGGCGTGGCGCAACCCTACACGTCGGACACCAATTGCCTCGACGTGCTGGAACCCAGGCTCAAGGATTACGCGGAACTGGTGGCGGAACAGGAAGCGGCCAGGGCCGTCACCGGGTCAGGCGCGGATGCTTCCGGCACGATCACGGCGTTGAAGGCCAGCATGGAAAGCCGCGTCAACGAGCTTGAGACCCGGATCGGCCAGTCGGTGCGCTCGGCCATGGTCGCCGTGGCCGCCCGGCGCATCAACATGGAAACCTACGGCTGTCTCTACAACGTGTCGGCCGGCGAAAACACGAATTTCGATTTCATCCGCAACTACTACCTGGAAACCCTGCGCGACATCCGCGACCGGCTGGACGTGCGCAATTCCTGGATCCTGCCGGGCCTTTACGGCGCGATGGGCGCGGTGATGCTGACGCTCAGGATCATGGTCAACCCGGCGATTCCCAGCCCGGCGCCCTTCCGCACCCTGATCCGGGTGCTTCTGGGCGCCTTCGTGGGCGTGATCATCGGCTGGTTCTGGTCGCCGCAATCGACGGAATTCTTCGACGTGGCGAACATCTCGGTCGGGTTGTTCACCATGGCCTTCCTGTTCGGCTACGGCATAGACATCTTCTTTGGCATCCTCGAACGGCTGATCCTGGCCGTGTCCGAAGTCTTTGACCGCCAGAAGACCCCGACCTGAGGATCCGAAAGGTTCTGTAAGATGGGTGATCATCACCCATCCTACGCCTGCCGCCTGCCGCCGCCCCTATTCGGCGACCTTCAGCGGCGTATCGTCCGTCACCGGCAGCGACGGATCGCCGTGATCGCCGGTCTCCAGCGCGCGGCGCACACCGGCCTCGTAATCCGGGTGCACCTTCTTCAGTACGGCCAACCAGCGCTCCTTTACCGGCTCCGACACCGGCGCCAGCCCGCCGGCCATGTTCTTGTGCAGCCGGTCGCGTTCGGCGTCATCCATCACCTCGGCATACAGCGCGCGGGGCTGGACGTAGTCGATGTCGCTCTCTTCCTGCTTGAACCGCGCCGCCACGGCCTCGGGGTCGATCTTCAGCGGCGGTTCCGCCACGCTGTCATCCGCCACCGGCCCGTCATACTGGTTCGGCTCGTAATAGGCGTTGGGATTGCCGAAATCGTTGCTGAAGAACCGCATCGCGCCGTCCTTGTGGTAATGGTTCACACTCGCGTTCTTGGGCGCGTTGGCGGGCAGCATCTCGTAATGCGTGCCCAGCCGGTAGCGGTGGGCGTCCGCATAGGAAAACACCCGCGCCTGCAGCATCTTGTCGGGCGAAAAGCCGATGCCGGGCACGATGTTGTTGGGGTTGAAGGCCGCGTTCTCCACCAGCTGAAAGTAGTTTTCCGGGAAGGTATCCATCTCCAGCTCGCCCACCTCGATCAGCGGGTAATCGGCATGCGGCCAGACCTTTGTCAGGTCGAACGGATTGAACTCGGTCTCCAGCGCCTGTTCCTCGGTCATGACCTGGATGAACAGCGTCCATTTCGGAAACCGCCCCTCCTCGATCATGTTCCACAGCTCTTCCTGGTAGCTTTCGCGCGTCTGCCCGATGATCTCGGCCGCCTTGGCATCCGACAACCAGTCGTGGCCCTGCTGGGTCTTGAAGTGGAACTTGACCCAATGGCGTTCGCCGTCGGCGTTCCACATGGAAAACGTGTGGCTGCCGTACCCGTTCATGTGCGCCGGGCTGCGCGGGATGCCGCGGTCCGACATCAGGATGGTCACCTGGTGCACGCTTTCCGGCTGACCGGCCCAGAAGTCGAACATGGATTCGGGCGATCGCATGTTGGTCTTGGGGTGGCGCTTTTGCGTGCGGATGAAATCGGGGAACTTGAAGGCGTCGCGGATGAAGAAGATGGGGGTGTTGTTGCCCACCATGTCCCAGTTGCCGTCCTCGGTGTAGAACTTCAGCGAAAAGCCCCGCACGTCGCGTTCCGCATCCGCCGCCCCGCTTTCGCCGGCCACGGTGGACCAGCGCGACAGGACCTCGGTTCGCTTGCCGATCTGCGAAAAGACCTTGGCGCAGGTGTATTTCGTGATGTCATGGGTGACGGTGAAATGGCCCTGCAGGCCCCAGCCCTTGGCGTGGACGACCCGTTCGGGGATGCGTTCGCGGTTCTGGTGGGCCAGCTTTTCCAGCAGGTAGTGGTCTTCCATCAGGACCGGGCCGCGGGGGCCGGCGGTCTTGGATGTCTCGTTCGTCGGATAGGGTTTGCCGGACGTGGACGTCAGTGTCGGTTTCCTGGACATGGGTGCGCCTTCCTTTCTCTGGGTTGGATCACCCCGCGTGGGGCTTTGGTGTCCAACGAATGGAAGGCGGATCCGTTCCGGGACCTGCCGGCGTTTGGGTGCAGGATGGGTCAATGACCCATCTTACCTTGGCCTAACAAAGGGTTAATTCACCTCTGGAACCCATTGATTTTTATGAGGGCAAGCGATGTCCCACGCGTGGGACACCCCCGTCACGCGAATTCGGGGCGGTCCCGTTTCATCTTGCGCACCATCGCATCGAACAGCAGCGTCGCGAAGGACGCGCTTTCCTTCAGCCGCTGGGCATCGGCGGCACATTTCGCCTTCACCTCCTCGGGCAGGATCGTGTTCGGCCCCGGAATGGCCGCGGCGGCGCACTGGATCTCGGCCGCCCGCTGGACCGTCCACAGCAGGAAGAAGGTCAGCGGAATATCCGCCTCCATGCAGGCCACGCCGTGGTTCTTCAGCACCAGAACGTGCTTTTCCCCCAGCGATTTCAGCATGCGATCACGTTCCTCGTCGTAGATCGTGATGCCTTCGAATTCATGATAGGCCACCCGCCCGTACAGCTGCGCGCCGTAAAAGCTGTCGTGATCGATCCCGAAGCCCTTCATGGTGATGGCCGAGATCGGCGTCGTGTGGGTATGGGCCACGCATCCCACATCCTCGCGGAACTGGTGGATCACCCCGTGCAGCGCGAACCCGGCCGGGTTGGGCTTGTACTCGCTTTCCCGCAGCAGCTTGCCGTCGACGCCCACCACCAGCAGGTTCTCGGGCGTGACCTCGTCGTAATGCAGGCCCAGCGGGTTCACCAGATAGGCGTGCGCCTCGCCCGGCAGGCGGACGGAGATGTGGTTGAAGATCAGCTCGGTCCAGCCAAGGTAGCTGACGAGGTGATAGAAATCGGCCAGCTGCACGCGCAGCTCGGCTTCGGTCATGTCGGCCATGGGGCCCGTGATCGGCGTGGCGTCGTTCATGCGCGGATCCTTTCTGGATGGGTATGGGAAAGCAGCTGGGTCAGCGCCGCCTGCGCGGCCAGCCCGTCGAGTGGAAGCCGGGGCGCCCGGTCCAGCGCGGCCACCAGCGCCGCCAGCAGGGGCATCGCCCCCTCGCCCGCCAGCGCCATGGGCGCGCGGGCGATGGCGTCAAGTTCCAGCCGACGGCCGGCGCGCGCGTCCTGCAGCATCGAGGTCGGGAAATCCCCGGCATCCAGCAGCAAATCGCCCAGCCAGCCATTGTCCGGCACCTTGCGGCCCAGGTCGCCTTCGAGCCAGCCGCGCACCTCGTCCGCCAGGGCAAACGACAGGCGGCGGAGCGTGTCGCTGCGCCCGATCTCGGCCAGGTTGCAGCCGATCAGGGCCGACAGCGGGTTGGTCGCGATATTGGCCAGCAGCTTCACCAGCACGTTCTGGCGGATATCACCGGCCAGGTCGGTCCTGACCCCGGCGCCGTTCAGCACCTCGATCAGCTTCGCGACAGCCGACATGTCCGCGCCCTCGACCACCGGGGCCAAAGACAGCGTCGGCGTGTTGGTCGAGATTGCGCGCCCGGCGGCGTTCATCTCGACCGTCATCAGCAGCACGGCGCCCAGCACCTGTTCGGGACGCAGGCACGAGGCCAGCCGCCCGTCGGGGTCGGTCAGCGGCACATCGCGACCGGCGTCGTAGAAGAACCAGAAGGGCAGCCCGTTGATCATCGGGATCACCAGCGTCCGTGGCCCGATGCCCCCGGCATTGGCCACGACGGCCGCCCCCAGGTCCTGCGCCTTGACGCACAGGAAAACCGCGTCCTGTACCGTGTCCAACGCGGCCACGGCGGTCACCGGCCCCGCGTGCAACGTGCCCCGATCTTCCAGGCAGACCCCCGATTGCGCCGCCACCTCAAGCCGGTGGCCACGCGCCACCAGGGTCACGGCTTCGCCCGAGGACGCGAAAAGCGCGGCCATGGCGGTGCCGATATTGCCCGCGCCTACGATTGCGATTTTCATCTCTCTTACCTCAAGTCAGCAACAGCACGAGCCCGGGGATCGCGGTCAGCAGCCCGACCCGGACCACATCCATCGCCACGAAGGGCCCCAGCCCGCGAAAGATCGTGCCAAGCCGCACATCGGGAACGACCGAGCGCAGCACGAAGGCATTCATCCCAACCGGTGGGGTGATGTATGAAATTTCCGTCACCATCACCACGAAAATGCCGAACCATATCAGGTCGACACCCTGCGCGGCCACGATCGGGTAGAAAACCGGCACGGTCAGCATGATCATCGACAGGCTTTCCAGCACGCAGCCCAGCACCAGGTAGATGCACAGGATCACCAGGATGGTGACGGTAGGGGTGTCGCCGAACATCGCCAGGAACGTCTGGATGTCGCGGGTCATGCCGGACATGTTGACGTAATTGGTGAAGGTCAGCGCGCCGAACAGGATGAAGAACATCATCGCCGTGGTCTTCATCGTGTCGTAGAGCACGCTGATAAGTCCCTGCATGGAAAACTTGCCCGACAGCAGCACCAGCAGGAACGCCCCCCCGGCCCCCATGCCCGCGCTTTCGGTGGGGGTGAAGACGCCCAGGTAGATGCCGCCCATCACGAAGACAAACAGGATCAGCGCGCCTGCCGTGCCCTTCAACGCCTTGATCCGGTCGATCAGCGGCAGCTTGGGTTCGACCGGCAGGTCGATCCCCTGCCAGTAGATGGAAATGCGCACGGCGATCGAATAGCCGATGATGCCGATCACACCGGGGATGAGCCCCGCCAGGAACAGCTTGCCGATGTCCTGCTGGGTCATGATGCCGTAGAACACCAGGATCACCGAGGGCGGGATCAGGATGCCCAGCGTGCCACCCGCCGCGATGGACGCCGTCGACAGCTGATCCGGGTAGCCGAAGCGGCGCATGGACGGCAGCGCGATCCGGGTCATTGTGGCGGCGGTGGCCATCGACGATCCGCAGACGGACGAGAACGCGCCGCAGGCGATAACGGTGGCGGTGGCCAACCCGCCCTTGCGGTGGCGCAGCCAGGCATAGGCGGAGTTGTAGAGTTCGGACGCGATGCCGGATTGCACCACGAAATTGCCCATCATCAGGAACAGCGGCAGCACCGACAGGGAATAGTCGCGACCGTTGTCGAAGAAGGTCGATCCCAGCAATGCCATCGCCGGCGTCCAGCCGATGATGGACGCCACGCCAACCAGGCCGACACCGGCCAGCGCGAAGGAGATCGGCACGCCGAGCAGCAGAAGCACGCTCACGATGGCCATGCCGATGGGCCAATGCTCCATGTCAGGTCCTTTCCTTGAGCTTGGACCAGAGGCCGAGCAGCGGGATGATCAGGGAAATGAACGCCCCGGCCAGCGTGCAGGCGGCGCAGAAATAACCCAGCGGCGCCAGCGGGATGCGCAGGTTGGTCGTGGCCCCGCCATAGCCGCCGATCTGGCCCGCGTAGACCCAGATGCGCCAGGCGACCACGGTCAGCACGGTGGCCGAGAAGATGCCCGTCAGCGCCAGGCGCCAGGGGTGGATCCAGGCGGGCATCCGGTCGATCATCAAGTCGACGGTGACATGGTCGTCCGACAGCGCCACGGCGGGAAGGCCCAGGAAGATGACCGAGGCCAGAAGCATCTCGGTCAGTTCGGCCGCCCCGCGCAGGGGGGAATTGAAGAGGTACCGCCCGATCACGTCGACCACGGTCAGCCCCATCAGGGACATCATCATGACGCCCCCAAGCAGGGCAAGCACGGTGCGCAGGGCCGGCAGCCTCGGGGCTGCCGGTTCGGGCCGGGCGTCGGACTGGGATCCGGGCGGTACCGTGAGGCTCATTTGGCGGCCATTTCCTTGGCGATTTCCGACTCGAGCATCTCGAACGCGGCTTTGCCATCCACGCCGGTTTCGCTGACTTCGGCGATCTTGGCGTCGATGACGGGCTGCAGCGCGGTCTTCCAGGCTTGCATCTGTGCGTCGGTGGCCGGGGTCACGGTGATTTCGCCGTCCATCGCGGCAAGACCGGCGGCATCGACCTTGTCCCACATCTGGCCGGCCATGCGGGCCAGGGCCTCGCCGGTAACGCTGTCGATCTGGGTCTGTTCCTCGGGCGTCAGGCTGTCCCACTTGGCCTTGTTCATGACGATGTAGAACGAGGTGTTGTAAAGCCCGCCGGGCACCGAAACGCCAACGTCGAGCTGCGGGATGAGCTTGAAGAAGTTGACGGATTCATACGGGAAGAAGATCCCGTCGGCGACACCCTGGCTGAGCAGTTCATAGGCCTTGGACGACGGACCTTCGACGGGCACGGCGCCCAGGGTCGTGGCGACCTCGTGCACGATGCCGCCGCCGACGCGGATCTTCTTGCCCTGCAGCAGGTCGGGGGAGGACGCATCGCCCGATTTCAGAAAGATCTCGCCCGGGCCATGGGTGAAGACGGCCAGCACCTTGACGTCGTCGTATTCGCCCGCGTCCTTCAGCATGGCGTCCCAGGTGCGCCAGTAGGCGACCGAATTGGCTTCGGCGCTGTCACCGATAAAGGGGATTTCCGCGATGTTCGTGGTCTTGAAGCGGCCGGCGTTGTAGCCCTGCACGCCGAAGGTGATGTCGGCCACGCCGTTGACGGCAAAGTCGAAATGCGCGGGCGGCGGACCCAGCGGCGCGGGCAGGATGTTGGCGGTGACGGATCCGCCGGTGGCTTCCGCGATCTGTTCGGTCATCGGCACGATGACGTCGGACACCAATGGGTGCGAGGGGGGCAGCCAGTTGGCGACGGTCAGCACGGTTTCGGCAGCGGCCGCGCTGGCCATGACCAGGCTGATCGCGGTGGCGGTGAGCAGGTGTTTCATATGGTGTTCCCTGTTGGCTTTATTTGTTTTGCGGTCGATTGCGAACCGCGCTGGCGCGCGGTGCCTTCGGCGAGGGGTATTTGGAAAGAGAAAGAAGCAGGTGCGCGCCGCGAGGACCCGGGGCCGGGCGCGGATGTCTGTGGCACATGTTCCTGTTCTCCTGCCGCATCAGATATCGAGAACCAGCCGGCCCCCCCTGGCGCGCGAGCAGCAGGCGCAGATCTGGTCGCCGTCCTCGCGTTCCTCTTCGGTGAGGAACTGGTCCCTGTGATCGATCTCGCCGTCAAGCACATCCGTGACGCAAGTGCCGCAGATGCCTTCCTCGCATTTGACGTCGATCTTCACGCCCGCCCTGGCCAAAGCTTTGGCAATCGTGTCGTCGGGCCCGATCGTGACGGTGATGTCGGATTGTTCGCAATGGACCTCGAAGCTGTCGCCGGTGGTGTCCACGTCCGCCGAGAAGTATTCGCGGTGGATGTTGCGGGGACCATGGCCGGCGGTTTCGGCGGCGGTGATGATCCAGGTCATGAAACCTTCGGGGCCACAGACGTAGACATGGGTGCCGGTCGCGGGCGCGGGCATGTCGGTGGCCAGGTCGATGGGCTGCGCCCCTGCCCCGTCGTCGTGGTGCAGGCGGATGCTGTCCCGGAAGGGCAGCGTTTCGATCAGGTCCAGGAAGGCGGTGCGGTTGGCCGACCGGGTGGCGTAGTGCAGCGTGAAATCCGCGTTCCGCGCGTGGAGTTCCCAGCCCATGGCCAGCATCGGCGTGACGCCGATGCCACCGCCGAAAAGCACGGTTTTGGTTGCCTCGGGATCCAGCGCGAAGTGGTTGCGGGGGCCTTCGATCTGCAGGCTGTCGCCGGGTTTCACCGTGGCGTGCAGCGCCTTGGACCCGCCCCGGCCTTCGGCCTCGTTCAGGATGCCAAGCGTCCATTGATTGCGGTCGGCGGGATTGCCGGCCAGCGAATATTGCCGCCAGACCGGGCCGTCGGGCGTGTCGACCAACAGGTCGACATGCGCGCCTGCCGTCACCTGGGGCAGCTCGCCGTCGCCGGTCAGGGTCAGGCGCATGATGCCGCCGCAATCGTCGGTGCGGTCGGCAACGGTCAGGGTCAGTGTCGTATCCATGTCCTGCATCCCCATCACCGCATGTAGAGGCCGCCGTTCACGTCCCAGCAGGCGCCGGTGACGAACGCGGCGTCGCGTGCGCAGAGCATGGTGACCATCTGGGCCACGAAATCGGGCGCGCCCAGCTGGCCGACGGGGACGTTCGCAAGAAAGCTTTCCATCCTGTCGCCGACGATGTCGTGCACCATGGGCGTGTCCATCGGTCCCGGCGAGATCGCGTTGCAGGTGACGCCAAAGGCGGCCAGGTCGCGGGCGAAGACCTTGGTCAGCGTCAGGATCGCGCCCTTTGAGGCGGCGTAATGCGCGCCCGTGGCGGTGCCACCGTTCTGACCGGCAAGCGAGGCCATGTTGACGATCCGCCCGTAGCCCTGTGCCTTGAAGTGCCGGCCAAAGGCCTGGCAGCCGGCGAAACAGCCACCCGCGTTCACGGCCATGATCCGGTTGAAGTCTTCAGGTGCGATGTCCAGCACCGGCTGCGCCTGGGTCACGGCGGCGTTGTTGACCAGCACCTCGGCCGACCCCCAGCGGTCGACGATCTTGGCCAGCACGTCGTCAAACGCCCCCGGGGCGGCGATATCCAGCGTTGCCGTCACCGCAGTTTCGCCGGCAAGGTCCAGCGACTGGGCCAGGTCATGCGCGGCCTCGGCATCGATATCGGCGATCACCACGCGGAAGCCCGCGCCGTGCAGCGCCTTGGTCGCGGTGGCGCCAAATCCCTTGGCGCCACCGGTGATCACGGCCGTCTGGATCACGTCCGGCAAGGGCGTGCCCATCAGAACAGGTAGCTGATCGAGGTCAGCATCCCGTCGGAATTCAGCAGCCGCACGACCTTGTCGCGGATCATGAAGCCTTCGTCGGTGACCTTCAGCACCCAGGACACATTCGCGGCGAACATGCGCTGGCGGCCGAACTTGTCCTCGATCACGTGCTGGGCGGCGCGGACCTTGACGGTATCGCCGTCGACCGCGTCGATGACGAAGCGCGACAGGGTGCGCACCGAATCCGCCGGCGGAGCTGAGGAGATGGAAAACCCCTGCTGGAACCGGCGCACGCGCATGACGCGCATGGTGCTGTCGTCATAGGCGATGTTGAGCATGTTGGCGAAATCGTCGCCTTCTTTCTCGACCGGGATCACGTAATGGCCGCCTTCGGACCAGAGGGCCAGCCAGGTGTCGTAATCGCGGGCATCCAGCAGGTCGGCCTCTTTCCAGAGGAATTCGGTCACGGCCTGAAGGGTCACGTCGGTATTCACGGGCAGATCCTTCATTGTGCCATCACCTTCTTCCACATCTTGTAGGCGGCGCGCATGCCGGTTTCGGCGCTGACATCGCCCTTGGGCAAACCGTTTTCGCTGGTCTCTTCCAGCCCCAGGCCCCGGTTCACCATGATGTCGATGGATCCGTCGCCCTTGGTGCCGCGCTGCACCCGTTCCCAGACTTCCGCGTCATCGGGCGAGCCGAAGCCCATAGGTCCCTGGAAGTGTTCGTGCAGGCGCATGCGCATCTGGTTGGCGGCCTCGGGGCCGCCTTCCATGCCAAGCGCGATGTGGCGGATTTCGGTTTCCTCCACCGACACGGGCCGCAGGATCCGGAAGAACGACAGCGAGCAGGCCGCGTTCGGGAACAGGTTCAGGTTGAAGCCGCAGCCGCCCACGGCACGGACGATCCGACGCACCTGATCTTCGTCGTAATCCTTGCGCAGGGTCTCGGCCAGGTCCTGGAACCGCTCGGGGATCGCGCGATCGGGCTCGTCGTCCAGGTCGATCAGTTCGGGCATCATGACCATGACGGAATGGCCGTTGCCCAGGTCTTCGACCCAGCCGTCATTGTCGTCCAGGAAGGAAAACTGCTGCGTTGCCTCGCCGTCCAGCGACTGCATGAAGCTTTTGTGCACGATCGGGAAGTGATAGGCGTCGGTGGTGTTTTCCAGCTGGATCTTCCAGTTCATCGGCACCTTGAACTGGTGTTCGCCCAGCGTCTTCACGGGAAACCCGCCGCCCTGTTTCATGAACAGGCGGATCCAGGGTTTCGCGTTGCCCAGGAAATCCTCGAGCGGTTCGACATCCATGTTGAACGACGCAAAGATCATGCCTTCGAAGGTGTCCACCTTCAGCTTCTTCAGCCCGTAACTGCCCTTGTCGAAATCGGCCGAATAGCCTTCGGTGTAGGGGATCGCGCGCAAGCTGCCGTCCAGGCCATAGCCCCAGCCGTGATAGGGGCACTGGAAGGACGACGTCTTGCCCTTCTTCACCTCGCAGACCGTCGCGGCGCGATGGCGGCAGCGGTTGACGAAGACGTGCAGGTCGCCCTTGCGGTCGCGGGAGATGATGACCGGCTGGGTGCCGACCCAAGACAGCTTGAAGTTGCCCTTGCCCGGCACTTCGCTTTCATGGCCGACCCAGACCCAGCAGCGGCCAAAGATCTTCTCCATCTCGGCGTCGAACAGCGCGGGGTCTTCGTACATCGGCGTCTTGACCCGGTCGTCCTGGACCAGGTCTGCGGGCTGGGGCCCTGCGGGGAATTGATCGAGAGACATGTGTTCTCCTTTTCAGCTGGCTGCCGGTGGCAATTGACCGGGGGACGGGATCTGCGCGGGGGCATTCCAGTCGCCCACCGGACGGGCATAGAGGTTGCGGGTCGAGAAGCGGTGCATGCGCCATGCGCCGTCTTCACATGCGAAATCGATTTCCAGACGGGCCGCCATCAGAAAGGACGACCCGTCGTGGAAGGTCGGGGTCTGAAGCATCAGCCAGCGCCCCGTCACAATCCCGTCCGTCCCGTGAGTGATGGCTTCGGACGACAGGAAATGCGCGTTCATGGCGAAATGCGGCGGCGTGGTGCAGAAATTGCCCAGCCAGTCCGTGATCGCCTTTCGCCCGTGATGGGCGCCGAAATCCCTGGCATAGCGGTCGCCCGCCCCGCCCCAGACCGCGTCCGTGGTGAACAATGCACCCAGCGCGCCAAGGTCGGTCGTGCCATCCAGCCGGTCGCAGATGTCCATGTAATCGGACAGGCACTTGCGGCAGGCGCTTTCCGCCTCCAGCCGGGCGAGCCGGGTCAGGATTTCGGTCAGCTCGCTCACAGCTTGGGGATCTCCAGCGCGCGGCCCATGCGGGCTTCGACCGTCATGTATTTCCACAGCCGGTCGTTGCCCTCGCCCACCACGATGGTGCGCAGCAGATTGCAGGCGGCCTGCACGGCTTCGCGGTTGGGGAAATCGGCCATGATGTACCAGGTAAAGGGAAAGCCCTGCGACGCGCCGACCATGGTCTGGTCGTCGTCGAAGGTGCCGACGATGTCGACGCCGTCCATCTGGTCGATCCCGGCCATCAGCTCCTGCGTGGCTTTCCAGACCGGGCCGATCTGGTCGAACGGCAGGCTGAAGAACGTCGGGTGGTTGTTGAAGCACAGCAGCGTGCGAAGTTTCGGCGTATCGCTCATGAATGTCTCTCCTCGTGGAAATGTCAGGGGAAGCCCGGGGGCGTCTGTTCGCCGAACATGGCGGCGCCGGCGGCGGTCCAGGTGCCTTCACCCATAAAGGCGTGCTGGGCGACGCAGGCGGCATCCACCATCAGCCGGCCCAGCGGGTGGCCGGCCATCATCGCGCTGGCGCCCCCCATCAGGAAGGCCTGGCGCGCGGCCTCGGCCCCGTCGTGGGCGGCCATGGTGGAGGCCAGGCGCAGCTGCACATGGGTGTCGCGGGTGACTTCGGGCTGATGTTGCAGTTCGTCCCAGGCCCGGGCGGTCACGTCGTAGAACTGGGCACGGGCCCCGGCGAGCGTGGCTTCGGCGCGGGCCAGGTGGTTCTGGACATACGGCCGTGCGCCGGGGTTCGGGGCGCCGGTGATCGATGCTTTCTGCGCGGCGTCGGACTTGATGTAATCCAGCGCCTCGCGCGCGGTGCCAAGGGCCACGACGGCCAGAACCTGCGCGGCGAGCGCCATCGCCGGGTAGCGGAAGATCGCGTCGTCCATCCTGGATTTCGACCCGCGAATGAAGGTCCAGTCCTCGGGCACAACCACCTTGTCGGCGACCAGGTCATGGCTGCCGGTGCCGCGCAGGCCGATGGTGTCCCAGGTTTCGTCTATGGCGACCTTGGCGCGGGGCATGACGGCGGTGCGCGGCAAGGGCGACCCCTCGCCTTCCAGCTTGATGCCGCCGCCCAGCAGATCGGCCCCCATCGACCCCGAACACCACGACCAGCGGCCCGACACCTCGATCCCGCCCTCGACACGGGCAGCGGGCTGCGGCGGAAACAGGCCGCCGGCGAACACCGTGTCAGGGTTGGCGGTGTAGATCCCGGCGAACGTGTCTTCGGGCAGCGCCGCGAGGTAGGTGGACGACACGCCAAAGCTGGCCACCCACCCGGCGGAGGCATCGGCGGCCGACAGCGTTTCGATCATCTGCAGGAAGTCCATCGGCGTGATCGCGTCACCGCCGAACCGTTCCGGGACGAAGGCGCGGTAGATGCCGATCTGCTTGAAGCCGTCCACGATATCCATGGGGATGTGGCGCAGGGTGTCGAATTCGGCGCGACGCGCGCGGATCCGGGTGCAGAGATCGGCCAGCGCCGCGTCGGACGCCTGGCGGGCCAGGTCGGGTTCGGGTCGGGTCATCGGGTCTCCTCCGGGATATTCACGGGCACTGTCAAGGGCGCTGCGACGGGCGCCAGCCGGTCGGCCAGCGCCTCGGCCAGGGCGCACAGCGTCGCCTCGCCCCCCTTGCGCGCCACCAGTTGCAGACCGGCGGGCAGGCCCCCTGCGGTGCGCAGCGGCAGGGTGACGGCGGGGTGGCCGGACAGGTTGAAGGGCCGCACCAGGATGGTCAGCGGGATCAGCGCGGTCAGGTCCTGCGCCTTCTCCAGCGTCGGCGGGACGCAGGGCATGGTCGGCAGGACCAGCGCGTCGACACCGTCCAGCGCGGCATCGACTTCCGCCGTGAAACGGGCGCGGACCGCTTCGGCCTCGGCCGCCTGCGCGGGCGTGACGGCCAGCGCGTTGCGGATCCGGGCCTGCACATCCCCGCCCAGCGTGGCGTTCGACCGGGCCAGTTGGCCGAATTCGCCGGCCAGTTCCCAGTTGATCAGGGTCAGGCCGGCGGCATAGGCGGCCTCGAACGACGGCAGATGCGCGATCGGGACCATCAGGCCGCCAAGGGCCGTGTCGACGGCCGCGTCGATTTCAAGATCCGCCTTCACCGGGACGCGGGCAAGCTTGGGTGCACCGATGGTTTCGGGGGTGAAGCCTTCGATCATCATCGCGGCGGCCTTGGTCAGCATCTGCGCCGTCGCGGCGAAGGGTCCGATCACGTCCAGCGAGGATGCGCGCGGGATGGCCCCGCGCCTGTCGATGGCCCCGAACGTGGGTTTCAACCCGAAGACCCCGCAACAGCAGGCGGGTTGGCGGACCGACCCGCCGGTGTCCGTTCCCACCGCGAAATCGCAAAGCCCCGCGGCCACGGCGGCGGCGGATCCCGACGACGACCCGCCCGGGATCCGGTCGGGCCAGCCCGGGTTCGGCGCAGTGCCGGCATAGGCGTTCAGCCCCGACACCCCGAAGGCCAGTTCGTGCATGGTGACCAGCCCTTCGACCCTGGCGCCTTCGGCGATCAGCCGGGCGACGATGGCGGAATGGGCGGTTTCGGCCGGGGCGTCGGCGAACGCTGCGCAACCGCAGCGCGTGGTCACGCCTTCGACGCCCAGGCATTCCTTCACGAGGACCCGAGGACCATCGCCGCCCGGGGTCAAGGACAGCGACAGGGGACGGGTAACGATGGCGGAGGCTGGAGTACTCATGGCGGCTCTCGTCGTGATTTAGGTGAATATTACCGCATTAAGGCATGCCGCATAGAGCGAAGGTTCCGACACCCCGTGCGGACCCGCGATTTCCCCATGAAACAGCGCGAAAATGCCGCAGCATCCGGAATGCAAAACAATGACTTAGGTCAATTTGACTAAATTCTGTGCGAGGCGGCGTGAGAGCCGGTTCGAAGGTCGAAACATGGCGTGCGCGCCCTGCGAACCGGTTCGGAAATACCTTGGGTCGAGGGGTAGGTCGGCGCAAAGGCTTTGGCGCTCCGCCGCAAGAGAAACGACATAAATCACTGCTAATAATACATTTATTTGGAATACAGGTGTCACGGGCGATCCTGCGATTCGCCGCGCACCCCGGTCCGGCCGCGCCCCGGGCATCCGGACCGCCACCAACCCGCCAGGGCCGCCGGGGCGAATCGGCGAACTACCCACGGCGCGTGAGTATTTAGGTGAATATTCTTCAATTCACGCCACATCCCCGCGCAAAGCATGATTATTCACGCAAATCTTTTCAGCACGCCACGATTCCTTCCCGCGCCGCCCAATGGCCCGATTGCCCGGCGCGCATCCCCTCTTCCATCGTCTTCCCGACCCCGATCCGGGGGCACCCCCCTTCGCTCACTTCAAACGATGGCAGGACATGATGACCCGACCCACATTTCTCCGCTCCGCCCGTGCGCTGGCCGGCGCGCTGCTTGGCGCCACGCTGCTTTCCGCCCCGGTCCAGGCCCAGGATGTCAAGCTGGACCTGCAGTCCGCCTGGCCGCTGACCCTGCCCGCCTCGGGCCAGAACGCCCAGCATTTCGCCGACACGATCAACGCGATCTCGGGCGGTGACATCGGCATCAAGCTGTATGGCGCGGGCAAGCTGGTGCCGTCGCTGCAGATCTTCGACGCGGTCCAGCAGGGTACGTTGGACGCCGGCTATACCTCGCCCCTGTATGTCGCCGGCCGCTTTCCGGCGGTGCAGCTGTTCGGCGGCGTGCCCTTCGGGCCGGACGCGATGGATTACATCGGCTGGATCTACAATGGCGGCGGGCTTGAAATCTGGCGCGAGATCTATGCCGCGCAGGGCGTCATGACCGTGCCGTGTGGCGTGATGGATAGCGAAGCGGGTGGCTGGTACACCTTCCCGATCGACAGCGTCGAGGCGCTGCAGGGCAAGAAGATCCGCTTTGCCGGCCTGGCCGGCGAGGTCATGAAGAAAATGGGCGCATCCGTCGTGCTGCTGGCCGGCGGCGACATCTATCCGAACCTGGAACGCAACGTGATCGACGGCACCGAGTTTTCGATGCCCGCCATCGACGAGGCGATGGGCTTTGAGAAGGTGGCCGATTACTACTATCTGCCCGGCTGGCACCAGCCTGCGGCCTTCAACGAGCTGATCATCAACAAGGCAAAGTGGGACGGCATGACCGATGCGCAGCGTGCCATGATCGAGGAAGTCTGCATGGAGACCAACCTGTGGTCCCTGACCTCGACCGCGCAGGGCAACGCCGACGCCATCGCCAAGTTCAAGGCCGCCGGCACCCGGATCATGTCCTTCCCGCCCGAAGTGCTGGACGCGTTTTCCACCGCCAACGACGAAGTCATGGCCGAACAGGCCGCCAAGGACCCGGATTTCGCCCGCACGCTGGAATCGCTGACCGCCTACCGGACCGGCATGCAGGCCTGGACCGACGCCAAGAACTGACCCTTTCGGGCGGGCCGGGACGGCCCGCCCCCATCCCGGATGTTCCCATGCTAGACCCCATCGTCCGCGTCATCGACCGGATCGCCGAAGTGACCGGCAAGGCCGGATCGCTGGTGCTGCCGCTTCTGGTGCTCACGATCCTGATCAACGTCTTCCTGCGCTATGTCTTCAACATCGGCATGATCGAGCTGGAAGAGCTGCAATGGCACCTGAACGCCGTGACGGTCATGTGCTGCCTGGCCTGGGCCTACCAGACCGATGACCACGTCCGTGTCGACGTGCTGCACGGGCGGATGTCGCCGCGCAAGAAGGCGCTGGTCGAGGTGCTGGGCGTGATCTTTCTGTTCCTGCCCTTCACGCTGCTTCTGGCGCATCACGCCTGGACGATCTTCTCGTTCTCCTGGCGGCTGAAGGAAGGATCGCCCATGCCGTCGGGCCTGCCCGCGCGCTACATCATCAAGGGGGTGATGGCCGCGGGGGTCAGCCTGCTGGTGGTGCAGGGCGTCGGCGTTCTGTTGAAAAGCCTTGCGCGGCTGATGAAAGCGGAGACCGCCTGATGGACGCGCTTTTCATCTTCCTCTTCTTTTCCACCTTCATGGTGGTGCTGTTCTCCGGCTACCCGGTGGCCTTCGTGCTGGGCGGCGTCGGCGTGGCCTTCGCCGCCTTGGGCACCCTGATCGAACCGCTGAACATCGCCGACGTGGCGGAACTCAGGATGATCGGGTTCGTGGCAAACCGGATGTTCGACACGATCTCAAGCTATTCGCTGATCCCGATGTCGATGTTCATCTTCATGGGCTTCATGCTGGACCGATCGGGCGTCGCCGAACGCCTGCTGAAATCCATGCGCGGCCTGCTGGGCCCGGCGCCCGGCGGGCTGGCGATTGCCGTGGTGATCATCGGCGTGGTGCTGGCGGCTTCGACCGGCATCATCGGCGCATCCGTCGTTCTGCTGGCCACCATCGCCGTGCCGACCATGTTCGAGGCCGGTTACAACCGGTCCGTCAGCCTTGGGACAGTCGGCGCCACGGGCTGCCTTGGCATCCTGATCCCGCCGTCGATCATGCTGGTGGTCATGGGCGATCAGCTGCGGATCCCGGTGGGCGATCTGTTCATGGGCGCGCTGATCCCCGGCACGGGGCTGGCGCTGGTCTTCGTGGTCTTCATCGTGGTGACCGCGCTGGTGATCCCCGGCGCGATGCCGAAATTCACCCGCGACGGCCCGAAACTGTCCCCCGCCGCCGCCTTCCGCGACTTCGCCGGCGCGCTTTTCGCCCCGCTGGCGCTGGTGCTGGCGGTGCTGGGGTCCATCGTCGCGGGCATCGCCTCGCCGACCGAGGCGTCCGGCATCGGCGCGGCGGGCGCCACGGTGCTGGCCGCAATGAACGGGCGGCTGAACTGGGCGTCGCTGAAACAGGTCTGCTATTCCACGGGGCGCACCACCGCCTTTCTCTACATGCTGATCTTCGGCGCGGCGTGCTTTTCCATCGTGCTGCGCGGCTATGGCGGGGACGAAACCATCGAGGCCGCCCTGCGCGCCCTGCCGCTCGGCCCCCACGGCGTGCTGGCCTTCGTGATCTTCGTGGTCTTCCTGCTGGGGTTCTTCCTGGACTGGATGGAGATCGTGCTGATCGTCGCGCCGCTGGTCATGCCGCTGCTGACCAGCTTCGGGTTCGATCCGGTCTGGGTGGCGATCCTGCTGGCGATCTGCCTGCAGACATCGTTCCTGACGCCCCCCGTCGGCATGGCGCTGTTCTACCTGCGCTCGTCGGTCCCCGGCGCCGGCATCGGAGAGATCTACCGCGGCGCCATCCCCTTTGTGCTGATGCAGATCGGGGTGCTTCTGGCGGTGGCGTTCTTCCCGGCACTGGCGCTCTGGTTGCCGTCGGTGTCGAACTAATCCCCCAGCAGGGCCCGCACATGCGCGGGCCCTGTCGGGCGAATGCCCAGCGGATTCAGCGCCTTGATCGAATAATACCCGGCCACGATGTGATCCAGGTTCACCGTCTCGCGCACACCGGGCAAAGCCAGGATCCGCTCCATATAGGCCGACAGGCGCGGATAGGCGGCGATCTGGCGGCGGTTGGTCTTGAACAGCCCGTGATAGGCCGCATCGAACCGGATCAGGGTGACGAAGGTGCGGATATCGGTTTCCGTCAGCCGGTCGCCAAAGATGTAATTGCCGGTCAGGCGGGTTTCCAGCTCGTCCAGCATGGCAAAGACGCCTTCGACCGCCTCGTCATAGGCACCCTGGCTGGAGGCAAAACCGCACTTGTAGACGCCGTTGTTCAGCCTGTCGTAGATGCGCGGGTTCAATTCGTCGATCCGGTCGGCCAGGTCGGCAGGATAAAGACGCAGGTCCGACGGCACGATCCCTTCGAACGCGGTGTCCAGCATCCGCAGGATATCGGCGCTTTCGTTGTTGACCATCACGTCGCGCTTCATGTCCCACAGCACCGGCACCGTCGCCCGCCCCGACACATGCGGATCGGCAAGGGTGTAAAGCTGATGCATGTAGCGGGCGCCATGCAGCGGGTCTTCCTCCGCCCCCGGATAGCCGCCGAATTGCCAGCCCTGGTCGGTCAGGGTGGGGTTGACCACCGTCACCGGGACGACATCGCTCAGCCCCTTCAGCGCCCGCGCCATCAGGGTGCGCGAGGCCCAGGGACAGATCAGCGCCACGTACAGACGGTAGCGCCCCGCCTCTGCTTCGAACCCGCCCTCACCGGTCGGACCGGGACGTCCGTCCGGGGTGATCCAGTTGCGAAAGCTCGACACCTGGCGCACGAAACGGCCCTTGTCGTCCGCCTTCTGCACCGGTTGCCAGGTGTCGGTCCATTTGCCGTCGATCAGCATGTCAAAGCCCCCCGGTCAGCCGTGGAACACGAAGCTGCGCATGGACACCGACGCCAGGTCGATGCTGTCGGTCATGAACACCAGGCTGTCCTTGTCATCCGCCGCCCCGGCGATGGTCAGCGCCGGCAGGTAATGTTCCAGCGACGGATGCGCGACGCGCAGCAGTTCCCCCATCTCCTTGCGGTTGGAAATCGCATCCAGGTCGCGGTCGTTCAGGCGGTCGGCGAAATGGTGGTCGAATTCCAGCGCCCAGTCGTAGGGCTTGCCGCCCATCCGCATGGCGCGCAGGTTGTGCACCACGTTGCCCGACCCCAGGATCAGAACGCCCCGGTTGCGCAACTCCGACAGCAGCCGCCCGGTCTCGACGTGCCAGGACAGATCCTGGGTGATGTCGATGGACAGCTGAAACACCGGCACGTCGGCCTCGGGGTAGAGCCAGGTCAGCACCGACCAGGCGCCGTGGTCCAACCCCCAGCGGTCGTCGCCTTCGGCGTGATGGCTGGCCAGAAGGCTGGTCACCTCGCGCGCCAGGCTGGGATCGCCTTCGGCCGGGTATCGCTGCGCGAACAGCGCGTCCGGGAATCCGTAGAAATCGTGGATCGTGCGCGGCATGGCCGACACATCGACCAGCGTCGATCCCTTGGTCATCCAGTGCGCCGACACCACCAGGATCGCCAGCGGCCGCGGCAGGGTCCGGCCCAGGGCGGACCAGCTGCGGGAATAGGCATTGTCTTCGATGGCATTCATCGGGCTGCCATGGCCCAGAAAGACAACCGGCATCCGGTCGGTGGTCCGGAGACTGTCTTTCAACCGCTCAAGATCGCGTGCAACGGACATCGTGATCTCCTTTCCTGTCATGTTCGTGTTAAGGTCGAACGTGATATGCGCCTTGATGCTTCTTCATAAAATGGAGAAGATATGGAATGACTAAGCCCATTTTGTTCCGAAAGTAACGAGTCATGGACCTGTTCGACGGGCTGAAAGCCTTTGTTGCCACTGCCCGCACCGGATCCTTCACCGCCGCCGGCGAGACGCTGGGGCTGTCGAACCGCCTGACGTCCAAATATGTGGCAGAGCTTGAAGAACGCCTGCGCGTGCGTCTGTTCCAGCGCACCACGCGCAAGGTCGGCCTGACCCCGGCGGGCGAGGAACTGATGCGCCGCGCGCCCGCCCTGCTGGACGAATTGTCCGAGATGCTGGCCTCGGTCTCGGACGAAACCGGCGGGTTTTCGGGGGGCCTCAGGATCTCGGCGCCACTGAATTTCGGCGAGCTTTACGTCAAGGACATGCTGATCCGCTTTACCGAGGCGCATCCCGACCTGACGGTCGATCTGCGGCTGAACGACAGTTACGCCGATCTGGCGCGCGACGGGATCGACCTGGCCTTTCGCATCGGCGTGACCGAGGTGTCGTCGGTCAAGGTGCGCAAGCTGGGGCAGATCGAAAGCCGGCTGGTGGCCGCGCCGGAATACCTGGACCGGCATGGCACGCCGGAGCGCCCGCAAGACCTGGCGGGCCATGCCTGCGTAATCGATTCAAACCGCCACAATCCAACGGTCTGGGTCTTCGGAACCGGCGTCGATGCGGTCGAGGTCCGGGTGACCTCGCGCTTTCAGGTCAATTCCGCCCATGTGGCCCGCGACCTGGCCATCGCCGGGCGCGGCATCGCCTATTGCCCCAAGTTCGTCCTGGGCACCGCGCTGGAGGACGGCCAGCTGGTCCGCCTGCTGGAAGGGCACGAAGGCCCGCCCCATCCACTGAACGCCATATACCTCGAAGGCCGCACCCTGCCCCGCAAGGTCCGCGCGCTGATCGATTTCGCCCAGAAGGACATCCGGTCCGCCGGGATCCTCTAGGCCACTTCGGCGCGGTCCGGATCCTCTGACGCACGGCGCACCACCTCGGCGATCTTTTCCAGCTGCCCCGCCAGCGGCGCGGTCTTGCGCCAGACCATGCCTATGGTCCGGCTGGGGCGCGGTCTGGGCAGGCGCGCGACGGATACGGCGGCCGAACGGGTCTCGATCGGGACAGCCATCTCGGGGATCAGGGTGATGCCGATGCCCGCGCCCACCATCTGCACCAGCGTCGACAGCGACGAGCCTTCCATCAGCTCGCGCGTGACCGACGGCGTGAGCTTGCAGAACGACAGCGCCTGGTCGCGAAAGCAATGGCCCTCCTCCAGCAGCAGCAGCCGCATCTCGCGCAGGGCGTCAGGGTTCGGCACCGGCTTCTTCGCATCCGCCAACGGGCGCACCAGCACGAATTCCTCGTCGAACAGCCGGCATTCATGCAGCGCCGGTTCCGACACCGGCAGCGCCACGATGGCCGTGTCCAGCCGCCCCTGCAGCAGTTCCTCGATCAAACGCCCCGTCACCGCTTCGCGCGGGCGGGGGTCCAGTTCGGGGAAATCCGTGGCCAGCGCCCGGATCAGCCGGGGCAACAGGTAGGGCGCCACCGTCGGGATCACCCCCAGCCGCAGCCGCCCGGCCAGCGCACCATGGGCGGTGCGGGCCAGGTCGCCGATCTCGTCCACCTGGCGCAGGATCTCGCGCGCGCGCTCGGCCAGCACCTCGCCCAGGCTGGTCAGGCGGATCCGCCGCGTGGTCCGTTCGATCAGAGGCGCACCCAGCAGGGCCTCAAGCTCCTTCATCTGCACCGACAGCGCCGGCTGCGAGATCGAGCAGGCCTCCGCCGCGAGACCGAAATGGCCGTGCCGGGCCAGCGCCTCGAAGTAGCGGAGGTGTTTCATCGTCAATCCATTCATAGGGATAGATTATCACGCAGATTAGATTTTACAAATTCACATTATGAACAGAGATGCTAGAACGATTCTACAAAGGGTGGAGGGACCCAATTCGACATTCACCGGACCGGGGCGCTGCGCACGCCCCGGACCGCGACCCGAACAACCGACGACCCTGGGCCGTGGACCGCGGCCCTGTCAGCAGAAATGTCTTAAAGATTGTCATCATGGAGGACAAAATGGACGGCAACGATACTCCCGCAGGGAAATGCCCGGTCATGCACGGTGGGATGACCCACATGGGCGAATCCGTCACCAGCTGGTGGCCCAATGCGCTGAACTTCGACATCCTGCACCAGCAGGACATCAAGACCAAGCCGATGGGCACCGACTACAACTATCGCAAGGAGCTTGAAAAGCTCGATGTCGAGGCGCTGAAGGACGACCTGCGCAAGCTGATGACCGAAAGCCAGGACTGGTGGCCGGCCGACTGGGGATCTTACGTTGGCATGTTCGCGCGCGTGGCGTGGCACGCGGCCGGGTCCTATCGCCTTTCCGACGGGCGTGGCGGTGGCGGCACCGGCAACCAGCGCTTCGCGCCGCTGAATTCGTGGCCCGACAACGTCAACACCGACAAGGGCCGCCGCCTGCTGTGGCCGATCAAGAAGAAATACGGCAACCAGATCTCGTGGGCCGACCTGATGATCCTGTCGGGCACCATCGCCTACGAAGTCGCGGGCCTGAAGACCTTTGGGTTCGCCTTTGGCCGCGAAGACATCTGGCACCCGGAAAAGGACACCTACTGGGGCAACGAAAAGGAATGGCTGGCGCCGTCGGATGGCCGCTATGGCGACCTTGCGGATCCCAAGACCATGGACAACCCGCTGGCCGCCGTCCAGATGGGCCTGATCTACGTGAACCCCGAAGGCGTCAACGGCCAGCCCGACCCGATGCGGACCGCCGCCCAGGTGCGCGAGACCTTCGCGCGGATGGCCATGGACGACGAGGAAACCGCCGCGCTGACCGCCGGTGGCCACACGATCGGCAAGAGCCACGGCAATGGCGATGCGGCCAACCTGTCCCCCGAACCCGAGGCCGCCGGCCCCGAGGCGCAGGGCATGGGCTGGTTCAACACCAAGGGCCGCGGCATCGGCCGTGACACCGTGGTGTCGGGCATCGAAGGCGCCTGGACCAAGGACCCGACCAAGTTCGACATGGGCTGGTTCGAGATGCTGTTCGGCTATGAATGGGAACTGACCAAGTCCCCCGCCGGCGCCAACCAGTGGAAGCCGGTCGACATCAAGCCCGAGGACATGTCGCCCGACGTCGAGGATCCCTCGATCAAGACCATGCCGATGATGACGGACGCCGACATGGCGATGAAGGTCGACCCGATTTACAACGCGATCTGCCAGAAGTTCATGGCCGATCCCGAGTATTTTCGCGACACCTTCGCCCGCGCCTGGTTCAAGCTGACCCACCGCGACATGGGCCCCAAGGTTCGTTACTTCGGCCCCGACGTTCCCGCCGAAGACCTGATCTGGCAGGATCCGATCCCCGCAGGCCCCACCGGCTATGACGTGGACGCGGTCAAGGCCAGGATCGCCGACAGCGGCCTGTCGCTGACCGACATGGTCAACACCGCCTGGGACAGCGCCCGCACCTATCGCGGGTCGGACATGCGCGGCGGGGCCAATGGCGCCCGTATCCGCCTGGCCCCTCAGAAGGACTGGGCCGGCAACGAGCCCGAGCGCCTGGCGCGTGTCCTGTCGGTGCTGGAGCCGATCGCGGCGGAAACCGGTGCATCGTTGGCCGATGTCATCGTGCTGGCCGGCAATGTCGGGATCGAACAGGCGGCCAAGGCAGCCGGTCACGACGTGACGGTGCCCTTCACCCCGGGCCGTGGCGATGCCACCGCCGAGATGACGGATGCCGACAGCTTCGACGCGCTGGAGCCGCTGGCCGATGGCTTCCGCAACTGGCAGAAGGAAGAATACGCCGTCAGCCCCGAGGAAATGCTTCTGGACCGTGCCCAGCTGATGGGCCTGACCGCGGGCGAGATGACCTGCCTGATGGGCGGCATGCGCGCCATGGGCACCAATTTCGGCGGGTCGGACCATGGCGTCTTTACCGACCGTGTCGGTGCGCTGACCCCGGATTTCTTCGTCAACCTGACCGACATGGCCTACAGCTGGGTCCCGGTCGAGGGCGGCACCTACGAGATCCGCGATCGCAGGACCGGCGCCGTCAAGTGGACCGCGACGCGCGTCGACCTGGTGTTCGGGTCGAATTCGATCCTGCGCGCCTATGCCGAAGTCTATGCCCAGGACGACAACGCCGGCAAGTTCGTCGCCGATTTCGTCAAGTGCTGGACCAAGGTCATGGACGCGGACCGGTTCGACGTCTGATCCGGTTGTGATCCATCGGTGATCCCCGCGCCGTGACGCGCGGGGGGGCCTTGAAAACGGGGGCCCTTGAAAACATGCGCGCCCGCCTTGCCCAGGCGGGCGCTTCTATTTACAAGCCCGCGATCGCACGTGACACTTCGTTCCACCGGGGCTGCCGCCCCACCCCAGCCCACGGAGGGCCCCATGAGCTTTGACCGATCCATCAAGATCGCCCCGTCGATCCTGTCGGCCGATTTCGCCGACTTCGGACGCGAGATCCAGGCCATCGAGGCGCAGGGCGCCGACTGGGTGCACGTGGACGTCATGGACGGCCATTTCGTGCCCAACCTGACCTTTGGCCCCCCCGCCGTGAAGGCGTTCCGCCGCCACGTGAAGACGGTGATGGACGTGCACCTGATGATCACGCCGGTCGATCCCTATATCGACGCCTTCGCCGATGCCGGCGCCGATGTCCTGACGGCGCATGTGGAAGCCGGCCCGCACATCCACCGCACGCTGCAGGCGATCCGCGCCGCCGGGATGAAGGCGGGCGTGGCGCTGAACCCGGGCACCCCGGCCGATGCGGTGGCCGAGCTGCTGGACCTGACGGACCTGGTCTGCGTGATGACGGTGAACCCCGGCTTCGGCGGGCAGAAGTTCCTGGACATGACCGCAAAGGTGCGCCGCCTGCGCGCGCTGATCGGCGATCGCCCCATACACATCGAGATCGACGGCGGCGTCGATCCCGTGACCGCGCCGCTGGTGGCTGCGGCAGGCGCCGATGTGCTGGTCGCCGGATCCGCCGTCTTCAAGGGCGGATCGGTCGCCGACCCGTCCGTCTACGGCACCAACATCGCCGCGATCCGCGCGGCGGCCGAAGGCGCGGCCAAGGCGGCCTGAGCCCGAAAAACGGAAACGGCCCGGCAAAGGGATCTCCTTCACCGGGCCGCACGATCTGTTCGCGACGTCGACGGGGGTCTCAGGCGCCCTGCCCGGTCACCGGTGCGACGCCATCGGCCGACGCTTCGCACGCCATCGTCGCCTGCAGCGCTTGGCTGCTGCCGTCGAGGCTGATCACGGTTTCCAGTTCCTTGCCCCAGAACATCTTCACGGTGCTGGTGGCATAGGGCGCCTGGGCCAGGAAGTCGAAAGACGGCGCCTTGACGTAGGAGCCGGTGTAGGATTGCCCGCCGGCGCGCTGCTTGCGGTCCAGCTTGCCGGTCTTTGACAGGTCGCCCACGGTCACGGTGGTCCGCTGGGCGCCGGTGCGGAAGTCTTCCGGCAACTGGGCGTAGACGGCCAGGAAGGCGTCGTTGGTGCCGGCGGCGCGGCCGAACTGGACCGCGTTCTGGTTGGCATCGAATTTCTCGGCCAGGCAGGACCCGTTGGCGGCGTTCTTGAAGATGAACCAGTCGCCGGCCTGCTGATACAGGTGGAAGGTGTCGTTCATCGACGGAAGCCCGGAGGGATCCTTGTCGTCGCCCTTGCCGAACAGGTGCCCGATGGATTCGGCGGAGTCCGAGACGGCGTTGGCGAAACGGGTGGCAAGTTTCAGTTCGGCGGATGCGGTCGTCGCGCCGAACAGGCTTGTGGCCGCCAGGGTGGCGGCGACAGCAAGATGCACTGCTTTCATGGTTGGTCCTTTTTCACGTGTTGTTCGTTGACATGCTCGAAGCCTCGGACGACGTCGTTGCGCCGCCAGGACATGATTACCATAACATCGAAACGGCCTTTCCCATACGGCATCGGCAAATCGCCTTTAGGTAGTGTGCCATTTTTGTGTCGTATTAACGGGGCCTTCCAACACCTTCCTGAAGTGAATCACCAGATCTGGGCGTCCGCTTCACCCGGCCCCACCGCACCTTGTGACACGCGCAGCCAGACCGGATCTGCGCAATTTTGCGCCATTTCGCCCAAATTTTTGGCCGTTGTGCGCAAAGATGACCCTCGGCCAAACCGGACCGGCCGCGCCGCCGATTGTGCAACCGATTACACTGCGCGTCCCTTTTTCCCTTGCCCCCGGCGGCCGCGCGGCCCTTTTCGCACCGCCCCGACAGCTTCCGAAGGACCGCAGCAAGGCACGCCCGCGCCCGCCCCGACTTCGCACTTGCAGCGAAACTAGGGCTTGCCCCCGGTGTCCCAAGCCGTTCCTATGCCCTCGGGAGGAGAAGGCGTGGTCCCGGACGTGGAATTTGCCTGCGTCCTTCTCCCGGCGCTTTTGATGGCGCCAAGAGATTGAGAAACATCGTCAAATCGACTTTCAGGGAGACCATGACATGCATTCAGGCACATCCAACTGGGCCCGGCTGATGCTGTCCGGCGCCACTGCTCTGGCGCTGACCGCCGGCGCCGGTGCCGCCGACATCCGCTTCTGGACGACCGAGGAACAGCCCGAGCGGCTGGCCCTGCAGCAGAAGATGGCCAAGGCTTTCGAGGAGGAAAGCGGCATCGGGGTCGAGGTCATTCCCGTGACCGAAACCGACCTGGGCACCCGCGCCACCGCCGCCTATGCCGCCGGAGACCTGCCGGACGTCATCTATCACACGCTGCAATACGCCCTGCCCTGGTACGAGGCCGGGATCCTGGACGGTGACGCGGCCACCGAGGTGATCGAGGAGCTGGGCGAGGACACCTTTGCCCCCGGCGCGCTTGCCATGGCGGCCACCGATGACGGCTGGGCCAGCGTGCCGGTCGACGGCTGGACGCAGATGATCCTGTACCGCAAGGACCTGTTCGAAAAGGCCGGGCTGAAGCCGCCGGCGACCTATGCCGACGTGCTGGCCGCCATCAAGGCGCTGCACAACCCGCCCGAGATGTTCGGCTTTGTCGCCGCCACCAAGGTGGACGAGAACTTCATGTCCCAGGTGCTGGAACATGTCTTCCTCGCCAATGGCGCCACCCCGGTCGGCCCCGACGGGTTCACCGGCTTCGACGAGAAGAAGACCGTCGAGGTGCTGGAATTCTACAAGGCCCTGGCCGACGCATCGCCCCCGGGCGAACTGTACTGGGACCAGTCGCGCACGCTGTATTTCGCGGGCCAGGCGGCGATGGTCATCTGGTCGCCGTTCATCCTGGATGAACTGGCCGGCCTGCGCGACAGCGCGCCGCCCACGATCAACGACGATCCGACATCGCCCGAACTGGCGTCCAAGACCGGTATCGTGACCAACTTCGCCGGACCGTCCAACCCCGATGGCGCGGCCTGGGGAGACATCCGCTATTTCGGCATCACGGCGGATGCCGATACCGACGAGGCGATGGAATTCGTCAAGTATTCCATGGGCGAAGGATACACCTCGACGCTGGCGATCGCGCCGGAGGGCAAGTTCCCGGTGCGCCGCGGCACCGAAGACAACCCGACGGAATTTGTGGATGCCTGGGCGACCCTGCCCATGGGCGTGGACCGCAAGGCACCGATGGCGGACCTGTATTCGCAGGACATGATCGACGAGATCGTGGGCGGCCTGGACGTGGCACAGCGCTGGGGGGTCGAGGACGGCCAGCTGGCTCTGGCGTCCAAGATCGTCAACAGCCAGGTGATCAACCGGGTCGTGCGCGAATACATCGACGGCGAGATCGACGCGCCCGCCGCGGTGGCCAAGATGAACGACGAACTTTCCAAGATCCAATAAAGGACCGGCCCGTGCCTTGCGGGGCACGGGCCAACATAACATGACAGACGTGACACCACCCAAGGGCCACGGGCCCCTTGCCCGGCGCGAGGCGCGCCTGGCCTGGGGGCTGCTGCTGCCCACCATCATCAGCGTTTCGCTGGTTGTGGTCCTGCCGCTCCTGTCGGTTTTCTGGATCAGCTTCAAACCCATCGGCCTGGCCGATCTGCGCCCGACCGTCCCGGTTGTGCGCGAGGATCTGCGCGACCAGGGCGAAGCGACCCAGCATGTCCGATACCGCCTGCAGAACCGAAGCCAGGACACCACGATCACCCACGTGGTGCTGAGCGATGTCCTGCCCGATGGTGTCACGCCCGGCGCCCTGCCCGACGGCTGCACGCTGGACGGACCGGCGCTGACCTGCGACATCGGCGACCTGGACCCCAAGGCGCGCCTGACGCTGGAACTGCCCGTCACCTTCGCCGACGGCTTCGACGCCGGCGCGCTGGAAGACGCCATCGAGGACGAGACCGAGGCGCTGGCCACTGGCCGGGCCGACAACATCCTGACCAACTTCGATTTCACCTTCGACAATTTCGCCCGCATCTTCGACGACAGCCAGTTCCTGACCGTGCTTTGGGCCACGGTGTTCTACACCGTCGTCGGCACTGTGGGCGCGCTGGTCGTGGGGTTGTTCGCGGCGCTGCTGCTGAACAAGGAATTCAAGGGCCAAGGGGTTTTGCGGGGGCTGTACCTGTTTCCCTACGTCGCCCCGGTGATCGCCGTGGCCTTCACCTGGGTCATCCTGCTGGACCCGTTTTCGGGTTCGGTCAACGCGCTGCTGATGCAGATGGGCCTGACATCGGGCCCGATCAACTTCTTCGGGGAACGCCCCCTGGCGCTGCTGATGGTCACGGTGTTCGAGATCTGGCGCTATTTCCCGCTGTCGTTCCTGTTCATCCTGGCGCGGATGCAATCCATCGACACCGACATGTACGAAGCCGCCGACATGGACGGGGCATCGCCCTTCCAGCAGTTCTGGTACCTGTCGGTGCCTCAGCTTCTGGGCATCCTTTCGGTGCTGTTCCTGCTGCGCTTCATCTGGACCTTCAACAAGTTCGACGACATCTTCCTGCTGACGGGTGGCAACGCGGGCACGCGGACACTGACCGTCAACGTCTATGAACAGGCCTTTGCCGTGTCCAACATCGGCGCGGGTGCTGCCGTGGCCGTCGTGGTGTTCTGCGTGCTGCTGGTGTTTTCGATCTTCTTCCTGAAATACGTCAGCCGGGAGGAAGGGCTATGACCGTCATCCGTCGCGGATATGTCACCGGGCCGGTCATCGGCGCGCTCTGGATGCTTATCGCGGGCTTCACCATCGCCGTGATCATGTCGTTCTCGACCGGCGAACCCTTCCGCCCCGTGCTGCTGTCCTGCCTGCTGTGGGGCATTCTGCTGTGGCCCGCGACCACCGACCGGGCCGGCCAGGCCGGTCCGGCGCTGGCCGGAATCCTGCTGCTGGCGGCGACGCTTCTGGGCGTCGGTCCCGTGCTGCGGGGCATCAACGTGGGCACGATCGCGGCCCTGATCACCGGGCTTGCGCTGGGGGTCGGATACGCCTGGCCGATGCGCTACATGATGACCGGCCTGCCGATCGGCGCCGCCACGCGCCATGCGTTCGAACATGCGGTCATCCGGTTCCTGACCAGCGCCGGTTACGTCATCTTCACCGCGCTGGTCGCCATCCCCTTCTACGTGATGGTGATGACCAGCCTGAAGAACCAGCAGCAGCTGGTGCAGAACCCGCTGGATTTCTCGATCGACCTGTCCAAGGGGTGGGATCTGTTTTCCAGCTATGTCGAACTTTTCTCGCAGTTCCATTTCGGCAGCTACCTGTGGACGTCGTTCTACGTCTCGGTGCTGACGGTGCTGATCACGCTGGCGTTCTCGGTCCCCGGCGCCTATGCGGTGGCGCGGCTGCGGTTCACGGGTCGGACGTTGTTTTCCCGGTCGATCCTGTTGATCTACATGGTGCCGATGATCGTCCTGGCGCTGCCGATCTACATCGCCTTCTCGATGACGGGCCTCAGGAACACGATCTTCGGCATCATCATCATCTACCCGGTCACCACGATCCCCGTTGCGCTGTACATGCTGCAGGGCTATTTCCGCGGCCTGCCGGCCGAAGTCGAGGAAGCCGGGCTGATGGACGGCCTCACCCGCCTGCGCGTGATCTGGAAGATCACGCTGCCGCTGTCGCTGCCCGCGCTGGCGTCGGTGTCGCTGTACGTCTTCATGATCGCGTGGAACGAATTCCTGCTGGCCTTCATGCTGCTGGATGACCCGTCCAAGTTCACGCTGACGCGCGGCGTGGCGATGCTGAATTCCTCCGAGATCCCGCGTCAGCACCTGATGGCGGGCGCGGTGATCGCCACCGTGCCGATCATGGCGCTTTTCCTGGGGCTCGAGAAGTTCATGACCAAGGGCCTGACGGCGGGCGCGGTAAAGGGATGACCCAGCCCCGCCCGACCGACATGCAGCCCCGAAACGACGGCGCCCGCGCCGGACGACAGAGGAAGAAATGACCCAAGACCTTGACGCGCAAGCGCGCGCGATCCTCGCGGGAAACGACCGGGGCGGATACACCGTCCCGACCCACGGGCTATATCCCTACCAATGGAACTGGGACAGCGTGTTCGCGGCCATAGGCTTTGCCGAACACGACATGGACCGCGCCTGGACCGAGATCGAGACGCTGTTTTCCGGCCAGTGGGACAACGGCATGGTCCCCCATATCCTGTTCCACCAGGTCGACCCGGGCTATTTCCCCGGCCCCGACATCTGGCGCGGCACCGGGCCGATCCCGTCCTCGGGCATCTCGCAGCCGCCCATCGCGGCGACCTTCGTGCGCTGGCTGGTGGATATCGACCCCGCCAACGACCCCCGCGCCCGCGCGCTGATGCCCGGCCTCATGGCGTCGCATCGATGGTTCATGACCTGGCGCAACGAGGGCGGCGCCATCGTCGTCACCCACCCCTGGGAAACCGGGCGCGACAATTGCCCCGACTGGGACGCGACCTTCTCGGCCATCGAACCCCAGGGCGTCGATCAGTACTACCGCCGCGACACCACCCACGTGGTCGAGGAAGAACGCCCCCGCCGCTGGGATTACGACCGCTACCTGCACCTCGTTAAGCTGGGCGGCGATTGCGCCTGGGACGAGGCGCACCTGCGCGAGGTAACGCCGTTCCGCGTGGCCGATCCGACCATGACCTTCACGCTGCTGCGCGCCACCCGTGACCTGCGCGCCCTGGCCGCACGGCTGGGCGAACCGACGGATGAGCTGGACGGCTGGATCGCCGAGATGGAGACCGGCGCGCAAAAGCTGTGGAACGAGGACGCACAGACCTACGATTGCCTGGATATCCGCAGCGGCAAGCACACCGGCGTGGTGTCGAACGCGTCGTTCCTGTGCTGGTACGCGGGCATCAACGATGATCGCATGCTGGCCCAATACGACCGGATCGCGCAGGCGGTGACCTATTTCGTCCCCTCCACCGACCCGGCGCACCCCGCTTACGAACCCAAGCGCTACTGGCGCGGACCGGTCTGGGCGATGCTGAACATGCTGGTCGCCACCGGCCTGGCCGAGGCCGGCCACGCCGACCGCGCGCAGGCCCTGACCGAAAACACCGGCCGTCTCATTGCCGAGAACGGCTTTGCCGAATACTTCGACCCCCGCGACGGCGCCCCGGCCGGAGGTCGCAATTTCACCTGGACGGCGGCCGTATGGCTCGCCTGGGCATCCCCGACGACAGGAGGCACGCCATGGGCAAGATCGAGCTGAAGCAGGTCGAGAAATGGTACGGAGAACTGCAGGTCATCAAGGGTGTGGACCTGCAGATCGAGGACGGTGAATTCGTCGTCTTCGTCGGCCCGTCGGGCTGCGGCAAGTCCACGCTGCTGCGCATGATCGGCGGGCTGGAAGAAACCTCGCGCGGGGCCATCGTGCTGGACGGCAAGGACGTCACCGACAAGCCACCCCACGAACGCGGCCTGACCATGGTGTTCCAAAGCTACGCGCTGTACCCGCACATGTCGGTGGCCGACAACATGGGGTTTTCGCTGAAGACCTCCGGCGCGCCCAAGGCCGAGATCGAGGCCAAGGTGTCCGAGGCCGCGCGCATCCTCAAGCTGGAACCCTTTCTCGACCGCCGTCCCAAGGCGCTGTCGGGCGGGCAGCGGCAGCGGGTGGCGATCGGGCGGTCCATCGTGCGCGATCCCACCGCGTTCCTGTTCGATGAACCGCTGTCGAACCTTGACGCGGCGCTGCGGGTGGAAATGCGCTATGAAATCGCCAAGCTGCACCAGTCGCTGAAATCGACGATGATCTACGTGACCCACGACCAGGTCGAAGCGATGACGCTGGCCGACCGCATCGTCGTGCTGGAATACGGCACCATCGCGCAGGTCGGCCCGCCGCGCGAATTGTACGAAAACCCCGCCAACCTGTTCGTGGCCAAGTTCATCGGCAGCCCGGCGATGAACATCCTGCCGTGCACGACCTCTGGCGGGCTGTACAGCCTTGAGGGCGGTCGCGGCGGGGCCTTCCCCGGTGCGCGCCCGGCGGTGCACCTGGGCATCCGCCCCGAACATATCGGGATCGTTTCGCCCGGCGACGGCCAGATGGACGGCACGGTGGACGTGGTCGAATACCTGGGCGCCGACAGCTATGTCATCGTCGACGGCGGCCCGCTGGGCCAGATCACCATCCGCAGCGACGGCAACACCGCCGTCCGTCCCGGCGACCGCATCGGCCTGTCGTTCCGCGACGACGAGCTGCATTTCTTCGACGAACCGGGGCTGGCGATCCGCGCCTAAAGTCCCCGCAAATGCTCCAGCGCCGCCCGGCTGACCTCGGTCACCGGACGGCAGCCATGCCCCGACATCGCCGCCGCCGCCAGCCGCAGCCCCGCCCGGATCGCCTCTTCGGGCGGCAAGCCGGCCCATGTGCCGTGCAGGTAGCCCGCGCAGAACCCGTCTCCGGCGCCAGTCCGGTCGATGACCGCGACCGGGTCGGGCACCACGGATACGGGGCCTTCGGGGCGATAGACGGTCACGTCCTGCGCCCCGTTGGTGATCACGGCCCCGTAGCGGTGTCCCGTCATGTCCCGGGCGATCATCGCGCCGGGATCCTCCTGCCCGGTCTTGCGCACCACCTCGTCGCGGTTGGAAAAGATCAGGTCCAGGTCGCCTGCGATCCGCGCCGAATAGCCCCCGTTCAGATCCGCCGACACCGGCACGCCATCCAGATCGGCCCGCCGTCCGTTCGCAAACAGCATCGGATGCGTCCAGGCCACCGTGTGCAAATGCCGGAACCCGCTGAAATCCGTCTCGGCTACCAGCGCCGCGATCGCCTCGCCCGCCTGTACCTTGTCCCCGGCCCGCCCGCCGATCATTCGCTTGTCGGACCCGTTGGCCAGCATCACCGCCAGCGTCGGCCCGATCCCCGGCACCCTGCGCACGGCGCTGGTGTTCACCCCGACGTCGGACAGGCTGGCCAGGGCCACCTCGGACAGGGGATCGTCGCCAAGCGCGGCAAAGTAATGCACCTCGTGCCCCAGCTGCGCCAGCCACCACGCCACGTTCGCCGGCGCGCCGCCGCCCCCGATGGTGACCGATGTCGCCCCCATCTTCTCATGGCGTTCAGGCAGGCGGTCGACCTGGAAGACCAGGTCGAAATTCACGTTCCCCAGGATCGCCAGCCTCATTCGCCGACACGCCCCGTGAAGGCCGCCATGACGAAGCGTTGGGCAAAGGCGAACAGGATCATCACCGGCAGGCACGACAGCAGCGCCACCGCCATCATCGGCCCCCACAGCGGTTCGTGATCGTCGATGGAGGTGAACGCCTTCAGACCCACGGCCAGGGTGCGTTTTTCCGGGCTGTCCAGCACCAGCAGCGCCCAAAGGTAGATGTTCCACGCGCCCATGAAGCTGATCACCGACAGCGACGCCATGGCGGGCAGGACATTGGGCAGGCCGATCTGGATCAGCTGGCGGAACGGCCCGGCACTGTCGATGCGGGCGGCTTCGAACATCTCGCCCGGAAGGGTGCGGAAGGTCTGGCGCATGAAGAAGACGTAGAACCCGATATAGGCGATCGACGGCACGATAACCCCGGCCCGGCTGTCGAACCAGCCGAGTTTCGAGATGCCCACGTACAGCGGCACGATGCCGATGACGGTGGGAAAGGTCATGGTCGCGACGATGGTCCAGAACGCGGCCTCGCGCCCCCGGAACCGCAGATGGGCAAAGGCAAACCCGGCGGGCACCGCGATGACCAGCTTGCCCAGGGTCACGGCGGTCGCGATCAGGATCGAATTCCACAGCCACATGCCCACCGGGTAGCTGGTGAAGGCGGCGCGGAAATTGGCCAGCGACGGGTCATCCGGCCAGAAGCGGAACGCCTTGCGCAGCACCAGATCGTTGGGGGTGAAGGCGGTGGTCGTCATCCAGAACAGCGGGAAGATCGACAGGATCGCGGCCAGGATCAGCACGCCATGCACCGCCCAGGCGGAAGGCTTAGCTTTCATAATGGACCCGGTGTTCGAACATGCGGAACTGCGCCCAGGTGACGGCCAGGATCAACAGGATGATCAGCACCGAAGCGGCCGACGCCTGCCCGAACTGGAAGAACTTCAGCCCGCGTTCGTACATGTAATAAAGGATGTTGGACGATTGCCCGTAGGGTCCGCCTTCGGTCAGCACGTCGATGGCGCCGACGATGTCGTCCAGCACGCCGATGGTGGTGGTCACGGCGACAAAGAAGAACGTGGGCGAGATCAGCGGCAGATCGATGCTGAGGAACCGCCAGAAGGGGCGCGCGGCGTCCAGCGCGGCGGCTTCCAGCAGCGGCTTGGGGATCGACACCAGCGCGGCCAGGAACAGCAGCATGTTCAGCCCGAAATTCTTCCAGAACGCCACCAGCGCCACGCACCACAGCGCCAGGTCCGGGTCGGTATGCCAGCGCGACGGCGGGACGCCGACCCAGCCCAGCAGCGTGTTCAGGAACCCGTTCAGCGGGTCGAACAGCCACAGCCAGGCGATGCCGGCGGTGGAATAGGCCAGGATCGTCGGCAGGAACAGCGCGATCTTGTAGCCACCGGCCCAGCCGTTGCCGCGCACCCGCATCAGCAACGCGGCCAGCCCCAGCGGCACGACGATCTGCGCCGGGATCAGCACGATGCAATACAGCCCCGTGTTGATCAGCGCATCGCGGAAATTCGGGTCGGCAAAGATGCGGCGGTAATTTTCAAGCCCCACGAAATGCGCCTGCGGCCGGATGAAGTTCCAATCCGACATCGACAGGCCCACGGAAAAGACCACCGGCGCGTAAAGGAAGACCGCCGCGAACAGAAGCGCCGGCCCGGTGAAAAGCCACGGGGCCAGCGCGTTGAACGTCCTTCGGGACATTTGGGGATCAGCCGATCAGCTGCTGCAGGTCGGACTGGGCGCGCGACATGGCCACCACGGCCGAGGTTTCGCCTTCCAGCACGCGCGCGACCCACTGGCGCCAGACGTCCTGCCCTTCCAGACCACGTTCGCCGGGCCAGATGGTTTCGGCCGTCAGGCCCTGGTCCAGCTGGGCATAGGCCGCGTCCTGCAGCGGCAGCGGCGCGATGTCGTGGACCGAGGTGTTGAGGTAGCCGACCTTCGACCAGATCTCCTGCCCTTCTTTCGACGCGCAGAAGTCCAGGAAATCCATCGACGCCAGCGCCAGTTCCTGGTCACGCGCATAGATCGCCAGGAAGTTGCCGCCCGAGTTCATGTTGCGGGTGCCGTTCAGCGACGGGAACATCACGTCCTTGAATTCGAACTCGGCATTGGCCAGCGATTCCGACCGTGCCGAAGACGTCGTGACGATGGCGATCGCGCCGCCGATCTGGGCCTGCGCCTGGGCGCGGTAATCGAGGTTCTTCCAAAGGCCCGCCTGCACGGGCGCCGCAAAGGCGGCCATGCCGGTGGCCGCTTCGGGGCTGTCGCAGGTGACCTTGTCGCCCTGCAGGATGTAGCCGCCGGCGTTCTGGATATAGGCCTGGGACGTCCATTCGTTGTTCGACAGGTCCATGGCCGATTTGTAGGTCGGGTGCTTGCCCCCGCCCAGCCTGGAGTCGATCACGGCGGCCTGTTCCATCAGCCAGTCATGGCTGACATCCAGCGGGATGTTGTCGTCCAGACCGGCGGCACGCCACAGGTCCATGTTGATCCAGGTGACCGGGGTCGACATCGCCCAGGGCAGGCCGATCAGCTTGCCGTCGAAGGTGACAAGGTCGTGCACCTGCGGTTTGAACTGGCTGATGATGGCGTCGGCCCTGGCGGCGTCGATGTCGTGGAAGTCGCGCGCGCCCAGCGTGCGGTCGGCGAAATAGCCGAACTTCCAGCCGGTGATCATCATTTCCGGCGGACGGCCCGCGGCGGTCGCGGCCAGCGCCTTGGTGGCCATCTCCTGGTAATCGCCGTCCAGTCGGTTGATCACCTGAACGCCGGTCCCCTTGGCGTTATAGGCATCGACCACCTGCTGGAACGGCCGGTCGGCGCCCCAGGGGCTGGAAATGGTGACGGTGACATCGCCGGCCAGCGCGCGGCGCGGCAGGATGGCGGCGGCGGACAGGCCGGCGGCGCCGGCAACGACCTGGCGGCGGGTGAGTGCGGGGGAGGACATGGTGACAACTCCGGTTTGACGGTGCGAGACAGGCGTGCTGTATACACAGCAGGGCGTACCCTTTGCTCTACGCGCCGCTGGCGACGGATTCGTGACAAGGCGGCTTCAGCTTCGTGACAAAGCCGCCCCGCCCTTGCGACCCGCGCCCCGCCCGCGCAGGACGCCCCCCAGGAGGAGACCGATCTTGGACAATCCCGACAGGACCACCGCGTTGGCCCGCATCGCTTCGGCACCCTTCGCCGACCGGCGCGACAGCCCGCTGTGGCTGCAGATCTACGACCGGCTGGCCCGCGCGATCGAGACCGGCGTGCTGTCGGAAGGCGAACGGCTGCCGGGCGAGGACGAACTGGCCGCCTTGTTCGGGGTCACCCGGATCACCCTGCGCCGGGCGCTGGACCGGCATCAGCGCGAAGGCCGGCTGCAGGCGCGCAAGGGCGTCGGCGTCTTCGTTCGGTCGATCAGCGTGCGCTACGTGGTCCATCCGCAGTCCGCCCACAACGATGCGATGGACGGCGCCGCATTGAAGACCACGACGGTATCGCTGCGCCGCCGCAGCGCCAGCGATATCGCGCGCGCGGCCTTCGGGCTGGAGCCCGGCGCGCAGACCGTTGAACTGTCGCAGCTGCAGGTCGCGGGCCATGCGCCGGTCTACCTGTCGCTGAAGGAATTCCCCCTGTCGGTCTTTCCCCGGTTCGAGGCCAGCTATGAACAGACCGGCACGATCCTGGGCGCTTATGCCGCCCATGGTGTGGATCGTTACATTCGCTCTGAAACCCGCCTGATCGGCGATTTCGCCGACGCGCACGAGGCCGACCTGCTGCGCCTGTCCCCCGGCGCCCCGGTGCTGCGGTCGCGCAGCTGGAACCGCGACGCGCAGGGCCGTGCGATCGAGGTCAATCGCGGCTGTTGGCCGATGTTCGGGGTCGAGATGGTGTTTGGCGCCGAAGAGGCCTGAACGGAAGCGTTTTCACCAGACAACCGGATGGGTTTCGCCCGTCTGGACCTGCACCAGCCCATCTGGCGCGTGATCCGACGGCGCCACCAGATTCCAGCGCCAGGGCGAACAGGTGAGCGTGGCAAAGGCCAGCCGTTCGGGCATGCCCGGGCCCCAGCGGGGGTGGAAGGAGGGCTCGAAGATCCAGTCGATCCGTTCGCCGGCCGCCTGCAGCGCCTGCATGTCCGCGTGCAGATCCTCGGCCGGCCGGGCCGTCATCAGGCCGGCGATCTCGTAGGCGACCTGTGCCACGACCTGCCCCCGATGCACCAGAACCCAGCCACCCTGCATGTCGGCACAGGTGTTCACGGCCAGCGCCATGGCGGCGTCGCAGGATCCCACGGCCCAGATGTTGTGCTTGTCATGGGCCATCGAACAGCACAGCGCGGTTTCGGGATCGCGCGGGCCGCAGCCCAGCCAGAACATCTTGGCCACTGCGCCGGTGCCGGAATAGCGGTCGACGATGGCGAACTTGGTGATGTTGCGGTCCGGGTCGCGCTGGACCTCGCCGTCCTTGACGGGCAGGTCACAGGTCAGGAAATCGTCGTCCCAGTGGAAGGGGCGCAGGACGGCGGCGTGCATGCTCTCCCGGCCCTCGCAGGCCGGTATCGCGAAATCCTCGCGCGACAGGCGGCGACCGATGTTCACGGTCTGGCGCGCCCAGTCGGGCCAGTCGATCCGTGGCAGCGGGCCGGTATAGGCGGTGCCCCGGGACACCTGTTGCCCGTCGGCCCAGACTTCGGCGATCTCGAAGCTTTGGGTATCCGACAGCAGCACGATATCGCCAAACCGCCCCGGCGCGATGGACCCCACCCAGGGCGTCAGCCGCATGTGCCGCGCCGGGTTGATCGTGGCCAGTTGCACCGCCGTTTCCATCGCCAGCCCCGCGTCGATGGCCATGCGCACGTTGCGGTCCGTCGCCCCTGTCGCCAGCACCTCGGAGGCCGGGCGGTCATCGGTAGCCAGCGCCACCTGCGACCAATCCCTGAGACCGCGTTGCAAAAGGCCCGCGATGATCTCGGGCCCCGTGTGAATGCGGATCTCGACGAACAGCCCGGCCTGCAGCTTGTCAAAGGCCTCTTCCGCCGTCCACGCCTCGTGGTCGGACGCGATGCCCGAGGCCGAGAAGGCGTTGATGTTGGGCAGGTCGCGGATGCCGGCCGCGTGGCCTTCGACCACGGCGCGGTTGGCCCAGGTCGCCTCGATCACGCTCCAGAGCCTTGGGTGCGCCGGGTTTTTCGCATCACGGACGGCGGGCCAATCCATGACCTCGTCCAGGCCCGCGACCATCAGGCTTTCCGTCAGGAAACGCGATTGGTCGTCGCCGTCCAGGTGCGCGCCGTGTTCCCAGGCAGTGGGCGGCACGGCCGAGCCCGGCAGCGGGAAGATCTTCAGCGGCGATCCAGCGCGGCGGGCGGCCAGCCAGAAATCCAGCGTGCGCGACGGCACCACGTTGGAGAATTCGTGGCTGGCCTCGCAGGTCCAGGTGTTGCCGCGCGGGATCACCAGCGCGGCCTCGTATTCCGGCGTCACGTGGCTGGATTCGATGTGCTTGTGGACCTCACCCAACCCCGGAACCGCCGACAGCCCCGGCCGGTCGACGGTGCGCACCGCCGTGCCCGGAAAGCTGCCATGCGGCCCGACATAGGCGATACGGCCCTGTGCGATGGCCACTTCGACAGCCTCGCGCCAAAGCCCGGTGTGGGTATCCAGCAACCGGTCCAGCCGGAGCAGCGTATCGGCCGGGCTACGGCCAAGCGCCACGTCGATAAGGTCACGCCGGATCCGCGCTTCGCCCGCGGCGGTGATTTCGCCTGTCATGGAGCCTCCCACCCGGTCGGGGTCTTCGTCAGGATCGGCGTGCGGATGGCGCCCAGCACGGGGGTATCACCGACGCGGGCAACCCAGGCATCGCCCTGCAGCATCGCCGCCCCTATGGCGACGGGCGTGACATCGGCGATCTTCAGCACCTCCAGCACGGCGGCCATGGAACTGCCCGTGGACAGCACGTCATCCACCACGGCGACACGCCCGGTCAGCAGCGGCACCATGCGCGGATCAAGGTAAAGCCGCTTGCCCCCGCCCGGCGTGGTGATCGAGGACATCGGCACCGACAGCGCCTCGTCATACCAGAACTTGCGGGAATTCCCCAATGGGGCCAGCCGGGTATGGCCCAGCCGGCGCGCCACGCCCTCGGCCAGCGGCAGGCCAAGCGTGGGCACCGCGATGATGACATCCGGGTCGTAAGCGGCCATCTGGCGGGTCACATCGTCGGCCAGCGCATCCAGCACCGCAAAACTCGCCTGGTTCAGGATCAGCGAGGCGACACCCCGCGCCCCGTCCGGCAATGTCCGGATCGGCAGCAGCACTTGGCGGTCGCCCAGGAGGGCGGCGAAACTCTCCTGATCCGGCTGCACGCCCGGGGCCAGGTCCGAATGAACCGCCTGCCAGACGTCGATCCTCACGCCGCGAGGCCCTCGGCCAGTTGCGCGCGAAGGGCATCGGCATCGACGCCCATGGCGACGCGGATCCTGTGCGGTCCGGGGACCAGCGCGCCGGTCTCCAATTCGACCTGCAGGGCGTGGTCCTCGAATCGGAAGAGATCTTCGTGCAGGGCCAGAAGCGGCACGCAGGGGTCGTGCAGCGGACGGCTTTCGGCGCCCTTGGCCTGGTGGGCGGTCTGGGTGAAATAGGCGTCGATCAGGTCGGCCGTGGCCAGTGCGGGCGCGGTGCCAAGGGCGCGCAGCGTCTGCAGATAGGCCGCATCGGCGCGCAACTGGCGGGTGGCGTCCAGCGGGATCAGGGTAAAGTTCAGCCCCGCCGAAAGCACGCGGGCGGCGGCTTCGGGATCGTGGGCGATGTTGAATTCCGCCTTTGGCCCCATGTTGCCCGGTTCATGCACCGCGCCGCCCATGGCAATCACGCGCCGGATCCGGGCGGCTGCGGCCGGGTGCTGGTCCAGCAGCAGCGCGATGTTGGTCAGCGGCGCCAGGCACAAAAGGTCGATCGTGTGAGGTGCTGCGGCCATAAGGTAGCCGGCCAGCGCCTCGACCGCGTGGATCTTCGACGCGGGGCCGTCCGGTTCGGGGAATTCGACACCGCCCAGCCCGTCCTGCCCGTGGATGCCGGTTTCCGGCCGGGGGTCGCGCCCCAGCGGCGCGGCGGCGCCAGGGTGGACCGGAACGTCAGCCTTGGCCAGGGCCGCGATGCGCCCGGCATTGCCGGTGGTGACATTAAGGCCGATGTTGCCCGCCACGGTCGTCAGCGCCAGCACGTCCAGGTCCGGATGGCGCAGGGCGTAAAGGATGGCGATGGCGTCGTCGATGCCGGGATCCGTGTCGATGATCACTTGCATGTGGCCAGCTCCGCGATGATGCGCACCCAGCTTCGCATGCCGCCCTGGAAGCTGGACAGATCGTATTTTTCGTTCGGGCTGTGGATCCGGTTGTCGAAGCGGCCAAAGCCCACCAACAGCGCGTCGACGCCCAGCGTGCCTTTCAGCGCCTCGATGATCGGGATCGACCCGCCGGTGCCGCAGGTGGTCGACCGGCCCCATTCGTCCGCCAGCGCCGTCAGGGTCGGGGAAAGGAACGGATTGGCGGGGTCCATGGCCCAGGCGGGGGCCAGCCCGTGGTCTTGGAAGGTGACCGAACAATCGCCCGGCAGACGGGCGCGGACATGGGCCTGGAAGGCTTCGCGGATCTTGACCGGGTCCTGCCCGGCGACCAGTCGGAACGAGACCTTGGCATGGGCTTCGCACGGAATGACGGTCTTGAAGCCCGGAACGGTGTAGCCGCCCCAGATGCCGTGCACCTCGCACGACGGACGGGCCCAGACCTGTTGCAGCACCGGGCGACCCTGTTCACCGGCGGGGATGGAAAGGCCCACGTTGGTCAGGAACCCTTCCTCGTCAAAGGGCAGCGCGGCCCATTCGGCGGCGGTTTCGCGCGCCAGGTCCTGCACATTGTCATAGAACCCGTCCACCGCCACGCCGCCATCGGGCGTGCGCAGGCTGGCCAGCACGTCGGCCATCACCGCCAGCGCATTGGCGGCCGCGTTGCCGAACATGCCGGAATGCAGGTCGCGGTCGCCGGCGCGGATGGTCAGCTCCTGCCCCACCAACCCACGGAACATGGTCGTCACGGCCGGAGTCTCGCGGTCCCACATGTCGGTGTCGCAGACCAGGATCACGTCGCAGTCCAGTTCCCGCGCCGAGGTTTCAAGGAAGCCGGGGAGCGAGCGCGATCCGCTCTCCTCCTCGCCCTCGAACAGGAAACTGACCCGGATCGGCAGCGCGCCTTGGGTTTCGACATAGGCCCGGCAGGCCTCGACAAAGGTCATCAGAGCGCCCTTGTCGTCCGAGGCGCCGCGCGCAACGATATGGGTATCGCCCTCGACCGGCTTCAGCACGGGTTCGAACGGGTCGGTCTCCCACAGCTCCAGCGGGTCGGCGGGCTGCACGTCGTAATGGCCGTAGAACAGCACATGCGGCGCGTCCTCGGGCCCCGGGAGGTGGCCCACCACCATCGGGTGGCCGATGGTCGGGCGGACCGAGGCGTCGGCGCCCATGTCGCGCAGGGTGCCGGCCAGCCAGTCGGCGGCGCGGGCGACATCGGGCGCATAGGACGGGTCGGTCGATACCGACGGAATGCGGATCAGCTCGAACAGGCGTTCGAGGCGGGCGTCGATGGTGGCGTCGATATGGGAAAGGATCTGGTCGGTCATGTGGTCTTGTCGATTTCTGTTATGCGGGCGCGGAAACGGTCGGCGATCTGCAGCGCGTCTGACAGGGCCTTGCCGGCCTCGATCGTGGTGACCTGGCGGTCCTGCATCAGCCATTGCCCCGCGACCATGGTGCCTGTCACGTCCGATGGCAAAGCCGCGAAGACCAGCGCCGACAGAAGGTCGTAGATCGGGTGCAGCCGGGGATCGGCCAGCGAGATTCGGATGATGTCGGCCTGTTTTCCAGGCTCAAGCGAGCCGATGCGGTCGTCCATGCCCAGAACCTGCGCGGCCTCGATCGTGGCCATGCGCAGGATGTCGGCGCAGGGCATCGGCTTGCGCGATCCGCCGGCGATCTTCTGGAACATCGCGGCCGGGGCCATCTGGGAAAACAGGTCCAGCGTATTGCCCGACATCGGCCCGTCGGTGGCGAGGCCGACGGCAACGCCGGACGAGCGCAGCGCCGTCACCGGCGCGATCCCCCTGCCCGCCTTGCCGTTGGACCGCGCGTTGTGCGCAACGCCCACGCCCCGGTCCGCCAGCAGCGCGATATCGCTTTGGGACGGATACATCACATGCGCCGCCACCAGCGCCGGGCTCAGCAGCCCCGCCCGGTCGGTCGCCTCGACGGTGGTGCAGCCATGGGTCTTCTGCGCCCAATCCAGTTCGGCGTGGGTCTCGGCCAGGTGCATCTGCACCGGCAGGCCCGGGTGATCGCCCGCCCATTGCGCCACCCGCGCCATCACCGCGATATCCGTCGAATAGGGCGCATGCGGCGCGGCCGATGCGGTGATCCGGGGGTGCCCCGCATACAGATCCGCCAAGGCATCCAGCCGGGCGAACCCTTCGTCCATGGACCCGTGATCGGGCGCGGCAAAATTCGCCAGCGTCTGGCCGACAACCCCGCGCAGCCCGGCGGCATCCAGCACGGCGCCCACGCGGTCTTCGAAGTAATACATGTCGGCCACCGTGGTGACCCCGCCCCGAATGGATTCCAGCGCGGCCAGCCGCGTGCCGACCTCGACCACCTCGGCCGTCACCAGCGCCCGTTCCAGCGGCAGGATATAGCGGAACAGGCGGTCGTCCACGTCCTCGCCCAGCCCCCGGAACAGCGTCATCGCCAGGTGCGCATGCGGGTTCACCATGCCGGGCATCAGAAGATCCCCGCCCATGTCCTGGTGATCGCCCGCGGGCGGCGCGCCGTCGCCCAGGGCAACGATCCGGTCCCCGTCCAGCGCGATCCAACCCCTTGCGATCTGGGTCATCCCCGGATCCATCGGAAGGATCCGGGCGTTGGTCAGGACGCGGATCATGCCTCGACCGGCAGCAGGCAGCATTGGTCCGGCTGGGGCACCAGCACCGCGGTCATCCCGCTTTCATAGGGCACCGACAAGGGCCCGTTCGCCGTGACGGTGCCGCCGGGCGTTTCGCATTGATACTGGTAGGCGCGGCCCAGGTAGGTGCGCAGGCCCAACCGCGCGGGAATGCCCTGGCCGCCGCCTTCGGGCATCACCTGCAGGCCCTCGGGACGCGCCGCCAGCAGGAATTCCCGGCTGGGCACATTAAAGGCGTCCTTGGGCAGATCGATGGTCGCGCCGCCGTCGATCTGCGCCCGCACCGCATCGCCCGCCTCGGCCACGACACGCATCTTCAGCATGTTCTCGAAGCCCACGAAATCGGCGACAAAGGCGTTGGCGGGTTTCGAATACAGGACCTCGGGGGTATCCAGCTGCATGATCCGGCCCGCATTCATGATCGCCACCCGGTCCGAGATCGAAAACGCCTCTTCCTGGTCATGGGTCACGTAGACCGCCGTTGTGCCATTGGCCTGCTGCAGGCGGCGGATTTCCACCCGCATGTCCACCCGCAGCTTGGCGTCCAGGTTCGACAGCGGTTCGTCGAACATCAGCAGGGGCGGTTCGATGACCAGCGCCCGCGCCAGCGCCACCCGCTGGCGTTGCCCGCCCGACAGGTTCGCGGGATGGCGGTCGGCCAGCGCCTGCAGCCCGACGCGCGCGATCATCTCGTCGGCGCGGGTATTGCGGTCGCGCCGACCGACGCCGCGCTGCTTCAGCCCGAAGGCCACGTTGTCCCGCACCGTCAGGTGCGGGAACAACGCGTAGGTCTGGAACACCAGCCCGATATTGCGCGCATGTGCCGGCAGCCGCGTCAGGTCACGGTCGCCCAGCCGGATCGTGCCTGACGTCGGCGACAGGAACCCCGCCACAAGCCGCAGCGTCGTCGTCTTGCCACAGCCGGACGAGCCCAGAAGCGAAACCAGCTCGCCTTCGGCCACGTGCAGGGACAGATCCTCCAGCACCTGGGTGGTGCCGTAGTGGGCGGAAACGGAATCAAGGGTCAGCGATACGGTCATTTGGTCAGGAACGTCAGGCCGAGCGTGCGTTCGACGATGGCCATGACGGCCACCGTGACACCCATCAGCAGCACCGAAACCGACGCGATGGTCGGATCGAAGAACTGCTCCATATGGGCGAGAAGCTGGATCGGGAGGGTGGAGACGCCCGGGCCGGTCAGGAAGATCGACACCGAGACGTCATTGAGAGAGGTGATGAACGCAAGGATGAACCCCGCGATGATGCCGGCCTGGATATTGGGCAGGACGGCGACAAAGAAGGCCTTGGTCCGGGTGCATCCCAGCGACACGGCGGCCTCTTCGATGGAAAAGTCGAAGTTGTTCAGCGACGCGCCGACGACGCGCACGCAGTAGGGCAGCACCAGCAGCGCATGGCCGATCAGAAGCGATGTCATGATCGGCAGGCCAAGGCCGGTGGCCAGGGACTTCATCAGCGAAAAGCCCAGGACGATTTCCGGGATCAGGATCGGCAGGACAAAGACATTGCCCAGGAACCGCGGCACCTCGACCCGGTAGCGCGCCAGCGCATAGGCCGCCGGAATGCCGATCAGCATCGACAGCGCCGTGCCGCCCACCGCCAGCGTGAACGAGGTGATCATGGTGCGGCGGAACGCCGAGATCTCGAAGATGTTCTGGAACCAGTGCAGCGTCAGCCCCTGCGGCGGAAACGTCAGGTAGGACGTGTCCGACAGGGCCGACCCGACGATGATCACCAGCGGGCTGAGCAGGAAGAAGAAGACCAGCACCGAAAAGGCGACGAGAAGCGGATGGGTACGTGTCTGCATCAGCCGGCCACCGGGTTCAGCTTGCGCGCAAGGCCCGACATCACGGCCACCGTGGTCAGCGTGACAACCACCATGACGGCGGCAATGGTCGATGCGCCGACCCAGTCGAACGTCACCATGGCGCGCTGGTACAGGAAGGTCCCCATCATCATCTGGCGTTCCCCGCCCAGCAATTGCGGCGTCGCGTACGAGGTGAAGGAGCCGGTGAAGACCAGCACCGATCCGACGATCAGACCGGGCACGGCCATCGGCAGGATCACCTGCCGGAAGGTCGCGGCGGGGGTTGCCCCCAGCGAGGCGGCGGCGTCGGTCAGGTCCTGCGGGATGCCTTCCAGCACGCCGACCAGCGTCAGGATCATCAGCGGCACGAACAGGTAGATCATCGCGACGATGACGGACCCCTGAGTATAGAGCATCGACAGCGGTTCGCTGATCACGCCGATCCCGATCAGGAAGTTATTCAGGATGCCATTCTTGCCCAGGATCACCAGCCAGGCAAAGGACCGCACCACGACGCCGGTCAGCAGCGGGAAGACCGCGGCGATGATCAGCAGGCTGCGCGCGCGAGCCGGCGCGCGGGCCACCACCCAGGCGGTGGCAAAGCCCACGACGACCGAAACGATGGTGGTGATCAGCGCGACCTCCATCGTCCGCCAAAGCACGGTCATCCTGAAGCGGGAGTTGAAGAACGCCGCGTAAGTGCTTAGCGGGCCTTTCGGATCTCCGAACGTGGTGGCCAGGGTGGACAGCACCGGCAGAGCCAGGAACAGCACGACCAGAAGCGTGGCCGGCGTTACCAGCAGCCAGGCGCGCAGGCGCGTGGGCATGGGTCTTTACCTCACATTCGCCGCCCCGGGGCGGCGGGCAGAAAGGAAAACGGGCGGAAGGACCCGCCCGCTTCGAAAGCTCAGTCTTTGCAAGGCCTTACATGCCGAAGATCTCGTTCCAGCGATCGATCCAGTCGGTCTTGGCCGCGTTCATCTTGGCATAATCCATGCGGTTCAGCGCGGCAATGGCATCCGGCCCATAGGTCCAGATCGACGCCTGTTCGGGCGTCAGCTCGACCTCGGTGTTGACCGGGGCGTCGACGCCCTGTTCGGCATCGATCTGCTGCACTTCGGTCGACAGGATGAAGTTGATGAAATCATACGCCAGGTCGACGTTTTCCGCGCCCTTGGGGATGTTCACCGTGTTCAGCGTGGCGATGTCGCCGTCGTCCAGGTCTGCCCAGACCATCGAGGGAACCGCCGATTGCAGCGAGGCCAGCGTGAAGTCCTGCGCGATGGCGACCGAGGCTTCGCCGGTCGAGATCAGGTTCACCATTTCCGAGCCGGTGTTGTAGTTCTTCACCGTGTTGGGCTTCAGCTCTTCGATGGCGGCAAAGGCGCCATCGGCGTCTTCGTAGGCGTCGACACCGGCGTGCTTGCCAGCCATCACGACAACCATCGGACCCGCCGTGGTGGTGATCCCGGGCAGCGACACGGACCCGGCCAGGTCTTCGCGCCACAGGTCGCCCCAGGACGTGATCGGTTCGACCTTCTCGCTGTCATAGACGATGCCCGCGCGGCCCACGGTATAGGCGGGGCCGTAATTGCCCTGCGGCGCCTGCGCCATGTCGTACAGCTTTTCGATGTTCGGGATGCGCGACCGGTCGATTTCCTGGAAGATCCCGTTTTCGATGCCCAGCTGGCTGTAGCTGTCGGTCAGGTAGATGACATCGACACCCTTGCCGCCCCGCGCGGTCAGCTTGCCCAGGCGATCGGCGTTGTTGCCGGTCTCGAAGACCACGTCACAGCCGCACTTCTCCTTGAAGGGCTCGATGATGTTCGCGTTCAGCTTGTCGCCGTTGTAGCCCCACCACGAGATGGTAAGCGTTTCGGCCTGGGCGGCCGCAGCCGAGGCCAGAAGGGCGATCATCGAGATCTGCAGGCATGGTTTCATGAAAATTCCCCGAAACAGGATGGTTCGATTGATGGGCCGTAGCTGTTCGATTCCGGGCCAAGACACAAGCCCGCAAACCCGGCTTCTGCACAGAACTGCGGCATCATTCAAATCTTCGACCACTTTTGTGGCACGTGCGCACGTGCCGGACCGCCAGGGGCGACCCCACGAAGCCCCCGGGCAGGCACGGGTTCCCAGATCCGCGAATCGAATACAATCGCTGGTGGACGGTCTGCAGGGCCCGGGCAGGATCCCGCGCGAAGACCACGCCGCCCCACGCCTTGATTGGTGACGTTTCAGGCAAAACCCCCATCGTGCCCAAAGCCGGTCACCCCAGGTGGACCCGGCTGGACGGATAGCCCAGGCGGGGTGTCGACCGGGTGGCCAGGAAGAAGCCCAGCGTCAGCGGCCCGACCCGGCCGATGAACATCACCACGATGATGACCGCGCGGCCGACGCCGTTCAGCTCTGGGGTGGTGCCGCGCGACAGGCCGACGGTGCCGAAGGCGGACGTGACCTCGAACACCAGGTCCAGGAAATCGCCGTCGTGGGAAATGGTGATCACGAAGATCGCCACGAAGACCGTCAGGATGCTGGTCATCGCCAGCGCCAGCACCTTCATCACCTCTTCGGGTCCCAGGCTGCGGCCGAAGATGTGCAGCTGGGTGCGGCGCTTGAAAAAGGCGATGGTGGCCAGGATCAGCACGATGAAGCTGGTGACCTTGATGCCCCCGGCGGTCGATGTGCTGCCCCCGCCGATCACCATCAGCGACATGAACATCATCGCCGTGCTGTCATGCATGGCGGCGATGTCGATCGTGTTGAACCCGGCGGTCCGCGTGGTCACGCCCTGGAACCAGCTGGCCCACAGCTTGTCGCCGAACGAAAGCCCGCCCAGCGTGCCCGGATTGGTCCATTCCAGCGCGCCAAAGCCCAGCACCGACCACACGATCAGGCCCAGCGTGCCGACGATCATCAGCTTGGTGTGCAGCGAATAGACCCGCCAGGACGGTTTGCCGGACAGTTCGCGCACGACGATGAAGCCCAGCCCGCCGAAGATGAACAGCGCCGGGATCACGATGTTGATCACCGGGTTGCCCACCCAGGCCGACAGGCTGTCGGGAAACAGCGCGAAGCCCGCGTTGTTGAAGGCCGATATGGTGTGAAACAGCGCGAACCACAGTCCGCGCGGCAGGCCGAACTCCGGCACGAAGACCAGCGACAGCAGGACAACCCCCGCCCCTTCGCAGATCAGCACCACCTTCAGGATGCCGCGCACCAGCTTCAGAAGATCGCTCAGCGAGGTCTGGTTCAGATCCTCGCGCAGGAAGATCCGGTGCGACAGGCTGACCCGCAGGCCCAGCATCGACAGCACCAGCACGGCAAAGGTCATCAACCCCAGCCCGCCCAGCTGGATCAACACCATGATCACCACCTGCCCGAAAAAGGTCAGCTGGCTGCCGGTGTCCAGAACCGCCAGCCCCGTCACCGTCACCGCCGAAGTCGCGGTGAACAGCGCGTCGGACCAGGTGACCGGCGCCACCGCCGCGACGGGCAGTTTCAAAAGCCCCGCCCCGATCAGCACCAGCGCCCCGTACAGCGCGGCGAGGATGGCGGGCGGCGGAACGTGGATCCGCGCGCCGGGCCTGGGCCGTGAAAACAGCATGCTCAGAGACTGTCGCCGAACTGGCGCAGGTTCTCGCGCCGCCCCAGAAGCAGCAGCTTGTCATCGGATTTCAGCAGCGCCGCGCCGGACTCGCACGAAATGAACGTGCCGCCGCGCATCACCCCAAGCGCGCGCAGCTCGAAGGCCTCCTTCAGGCGCACCTCTTCCAGGGGCTTGCCGTCCAGGCTTTCGGGCACCTGGAAATCTACCACGTGGAACCCGTTGCCCAGGCTGACATAATCCCGCACCAGCGGATTGTGCAGCTTCTGCGCGATGTGGCGGCCGATTTCCTGTTCGGGTTCGATGATCCGGTCGGCGCCCAGTTTGGACAGGATCCGGTGATGCGTCCGGCTCAGCGACTTGACCCAGATGGTCTTCACGCCCAGCATCTTGACGTTCATCGTGCACAGGATGTTCGCCTCCAGATCCT